>JAJAZD010000380.1 GCA_026785945.1 Pseudonocardia sp. | reverse complement strand
GCGCCGCGCCGCCCCCGGGTCGGGGGAGGCCGAGGTCGGGGCAGAGGTCGAGGCCGTAGCGCGGGACGCGGCCGGTGACGGGCCTGTGGAGCGCGATCCGGCCGGAGCCGAGCCCGGCGAGGATCCCCGGCCCGTCCGGGGGACCGGGCCGGACCCCCGTCACTGACCCGACCCCGGCCGGGCAGGGTTCCCATCGGTGTGACCTGCACCGCAGCCTAGGCTGGCAACCCGAACCCCGTCGCCGAGGAGGCGCCGCTTGCCCGCGTCGTCGCATCAGCCGTACCGGGTGGAGGTGCCGTCCCCGGCTCGGCTCGTGGTCCTGGTCTCCGGCGCGGGCACGTTGCTGCAGGCGCTGCTCGACGCCGGCGCGTCCCCGGACCACCCCGCCCGGGTCGTGGCCGTCGGGGCCGACCGCCCCGGCATCGAGGGTCTCGCCCGCGCCGAGCGGGCCGGCATCCCGACGTTCGCGATGCGCGTCGGGGACCATGCCGACCGCGCCGCGTGGGACATCGCGCTCGCGAAGGCCGTCGCGGCGCACCGACCGGATCTGGTGGTGAGCGCCGGCTTCCTCAAGATCCTGGGGCCGGGATTCCTCGCCGGGACCGGCTGCCCGGTGATCAACACCCACCCGGCGCTGCTGCCGTCGTTCCCGGGTACGCGCGGGGTGGCCGACGCGCTCGCCTACGGCGTCAAGGTCACCGGCGCCACCGTCCATCTCGTCGACGACGGTGTCGACACCGGGCCCGTGCTCGCGCAGGCCGCCGTCGCCGTCGAGCCCGGTGACACCGCGGTGACGCTGCACGAACGCATCAAGATCGAGGAGCGGCGGTTGCTCGTGAGCACCGTCGCCGCGCTGGCCCGGCAAGGGGCCACCGTGACCGGACGAGAGGTGAGCATCCCGTGAGCTCTGTGGAGACCAGCGAGCGCCGTCCCGTCGTGCGGGCGCTGATCAGCGTCTACGACAAGGCGGGGCTGCTGGAGCTGGCCACCGGGCTGCACGCGCTCGGTGTCGAGATCGTGTCGACGGGGTCCACGGCCCAGCGCATCGCCGACGCCGGGGTGCCGGTCACGTCCGTCGAGCAGCTGACCGGCTTCCCGGAGTGCCTCGACGGCCGGGTCAAGACGCTGCACCCGCGCGTCCACGCGGGCCTGCTGGCCGACACCCGTCGCCCCGAGCACCTGACCCAGCTCGCCCGGCTGGGGATCGCGCCGTTCGACCTGCTGGTGTCGAACCTGTACCCGTTCACGGAGACGGTCGCCTCCGGCGCGACGCCCGCCGAGTGCGTCGAGCAGATCGACGTCGGCGGGCCGGCGATGGTGCGGGCGTCGGCGAAGAACCACGACAGCGTGGCCGTCGTCGTCGACCCGGAGCGCTACGAGTGGGTGCTCGAGCAGGTCGGGCGCGGCGGGTTCGAGCTCGCCGACCGCCGCCTGCTCGCCGCCGCGGCCTTCCGGCACACGGCCACCTACGACGTCGCCGTCGCGTCCTGGATGGGCAGTGCCTTCCCCGCTGGGGTGCTACCAGCGGCGGTCCTTCCGGGCGTCTCCTCATCCGGGGCGCCTGCGGCGGGACCGTTCCCGAGCTGGGTCGGCGCCACCTGGGAGCGACGGGCGTCCCTGCGTTACGGGGAGAACCCGCACCAGGCCGCCGCCCTGTACGTCTCCGGCACCGGTGGGCTCGCCGACGCCGAGCAGCTGCACGGCAAGGCGATGTCCTACAACAACTACGTCGACGCCGACGCGGCCTGGCGCGCCGCCCACGACCACGACGGCCCGTGTGTGGCGATCATCAAGCATGCCAACCCGTGCGGTGTCGCGGTCGGCACCGACATCGCCGACGCCCACCGCAAGGCGCACGCCACCGACCCGGTCAGCGCGTTCGGGGGGGTGATCGCCGCGAACGGTGAGGTCAGCGTGGCCATGGCCGAGCAGGTCGCCGAGGTGTTCACCGAGGTGTTGCTCGCGCCGTCCTACGCCGACGGGGCACTGGAGGTGCTCACCCGCAAGAAGAACGTGCGCGTGCTTGCTCTGCGCACCCCGGCGCAACGCGCCGGTCCGGAGATGCGGGCGATCTCCGGCGGGCTGCTCCTGCAGCAGCGTGACGTGCTCGACGCCCCTGGGGACCACCCGGAGTCCTGGACGCTCACCACCGGCGCCCCGGTCCCCGCCGACGTCCTCTCCGACCTGGTGTTCGCCTGGCGCACGTGCCGGGCGGTCAAGTCCAACGCGATCCTGCTCGCGTCGGGAGGTGCGGCCGTCGGCATCGGGATGGGGCAGGTCAACCGCGTGGACGCCGCCCGGCTCGCCGTCACGCGCGCGGGTGACCGGGCCGGCGGCTCGGTGGCGGCCTCCGACGCGTTCTTCCCCTTCCCCGACGGGCTGCAGGTCCTGCTCGACGCGGGCGTGCGCGCCGTCGTCCAGCCCGGCGGGTCCGTGCGTGACCACGAGGTGACGGCGGCGGCTGCTGCGGCCGGCACCTCCCTCTACCTGACCGGAACGCGCCACTTCGCGCACTGACCGCTCCACAGTTGTCCACGAACTGTGTTGTCCACAGCTGTGGACAACTCGTGTGCACAACTCGAACCCATGTTCGATCCGCCGGCGGCGGGGTGGCCTCCACCTGGCCGGGTGCGGTCGTTCCTCCGGTCCTTCCGGATCACTCCTCCCCGCGTCGTCCCTCGGTCGGGGGTTGAGTTCTCCGGCCTCGCCGGGCTAGTGTCTCGAACAGACGTTCGATTCGCCGACTCCCCGCGGCGCGAGTGCGGGAGGTATGCCGTGGCCGATGCCGCTGTCGGAGATGTGGCTGTCGAGGATGCACGGCAGGTGGATCCCGCGGGCCGGTTGGAGCTGGCCCGTGGTGTGTTGCGCGGTCTGGAGAACCGGGCCGCGGGCGGGCGTCCGGTGTCCCATCCGGAGGCCGACGGCCGGGTGCTGCCGGTGGCCGGGCCGCTCGCCCGGTTGCTGCCCGCGGGCGGGCTGCGCCACGGCACCACGGTGGCCGTCCCGAAGGGGCCGGGATCCACGTCGTTGCTGTGGGCACTGCTCGCCGAGGCCACGGCGGGTGGCGCCTGGGTGGGGATCGTCGGCCGGCCCGGGCTGGGTCTCGTGGCCGCGGCCGAGGCGGGCGTCCGGTTGGAACGGCTGGCGCTGGTGCCCCATCCCGGTGCCGACCTGCTGGCGGTCACCTCCGCGCTGCTCGACGGGCTGGACGTCGTCGCCGTGGCAGGCGCCGAACGTGCCGGGGTGCGCGCCGCCGACCGGCAGCGTCTCGCGGCCCGGGCCCGGCAACGCGGCGCGGTCCTGCTGGCGCTCGAACCGTGGCCGGGAGCGGACGCGGAGCTGATCTGCACCGACGCGCAGTGGCAGGGTCTCGGTTCCGGCCCGGAGGGCGGCAGCGGGCGCCTGTGCTCGCGACGGGTCCGGGTGCGGCTGCGCGGGCGGGGTGTCGCCCCGGGCGGGCGCCATGCCCGGCTGTTGCTGCCCGGGCCGGGCGGGACGGTGGGCCTCGGCGATGCGGCTGTCGCGGACGTCCGCAGGCCTCCCGTCCCGGTGGCGGGATGAACCGGGGCCGGTCCGGGCCGGGCGACGGCCATCCGCTGGGATCGGTCGCCCGGGAGGGCCGGTGAGCGGCGCACCGGTGCGGGTGATGGCGCTGTGGTCGCCGGACTGGCCGGTCACCGCGGCCGCCCGCGCCGCGCATGTGCCGCCCCACCGGCCGGCGGCGGTGATCCTCGCCAACCGGGTGCTGGCCTGCTCGGCAGTGGCCCGCGCCCACGGGGTCCGGCGCGGGTTGCGCCGCCGGGAGGCTCAGGCCCGCTGCCCGGAGCTCGCCGTACTCACCCCCGACGCCGATCGCGACGCCCGCGCGTTCGAGCCGGTGGTGGCCGCCGTCGAGGAGCTGGCGCCCGGGGTGGAGATCGTCCGGCCCGGGCTGGTGGCGCTCGCCGCCCGCGGGCCCGTCGGATGGTTCGGGGGCGAGCAGGCCGCCGCCGTTCGGCTCGTCGACCAGGTCGCCGCCCGTACCGGCGTGGAGTGCCAGGTGGGGCTGGCCGACGGGTTGTTCGCCGCGGTGCTCGCGGCGCGCCGGGGGCTGGCCGTCGCGCCCGGTGACACCCCGGCCTTCCTCGCCCCGCTCGGCGTGGAGGAGCTCGACCGCGAACCCGACGTCGACCGTTCCGAGCTGGTCGACCTGCTGCGCAGGCTCGGGCTGCGCAGCCTCGGAGCGTTCGGTGCACTCGGCGCGGAGGACGTGGCGTCGCGGTTCGGGGCCGACGCGGTGCTCGGGCACCGGCTCGCCCGCGGCCTGGACCCCCGCCCGCCGCTGCGCCGCCGCCCGCCCGAGGAGCTGGCGGTCGAGATCGAGCTGGACCCTCCCGTCGACCGCGTCGACGCCGCCGCCTTCGCGGCCCGCGGTCTGGCCGAGCGGTTGCACCGCACGCTGGCCGCGCACGGGTTGTCGTGCACCCGGCTCGGGGTGGCCGCGCGCACCGTGGGGGGTGAGGAGCTGTATCGGGTGTGGCGGTGCGCCGAGCCGCTCACACCGGCCGGCACGGTCGACCGCGTCCGCTGGCAGCTCGACGCCTGGCTCACCCGGCGGCGCACCTCCCCGTCGTTCGTCGAGGCCCCGTCGTTCGTCGAGGCGGAGTCGGCTGAACCCGTCGACGCGCACGGCGGAGCGGTGGATCGGCTGTGGCTGGTGCCGGAGGAGACCGTCACCGCGGGCGCCCTACAGCTCGGGCTGTGGGGGGAGGTCGGAGAGGCCGACGAGCGCGCCGGGCGGGCGCTGGTGCGGGTGCAGGCACTGCTGGGGCCGGAGGCGGTGGTCACCGCGGTGCTGGGGGGTGGGCGTGACCCGGCCGAGCGGGTGCGGTTGGTGCCGTGGGGCGACGAGCGCGGTGACGGGCTCCCCACGCCACCGGGAGAGGCGGGCCCGGGAACCGGGAGTGGCCGGCAGGCCGCAGGAGTGGCCGCGGGGGCCCGGAGGGGCGGGGTCCGTGCCGGAGCGGGCACCCGTGCCGTCATCGACGGTCCGGACCGCTGGGCCTCGACCGAGGCGGCCCAGCGGCTCGGACCGGCGGTCGTGGCCGTTTCCCGGTCCACGGCACCGGCGGGGTGGCCCGAGGACGTTGTGCGCCGGGCCGACCGGATCTCCGCCGCGGATCCGACCGGGATCGAGGTGCAGGGCCGGTCCACCAACCGCAGGCGCCGTCCACCCGCCCGTCGCAGCACGGGGCGGACGGCCATCCGCGAACCGCCGCCGTCCTGGCCCGGCCGGCTGCTCGCGCCGTCACCGGCCACGGTGCCCCCGCACCCCCTTCCCGTCGAGCTGCTCGACGCCGCCCGGCAACCGGTGCGCCTCACCGCACCGGACCTGCTGTCCGCCCCACCCCGGAGCCTCGTGGTCGACGGCGGCGGCCCGCGGACCGTCGAGGGGTGGGCGGGTCCGTGGCCACTGCAGCAACGATGGTGGATGCCGAACGGCGTGGACGGCAGCCGGCTCCAGGTGGCCTGTGCCGACAGCACCGCGTACCTGCTCCTCGGCCGGGCCGGGCGGTGGTGGGTCATCGGCGTCTACGACTGAGGCGTCACCCGTGATTCTCGATCCGGCAGGCCGGTTCGGGTGGCCGAACAATCGAACGTGTGTTCGACTGTGGCGGTGGGGTGGAACAATCCGGACGTACCGTGGGCCGAGCTGGAGGCGGCGCTGGCCGGGCGCCCGCGTGACGGGGCGAGCCTCGCCGGTGGCCCTTCGGAGGGCGACGGCGGCGACAGCCCGGCGTGGTCGCGCAAGCGGGCTCCCTACGAGCCTCCCGAGCTGCCGGAGCCGGGGGAGCACGTCCCCTTCGCGGAGCTGCACTGTCACTCCAACTTCAGCTTCCTCGACGGCGCGAGCCACCCCGAGGAGCTGGTCGAGCAGGCCGTCCGGCTCGGGCTCGACGCCATCGCGCTCACCGACCACGACGGCATGTACGGGGTGGTCCGGTTCGCCGAGGCCGCCGCCGAGCTGAACATGCGCACGGTGTTCGGTGCGGAGCTCTCCCTGGGCCTCTCGGCCCCGCAGAACGGCGTGGCCGATCCGGAGGGCACCCACCTGCTGCTGCTCGCCCGCGACCCCGAGGGCTATCGCGCGCTGTGTCGTGTCATCAGCGCCGCCCAGCTTCGAGGGGAGGAGAAGGGGCGCCCGGTCTACGACCTCGACGAGGTGGTCGCCGAGACCGCCGGACGGGTGCTGGCGCTGACCGGCTGCCGCAAGGGTGCCGTCCGGCAGGCGCTGCGCACGGGGGGCGGCGCGCGGGAGCTCCGCAGGCTGGTGGAGTGGTTCGGTACCGACCACGTCGCCGTCGAGCTCACCCACGCCGCGCTGCCCACCGACACCGAGCGCAACGACGCCCTGGCCGCCCTGGCGCGCGACGCCGGTGTGCCGACCATCGCCTCCACAGCCGCGCACTACGCCACCGCGGCACGGTTCCCGCTGGCCACGGCCCTGGCGGCGGTGCGGGCCCGACGCAGCCTCGACGACGCCGACGGCTGGCTGCCCCCGGCCGGGACGGCGCACCTGCGGTCGGGTGCGGAGATGGCGGCCCGGTTCGACCACCGCTACCCGGGTGCGGTGGCGCGCGCGGCGGAGTTCGGGCGGGCGTGCGCGTTCTCGATCGACCTCGTCGCGCCCGACCTGCCCCCGTTCGAGGTGCCGGCGGACCACGACGAGGCGAGCTGGCTGCGCGAGCTCACCCACCGCGGGGTGGCGCGGCGCTACGGCAGCCACGCCGAGTACCCGGAGGCCGTCGAGGCGGTGGAGCGCGAGCTGGCGATCATCGAGGGCAAGAACTTCCCCGGCTACTTCCTGATCGTCCACGACATCGTCGAGTTCTGCCGCCGCTCCGACATCCTGTGCCAGGGCCGGGGTTCGGCCGCGAACTCCGCGGTCTGCTTCGCGCTGGGCATCACGAACGTCGACGCCGTGGCGCACAGGCTGTTGTTCGAGCGGTTCCTGTCCCCGGCCCGCGACGGCTATCCCGACATCGACCTCGACATCGAGTCGGGTCGCCGCGAGGAGGTCATCCAGTACGTCTACGGGACCTACGGCCGGGGGTGCGCCGCGCAGGTCGCCAACGTGATCACCTACCGGCCGCGCTCGGCGGTGCGCGACATGGCCAAGGCGCTGGGGTTCTCGCCCGGACAGCAGGACGCGTGGAGCAAGCGGATCGAGCGCTGGTCCGGACTTCTCGACGGGCCCTTGCCCGACGGGATGCCGGCGCAGGTCGTCGAGCTGGCCGACGAGCTGCTCGGCTTTCCCCGCCACCTCGGCATCCACTCCGGCGGCATGGTCATCTGTGACCGGCCCGTCTCCGAGGTGGTGCCTGTGGAGTGGGCGCGGATGGAGGGCCGCACCGTCGTGCAGTGGGACAAGGACGACTGCGCGTCCGCCGGGCTCGTCAAGTTCGACCTGCTCGGGCTGGGCATGCTCACCGCCCTGCATCTGATGATCGACCTGGTCGCCGCCCACCACGACCGGACTATCGAGCTGCACGAGCTGCAGCCCAGCGATCCGGAGGTCTACGCGATGCTGCAGCGGGCCGACTCCGTCGGGGTGTTCCAGGTGGAGTCGCGCGCGCAGATGGCCACGCTGCCCCGGCTCAAGCCGCGGGTGTTCTACGACCTGGTGGTCGAGGTGGCCCTGATCCGTCCCGGCCCCATCCAGGGCGGCTCGGTGCACCCCTACATCCGGCGTCGCAACAAGCTGGAGGAGTGGGAGCACGACCACCCGCTGCTGCGCAACGCCCTGGACAAGACGCTCGGCGTGCCGCTTTTCCAGGAACAGCTGATGCAGGTCGCTGTGGACGTCGCCGGCTTCTCCGCCGCCGACGCCGACGAGCTGCGCCGCGCGATGGGATCCAAGCGGTCGGAGGCGAGGATGGAGCGGCTGCGCGGGCGGTTCTACGCCGGCATGGCCGCCAACGACATCACCGGCGAGCTGGCCGACACCATCTTCACCAGGATGCTGGCGTTCGCGAACTTCGGCTTCCCGGAGAGCCACTCGATCAGTTTCGCGTCGCTGGTCTACTACAGCGCCTGGTTCAAGCACTACTACCCGACGGCGTTCTGCGCGGCGCTGCTCAACTCCCAGCCGATGGGCTTCTACTCGCCGCAGTCACTGGTGGCCGACGCCCGCCGGCACGGCGTCCTCGCCCGGGGCCCGGACGTCAACCGCGGCCGCGCCGAGGCTGTGCTGCAACCCGATCCGCTCAGCACGGGCGGGCAGGCGATCCGGCTGGGCCTGTCCGAGGTGCGTGGGATCTCACTCGACCTCGCCGAGGTGATCGACGCCGACCGCGACCGGGCCGGGCCCTACCGCGACCTGGCCGACCTGGCCCGGCGTGTCCGGCTCACCGTCCCGCAGGCCGAGGCGCTGGCCACGGCGGGCGCGTTCGGTTGCTTCGGGGCCGACCGGGGGCCGCCCCCGGATCGTCGGTC
>JAJAZD010000379.1 GCA_026785945.1 Pseudonocardia sp. | reverse complement strand
TATTTTTTTAAAAACCCCTCGCCCACCCCCCCCCCCCTCAAACCCCGCCCCCCCGGTGGTTGTCACCCCCCCCGCGGTGTGTTTGGTTGTGGTGGGGGCCTAAAAAAAAATTTGTGGCGCCCCCCCCGGGGGGGGGGGGCCCCCACATTTTTGTATCATCCGCAGGTGAGTATCGCGGATGGTTCCGGCGATGACCGCCCGCGTCGAGATGATCACGCCGGTGCCCGGGACCGCAGGGACAAGCCGGCACGACACCGCAGGGACGCCAACGATCGGGCCGCCTCGCGCGGTGATGCCCGGCGGGGCATCACCGGATCGAACTCGGGGCGTGGTGCGGGTGGCCGCGACGGTCGCGCGGAGCCTGGCCAGGGCGGTCGGGTCGGCTCCGGTTGGTCGGACGCGGGGCGGTACGGCGATGCGCGCGGCCGGGATGTCGCGCGGCGCGACGACCGGCGCCAGGACTCGGGCGCAGGTGGGGAGCGGGGCAGGCCCTACCGTCCGGGTTCGGACCGCTCGGCCCCCGGCGCCGGTGGGAGCGACAGGCGCGGCGACAGCCCGCGCGGCGCGGACCGCGGTGACAGACGTCCGGCCGACCGTAGCGGTGGCGACCGCACCGGCGACTTCCGGAACAGAGCAGACCGCCGCGCCGACGACGTGCGGACGGGCAGCGGCAGCAGCACCCGGCGCGACGAACGGCACAGGTCGTCCCGTGGCGGGGAGGTCGACCCCGGCAACCGTGGTGACTCCGGCAACCGTGGTGGCGCAGGCAACCGGGGCGACACCGGCGGCCGCGGTGGCGCCGCGCGTGGCGGGGACCGGCGCACTGACGACCGCGGTGGTGTCGCCCGAAGCGGGGGCCGGCGCACTGACGAGCGTCACGACGGTGGTCGGCGTGAGGAATCCCGCCCCGGCGGCGCCTCCCGCCGCGCGGACGGGCCCGGGGACGACCGACGCGGTACCGACGCACGTCAGGACCGCGGCGGGAACCGTCCGCGCTTCGGCGGGAACGACCGCGACAGCGGGTCGCCGCGTTCCGGCGGTGCGTATGCCGCAGGCCGGACGAGCTCCGGGCGGTCGGACCGTGCGCGGCCCGATGAGGGAGGACCTCGAGGCGGCGCATCTCGCGATCGTGACGCCGGTCCCCGGCGCGCCTCCGCTCCCCCTACGGGCGGAGTGGCCCCATCAGGCGACCGCGCCCGGTCCGGTGATCGTCGGGACCGGGCGGACGGGTCACCCTCGAACCGGGGTGGATCCTCCGCCGACCGTGTCGGTCCGGCGCAGGCGGCCCGCCGCGAGTCCTCGACGTACCGGCCCGATCGGCGTAGCGCCCGTGACGACGTGCGGCCCCCTGCACCGGAGGGCCACACGGGCGGCGACCTGAGCGGTGAGACCCGTCGTCCGTGGGTGAACCGTCGTGAGGACGGCCCTCCCGACGCACGACGTACCTCGGGTGCCACCGGCGCCGCCGGTAGCGGACGCGGCAGCGGGGACGACGACCGGTCCGATCGTCACGGCAGTTCGGGCGCGGGGCATTCGACCGGTCGCCAGGACGCCCGGGAACGAACGGGGCGAGCGGCGAGCGGTGAGCGCGACGGTGGCGCGGTGCGGCGCGGATCGGCACCGGAGCGTGGTGCGTCGGGGCGCGGACCCTCGGAGTCGTACGGCCGGAGCACAGGTGACGGTGCGGGACGGTCGGGTGATCGAGCCGCGGCCGAGCACAGCCCGAACCGCAGAGGGGGGCGTGCCACGGAAGGTGTGCAGCAGACGAGCGTGCCCGAGCCGGCGCTGCCCGCGGGGATCGAGGCGGCCGACCTGGACGCCGACGCCCGTCGCGATCTGCGTGGCCTGCAGAAGGACACCGCCGAGACCGTGGCGAAGCATCTGGTGGCAGCCGGGGCCATGGTCGACGAGGACCCCGAGCGGGCGCTTCTGCACGCCCGGTTCGCGCGCCGACGCGCGTCGCGTATCGCCGTGGTCCGGGAGGCGGCCGGGATCGCCGCCTACCACGCAGGCGAGTGGAACGAGGCCCTCGGCGAGCTTCGCGCGGCCCGACGAATGGGCGGCGGGCCCGGGCACCTCGCCGTGATGGCCGACATCGAGCGCGCGCTGGGGCGTCCTGAGCGGGCGCTGGAACTGTCGAGGGGCCCGGAGGTGCGGGAGCTCGGCCGGGCGGAGGCGATCGAGCTGGCCGTCGTCGCCGCGGGAGCTCGTCGGGACATGGGCGAGCTCGACGCCGCCGTGGTGGGCCTGCAGATCCCGGAGCTCGAACCGGACCGGCGGGACCCGTGGAGCGCGCGGCTGTTCTATGCCTACGCCGACAACCTGTTGGCCGCCGGTCGCGAGTCCGATGCCCTGCAATGGTTCGTGCACACCGTCGACGCCGACACCGACGGCGTCACCGACGCAGACGTGCGGATCGCGGAACTGACCGGTGAACCGCTGCCGGACGACGGCGTTCTGTTCGAGATCGAGGTCATCGACGTCATCGCCGACGCGGAGCCCCCTGACGCGGAGCCCTCTGACGCGGGCGAGGGTGACGCGGGCGAGGGTGACGCGGACGAGAGCGAGCCCGGCGAGGGTGATGCCGGCGAGGGCGAGGGCGAGTCGACGGCGGCGGAGCCCGGCACGTGACCGACCTGCTCGACCACCACGACGTCCTTCTCGCCGACCTGGACGGCACGCTGTACAGCGGTGCGGTCGCCGTCCCGGGGGCGGTGGAGGCGGTGGGCCGGGCCGCCGAGCGGGGTGTGCGCACGGTGTACGTCACGAACAACGCCTCCCGGCGGCCGTCCGAGGTCGCCGCGCATCTCACGGCACTCGGTTTCGCCGCGGATGTCGACGACGTCGTCGCGAGCTCGCAGGCCGCGGCGGCGATGCTGGCCGCGCAGCTGCCCGCCGGCGCGCGGGTGCTGGTGGTGGGCACCGAGGCGCTCGCGGAGGAGGTCGCGGCGGTCGGGCTGCGGCTCACCGACGACGCCGGGCGGGCGGCGGCCGTCGTGCAGGGACACAGCCCCACCACCGGGTGGCCGGTGCTGGCCGAGGCCACGGTCGCGCTGCGGGCCGGAGCGTTGTGGGTGGCGTGCAACCTGGACCCGACCCTGCCGACCGAGCGTGGGCCGCTGCCGGGGAACGGGTCGATGGTGGCGGTGCTGCGCACGGCGACCGGGCGGGAACCGCAGGTGGCCGGCAAGCCGGCCCCGGCGCTGCTGCTCGACGCGTTGCGCCGCACCGGCGCCCGGCGTGCGCTCATGATCGGTGACCGGCTCGACACCGACGTGGAGGGCGGCCGCGCGGCCGGGTTGGCGACCCTGCTGGTGCTGACCGGCGTGTCCGACGCGACGGAGCTGCTCGCCGCGCCGCCGGCCCTGCGGCCCGACTACGTCGCCGCGGACCTCGGGGCGCTCGCCGCCACGCCGGAGGAACTGGCCCCGGGGCCGCGGGCGGCGTGGACGGTCCGGGTGGACGGTCGGGGCACCGTGGCGCTCGTGGCGAACGGCGGCGGCACACCGCTCGACGCGCT
>JAJAZD010000378.1 GCA_026785945.1 Pseudonocardia sp. | reverse complement strand
GTTGCGCAGTGCCGTGCTCCCGATGTTGCCGACCAGCGCCTGGCCGGTGTTGATACCGACGCGGAACTCGGGCCACCCCGGGTTCTCGGCCGCAACCTCGCCGACGCGCTCCTGCAGCGCCAACGCCGCCCGCGCCGCGCGAACCGGGTGGTCCGGCTGCCGCGCCGGCGCGTTGAACAGGGCCATCAGGGCGTCGCCGACGAACTGCACGACGGTGCCGCCCTCGGCCAGGATCGCCGCGGTGGCCACCTCGAAGTACCGGTTCAGCATGACGACGATCTCCTCGGGGCTGGAGCGCTCCGAGAAGCCGGTGAAACCGCGGAGGTCGGCGAACATGGCCGTCACATCGACGACGGCTCCGCCGAGCGCCGCCTGGTCCGGATCGGCGAGCAGCGCCGTGGCGACGTCGGGCGACATGTACTGGCGGAAGAGCCCGTCGAGCTGGTGGTAGAGGCGCGCATTCTCCATGCCCATCGACAGCTGGCTGGCCAGCGACGCGAAGAGCGAACGGTCCCGGTCGGAGAAGCCACCGGCCCGGCGGGTCAGCAGCAAGCCGGCCGGAAGGTCCTTCACGGTCAGCGGGCAGGCCAGCACCTCGGGTTCGAGAGCAACCGGGCCCAGAGCGGTCGAGCCCGGACCGGTCGAGTCCAGAGCGATCGAGTCCAGAGCGACCCCGTCCGTGCCGTGCAGGCCCCGCTCGGCGCGGTGGGCGAGGTCGTCGGCCACCACCCAGTCGGGGTCGGTGGACAGCTCGGCCGGGAAGCGCAGCGTGCCGCCGCCGAGCAGGCCGATCCGCACTCCGTCGCCGCCGAATCCCTCCGCGACCCGGTGCACGGCCCGCTGGAGCAGCACCTCCTCGGCGAGCCGCACGCGCGACTCGTGACCGATCGCGACCAACACGTCGAGTCGCCCGATCTGTTCACGCTCGCTGCGCAACGCGCTCGCGGCCCGGCCGAGCACCGCGGTCTGTCCCTCGGTGAGCCCGAAGCGGGCGGCCATCCCGGCGGTGATCAGCCCCATCTCGTCCGCCGAGATCTCCCCCGCCTCCTGGCGGCGGACCGCGCCGACGAGCGCCTCCAGCGCGGCCCCGTACTCGGCCCGCAGGACCTCGACGGTCTCCTCGGTGCCGACGCCGTCGAACAGGCCGGTGGTCGCGCCCTCCATCCGGTAGGCGACGTAGGCGCTGTAGCCGACATAGCCGAACGCCAGCGCCATCAACACGTGCCACAGCCACCACGTGAGGTGCCAGCTCGGGCCGAGCGTGACCGCGATCATGGACTCGGCGAGCAGGATGCTCGCGGTGATGAGGGACAGCAGCATCACCGAGCGCCGTCGCCGGTAGAGCAGGTAGAAGCGGACGGCGACGACGCCGTGGAGCACCACCGTCACGGTCGCCACGGCGACGAGCGGGCCGCTCAGTCGCTCGGCCACGCCCGGGTCGGACAGCGGCGGGAGGCCGGCCAGGGACACCACACCCCACACGACCGCGAAACCGTACAGACCCCGGCGCAACCATGGTCCGATGTGGAGCACCGCCGCCGCGCGGGCAGGCGGGAAGTCCAGGGCGGACGCGGCGGTGAACAGCGCGCCCACCGCGAGACCCACCGGTGTGGCGAGCGCGAAGCCACCGTTGCGGCTGCCGAGCAGCACCCCCGGCGTGGCCAGGGCGTGCAGCCCCAGGAACAGCGCGGCGCCGAGGAAGCCCAACCCGACGAGCAGCAGCCGCGCGTCGTCGTGCCGACGCGCCTCCCGGTCCACGATCATCGCGAGGCCGACGTTCACCGCAGCGACGGCGAAGACCAGCCAGAAGTGGGTCGGGTGGTGTTCGAGCAGTACGTCGGCCTCCGGCACGGCGAGCAACAGCCACAGCCCGGCCAGTGGCAGCGACAGGTGGAACAACCAGACCACGAACCGGACCGGCACACCCCGCGAACCCTGCACCATGACGGCCCCTCCCCCTGGCTTCGCGAGGAGGCTCCTCGGCTCACCCACCGGCACGCCGGCGCAATCCGTCGAGGTCCAGCACCGTCGTCGTCCGCCGGCCCGTTGTCACGTACCCGCGGTCCCGCAGTACGCGCAGCGCCTTCGCCACCGCTTCACGCGAGGCGCCCACCCAGCCGGCCAGCTCGTCCTGGGACAGCGCCACGGTGATCCGCACCCCGGCCCCGTCGGGCTCCCCGAACCGGTCGGCCAGCTCCACCAGCCGGCGGGCCACCCGGGCGGCGATGTCGTAGGTCCCGAACTCGACACGCTTGCGGTCCGCGTCCCGGAGCCGGGAGGTGATCAGCCGCAGGAGCACCATCGCCGCCCCGGTGTGCAGGCGCAGGAACTCGACGAAGCCCTCGATCGGCACCACGATCGCCGACACCGGTTCCAGTGCTGCCACCGATGCGCCCCGCGGGGCGCCGTCCACGGCGGACAGCTCACCGAGCAACGCGCCGGGGCCGCGCACCGCGAGAACGACCTCCTCCCCCTGTTCGGTGAGCGAGAAGACCTTGACCCGACCGGACGTCACGACCACCACCGTGGCACAGCGCTCGCCCTCCAGGAACAGCGACGCGCCTGCCGGCCACCGCCGCTGCCGTCCGCGGCCCGCGAGCGCGGCCCGGTCGAGCGGGTCGAGCCGGCCCATGAACTCGTCGGGCTCGGCGTCCGCCATGGTGACCCCCCGCCCGCATCGCGTCTGACGTCAGAGTCTAGGCACCTCCGGTCGGCAACCCCTCCGTATTACACATCCGGACCCAGCCGATGACCGCGACCCGCTCAGACCTCCGATGGACGATCGCATCGGAGGTGGAGAGACCATGGACAACCGTGACCACCGCAGGGAAACACCGATCGACGTCCGCCCGACACCCGCGCTGAGCCACCGCGACCGCGCAATCCTGCGGGCCGTGGCGGGCGGGAGCGCCCAGCTCATGGTGGGTGTCGAACCTGACCTCTTCCTGGACGGGCGATGCTGCAGCGACCAGGTCGCGGTCCACCGGCTCGCCCGCGCCGGACTGATCGTCGCGGCCGCCCGGGCCGCCGTCGGCGAGCGGGTACCGGCGGCACTCAGCCCCGCCGGGAGGCAGGAGCTCGTCGCGACCTGACCGCGCAAACCCGCCGCCGAACTCCGGCCCGCCCGACTCCGTGTCCTCACCGGCGTCGGGCGGGCCGGCACCACGCGGTCGACGGGAGAGCCGGTTTCGGCGTGGAACGGACGCTCGTGCCGGCGTCATGGCGCGCCGGGACCGACGGGATGGTGGAGGCCGGCTGTCGCGATCTGCCCACAGTGTCGGCACATCAGCACCGGGTCGAGCTCGTGTTGATCGTCGGCGGTGCCGTGGTGCCAGCTGACCGGGGGGGCGTCGGACATGTGCCGGTCACCGAAGGTCATCAGCGTGAGCAGGACCTCGCCCGCGTCCCGGCCGTGATCGGTCAGCAGATACTCGAACCGCGGCGGCCGCTCGCTGTACCGGCGGCGCTCGATGAGCCCCGCACCCTCCAGCGTCCGCAGGCGCTTGGTCAACAGGTCCCTCGGCGCGCCGGTCGCCTGTGCGATCCCGTCGAAGCGGTGCGTCCCGAAGACCAGCTCACGAAGCACCAGCAACGACCAGCGTTCGCCCAGCACGGTGAGGCTGCGCGCGATCGAGCACTCGCGGGGACTGGCATGCGCGGTCACGGGGCCGACAGTACCCGGGTGGGTTGACTTTTCCAACTCACCCCGGCACGGTGAAGTTAGTTGGATTACTGGACCATCCACCGGAGGCACTGACCATGACCGCTGCCGAGCTCTCGAAGACCACGTCCCGGCCCGACGCCGGAGTCCTGTGGCGATGGGCCGCCGTCGTGACGATCTGGGGCGCCCTCGTCGGCGCGCTGTCCCTGACCGGCGGGCTCAGCCCGATCCCGCTCGTCGTCATCCCCGCGTTGGTCGTCGCCGGCATCGCCGTCCCCCTCCTGGTGGTGTCGCGCTCGCCGGAGATGCGCCGGATCGTGCGGGAGGTCGATCTCGCTCACCTGACCTGGTTCAACGTCTGGCGGGTCCCGGCGGCCATCGCGTTCTTCGCGGTCGGCGCGCAGGGTCTCCTGCCTGCGCAGTTCGTCGCCAACGCCGCCTGGGGCGACCTGATCGCCGGGCTGCTCGCCCCGGTGGTCGTCCTCGGGGCCGCCCGACTCGCGGCACGAGCGAGGGTCCGCGCCTACCTCGCGTTCCACATCTTCAGCTTCGGCGACTTCGTCGTCGCCGTCGGCACCGGCCTCACGTTCACACTGCTCGGCGACCCGCTGATGCGGACCCTCCTCGACACCCCGATGGCCCTCATCCCGCTGTGGGGCGTACCCATCACAGGAACGATCAGCATCCTGGCGCTGCACAGACTCCTCACCTGGCGCGCGTGACCGAACCTACATCATCGACCTGGAGAAGGAGAGCTCCTCCAACTTCGACGACATGGGGCACTACCTGCTGCACGGGGTCCGGCTGCCCGACCTCGCCGGGCACGCCGAGGGCGGAGCGGGCGACGACGATCCGATCGCGGCGCTGGAACTGGGCGAGTCCCTCGAGGAGCAGGTGCGCCGTGCGCTCGGCCGGGTCGACGGGGCCCATGCCGTGTCCTCTCGTTACGACGATGACAGCAACGTCTTCGTCTTCGACGACTTGTGGGCTGCTGCGTACCCCGATCTGGCGGAATCGCTCCTGCACTACGTGGCGAGCTGGGACCCGTTCGAGGACGTCGACGACTGACGACCTCCCATGCCGGGCGGCGACCGTTTGCAGCTTGAGCGTCCAGCACAGATCGCCCACCTACGGTCACCGGCGAAGCATCCGCATGTCCAGGTGCGCATCCTCCCGTTCTCGGCCGGCCTGGTCCCGTACCGGGCGAGCTGCACCCTGCTCAACTCCGCCGACGAGGAGGACCCACCGGTCGCCCATGTGGAGATGCCGCTCAGTTCGCGCTACCTCGAGCGTCACGAGGATCGCGCGGAGTTCGAGTACGTCTTCGACCTCATCGCGTCCAGGTCGATCTCGATCAGTGATTGGAGTCCAGGATGAGCGACACCCCGTGGATCAAGGCGTCCCACAGCAGCGACACGGGCGGAGACTGCGTCGAGCAGCGCCGCCACGAAGGCATGGTCGAGGTCCGCGACACCAAGGACAGCGGCGCCGGCCCGACGCTCCGGTTCACCGACGCCGAGTTCGCGGCGTGGCTCGACGGCGCCAAGCGCGGCGAGTTCGACCACCTGGTGACGGGCGGCTGACGGCGCGGGGCGTCGGTCGAACGGTCCGTCCACCACGCGTCGGGACGCGCGCCCATGCGGTCCGCATCCGTGAGCGGACGCCGATCGCGCATCCCCACCCGGGGCGCGACGAGCCGACGCGCTCCCCAGCCGGGCGGACGCGTTCCACGCGGTCGCGACGGACCGCGGCATCGCGGCCGGACGGCGCACGTACCGCAGCATCCGACCCGGACGGCACGACGGGCCGTGCCGGCCTGCTGCACTCTCACGTGGCCGAGGACCGACCGAGCGGATGGCAGCGCGCGGAACGCATGCTCCTCGTGGAGGAGCTGCGGGGCGACGGGTGCTGGTGGCTCGTCCTGCGCTCCCCGGTGTTCGTCCGGGCCGGCGAGCGCTACCGCACCGAACCGGGCGGGCTCGGGATCGAGCACGCCGACGGACGCCGCACCGCCCACCCGGGCGGGTGGGAGACGCGCCTGATGCTCTGAACGCCGGTGCCGGCGGGAGGCGGGCGCGGTGTCGGGTCGACATCCGGTCGTGCCGGTGTTCCGTCGGGCCGCACCTCGACGTCCCGCGGCAGCGTACGGCGGTACGTGCTCGGCCCGGACACCCGTCCAGAACACCGCGTGGGCGAAGTCCCGCGGTTCACGAACGGCGGAGGTGGAAGAGCGTCGCGAACGCGCAGTAGTCGTCGCGAGACCCGTCCGCGTTCCCGGCGTACTGCCTGCCCTCCGTCCCGGACGTGCGCAGACGCGCCGGGCCGGCAGCGATCACCGTCAGGACGATGATCTCCAGCAGCCCGGTCAGGTCGGGTGCGGCGACGAAGTGGCACTCCTCGTCGCGACCGAAGTTGATCACTTGCCCGGGACGGCCCTCGGGCCCGGGATCGAAGTCGAGGCCGAAGTAGTCGACCCGGAGACTGGCGTTGAGCAGCGGCACCCAGTGCCGGTTCGCGTAGTGGGGCTTCACCACCCCCGGCACCACGGACCCACCGAGGTGCGGACCGTCGTCCTCGTCCTCGTCGAGGTCGCGCCAGTTCCGCCACTCGTCGACGATCAAGCCCGTCGACAGCAGGCAGGTCCCCGGGAACGCCGGCGCGTCGGCCTCACTGCCTCTCGCGGTGGCGACGCCCGTCCGCAGCTGCCCGTTGTTCACGCTCAACAGGGCGCGGACGTCGAGCGGCAGCTCGTGCCCGACGACCTCGGTGACCATCTCGAAGTCGGCCTCCGCGGCCCCGGGCGCCAGGTTGGCGTGACTGTCGGGCAGGCACTCGCGCAGCCACTCGGTGCAGTGCCGCCACAGCGCCACGATCGGCACGTCTGCAGTACCCGGGATCCGCCATCCGGCAACGATAGCCACGAGGGGTGACACCGAACGCCGGCCGGCGATGGCCAGCGGGAGCCGGGCGCGATCCGGGTGCCACACCAGGACGTGCCCGGAGGCCCGTCAGGCCGCCTTCGCCTTCCGCTGCAGCTTGCGGGCCTTCTTGCGCAGCTCGGCGACCTTCTTCTCGGTCTTCTTGCCCGCCTTCTTGCCGGAAGGCGCCGTCGTCGCGAGACGCTCTGCCTTCCGCTCGGCCTTCTCGGCCTTCTTCCGCAGGACCTCCGCCGCGGCCTTCTGCTCGCTCCGCTCGGCCGCGGCGGCGCGCTGCTCGCGCCCGGCGCCGACGAGTCGCTTGCGGCCGGTCAACCGCCCGGCACGCTCCCCGATCGCCCCGAGGCCGGACCGGACCTTCTCCCGGACACCCATGTGTCATCCTCCGTTCATCGTGGTGACCACCGGATTACCCCCCTGGCGGGGCGTTCATGCGCGGTGTGTCCTGGTCCACGCAGCACCCGGCGGCGCGGCGCACGCACCGGAGGTCGGCGGACGCACGGCAGATCGCGGCGGTCCGGGCGAACCCCGCGGCCCCGCCGTCCGTGTTCCGATGTGTGATCGTGCTCAACGGTGGGCCGCCACCTCGTGGAGGCGGGGAGGGGGGCGTGGCAGGTGCGCGGGAGTGTAACGTCGGACCCGGCCCCGTGCGCAGATCTCCCCTGCGCGCAGCGGTGCCCTGGCAGGATCCCCACCTCATGAGGACGTGCTGTGCACAGCGCTGAGAACGGGAAGACCGCGGACGCGGGGCAGCGGCTGGTCGGGAACCGCTACCTGGTCCACGAGGCGATCGGGCGCGGCGGGTACGGCGTCGTCCGGCGCGGGCACGACACGCTCCTCGGACGCGAGGTCGCCCTGAAGGAGATCCGTTTCCTCGCGGCGCTGTCGAGCACCCGGGCGGGCAAGGCGCGCTCCCGGATGCTGCAGGAGGCGCGGGCGTCGGCGGTGGTGACCAACGCCCACGCCATCACCGTCTACGACATCATCCAGGAGGAGGACGACGGCGACCTCCATATCGTCATGGAGCTGCTGGACGGCCGCACCCTCACCCAGCTGGTCGAGGACGAGGGCTCCCTGTCCCCGCAGCGGGCGGCGACCATCGGCCTGCAGGTGTTGGACGCCCTGGAGGCGGCGCACGGCAAGGGCGTCGTCCACCGGGACGTGAAGCCCGGGAACGTCATGGTGATGGCGGGGGACCACGCCAAGCTCGGCGACTTCGGCCTGGCGTCCCTGGCCGGCGACAGCGACCTGACCATGACGGGCGAGGTCGTGGGCACCCCGGCGTACATGGCGCCCGAGCAGGCGTCCGGCGAGGACGCCGGCCCGCCGGCGGACCTCTGGGGGCTGGGCGCGACCCTCTACTTCGCCGTCGAGGGGATCGCGCCGTTCGGCGGCGGGTCGTCGATGTCGACCATGCTCGCCGTCGTCAACGCACCGCCGCGCCCCGCCGCGCGGGCCGGCGCCCTGGGCGCGGTGCTCGACGGGCTGCTGGCCAAGTACCCGGAGGAGCGGCCGGGCCCGGACGAGCTGCGGGAGCTCCTGGCCGAGGTGGCGGCCGGGGACGGGGCCGAGGAGCCCGCCCGTGGGGGGGGGGGGGGGGGGCC
>JAJAZD010000377.1 GCA_026785945.1 Pseudonocardia sp. | reverse complement strand
GGTTCGGGCCGGCGCGGGCCGACCGCGCGCTGCTAGGCGAGGCGCTCGACGCGCGTTCCGGTTCGCTCACGGCGCTGGCCACGGCGGTCACCGAGGTCGGCAGCACGGCCGCGATGGGCCTGCTCGCCGTCGTCACCGCCCTGTGGCTGTTGGGCCGGGGCCGCGGTGTCGACGCCGCGTTCCTCGTGGTGACCGCGGGCGGCGCCGGCCTGGTTTTCACCGGCCTGAAGCGGCTGCTCGACCGGCCCCGGCCGCCCGCGGCCGACCGGCTGATCGACGTGGCGAACGAGTCGCTGCCCTCGGGCCACGCCACGATGTCGATGGCGGTGGTCGGCGCGCTCGTCGCTCTCGCGTGGGCCGGGCGCAGCGCGCGGGGGCGCGCCGCGGTGGTGGTGGCGGCCGCGGTGTGGGTGGGTGCGGTCGGCGCCACCCGGATATACCTCGGGGTGCACTGGTTCAGCGACGTACTCGCCGGCTGGCTCGTCGGCGGGGCATGGCTCGCCCTGTGCGTGACGGCCTGGAGCCTGTGGCGCACGCGCCGCGCATCGGCCGTGCCCCCCTCCCGCGCCCGTGCTCCCGGTCCGCGGCGACGCCCCCCGTCGAACGGGGGTACCGGGACGCGCCGGGGAGCGCCACCGGAGACGGGGGGCACGGCGGCGTCACCTCGGGCGTGACGACGCGCGTGAGTTGTCCACAGGTTCGGCCGAAGCGCCCCGCAGGCTCCGGCCACCGGGGCACAGTCTCCGCCATGACCAGGGACACATCCGGCTTGCACCTGCGCCCACGGCTGCTCGCCAACGGCTACACCAGCGACGAGGTGCAGCGTGCCCGCCGCGCCGGGCGGCTCGTCGCCGTACGCCGTGGCGCCTACCTCCGGCCCGACGACGAGCGCCTCGCCGACGCCGAGGCTGCGCACGCGCTGCTGGTCGCGGCAACCGTCCCGCGGCTGGAGGGCGACGCGGTGGTGAGTCATCAGTCGGCGGCGGTCCTGCACGGCCTGCCCGTCTGGAAGATCGACCTGAGGCAGGTGCACGTCACCCGGGCCGGCTGTCCGCGTGGCCGGATCGGAGCGCGGGTGCACCGCCACACCGCGCCACTGGGCCCTGACGAGGTCGTGGAGCTGGACGCGATGCCCGTCACGTCCGCGGCCCGCACGGTGGTGGACCTCGCGAGGTCGGTGGGGTTCGAGCAGGGCGTGGTCACCACCGATGCGGCTCTGCGGTTCCGCCTGGTCGACGGCCGTACACTGGACGCCGCGCTCCGGCGCGCAGCCGGGATGTCCGGCTGTCCTGCCGCGCGCCGCATCGCGGCGTTCTCCGACGGCGGCGCCGAGAGCGTCGGCGAGTCGCGAAGCCGCGTCGCGCTCGACAGGTTCGGCCTTCCGGCACCGATCCTCCAGTGGAAGGTCGAGTCCGCCGGTCGTGTGATCGCCGTGAGCGACTTCGGGTGGCCGGAGCTGCGGACGGTCGGGGAGTTCGACGGGCGGATCAAGTACGAGGCATCGCGGCCGGGGCGTACCGCCGGCGAGGTCGTCTTCGCGGAGAAGGTGCGCGAGGACGCCGTCCGCGACGAGGACCTCGGCGTGGTCCGGTGGATCTGGGACGACCTCGACGCCTTCGCTCCGGTGGCCGCCCGACTGCGTCGCAACGTTCCGTCCGCGCTGAGCACGCAGTCCGCACCTCAGCCCGCGATGCTCCCCACGTGCGACCGGCGCCCCCCGTCGGACGGGAGCACCGACCGACATGGGGAGCGCGACACCGGCAAGGGGGCGTCAGCGTTGTTCGGCTGTGCACCACCAGGTCGAACGGCCGCCGACCGTGCCGTGGGTCATCGGGGCGCCGCACCGCGGGCAGCTCGCGTCGGCGTGCCGGAAGGCGATCACCTCGCCGGTGTGGACGCCACCGTTCGCGATCGCGGCCTTGAGTGCCTGCTCCAGCGCGTCGTAGAGGCGGTCGAGGGTGGCGTCGTCGAGCCCGTCGGCGGGGGCCGCGGGTGAGAGCGGCGTCTGCCAGAGCGTCTCGTCGGCGAGCAGGTTGCCGACGCCGGCGAGCACCGACTGGTCGAGCAGCCGCGCCTTGACCGCCGACCGACCCCGCCCGACCCGCAGCCGGAAGTCCTCGCGGGTGATCATCTCCGCGTCCGGGCCGAGGCCGTCGAGGTCGGGTTCGAGCCGGACCCGGCCGAGACGGCGCTTGTCGAACAGCCGCAGCTGACCACCGTCGGCGAAGGTGGCGGTGAAGCGGTCCCATTCGGGCTTGCGCGGGGTGCGGTCGGGTCGTTCGGGGCCGCCGCCGACGCGCATGCCGCCGCCGTCGGTGACGACGATCCGGCCACCCATCCCCAGGTGGACGCCCAGTCGCGGGCCGGGCCCGCCCTTGCGGTCCACCGTCTCGCACCACATCGTCTTGCCCCGCCGGTGGGCCGCGGTGAGCCGGCCGCCGACCAGGATCCTCGCGATGTCACCGGGGCGGTGCGGGCGGCACACCCACTCGTCGTTGTCGTCGATGGCGCGAATCTCGCGGTCCAGCGCGCCTTCGAGGACCTGGCGGGCGCTCTCCACCTCGGGCAGTTCGGGCACGCCCCACAGTCTGGCGGCGATGCGGAACAGCCGCGCGCCGGGCGTCGTTGGTCGGCTCGTGAGGAGATCGCGGTACCCCGGGAAGGTGATCTCCCTGCGCCGAGCCGACGATCGACGCGGGACGTTCCTGGTGTCCGACACCGCCCACCACCAGCTGGTGGAGCTGGAGGACGACCTCGTGACCGAGCGGCGCCGGATCGGCGACGGGGAGCGTGGGCTCGTCGACAACCCCGACGGCGGGGGCGGGGGCGGGGGCGGGGGCGTTGCCGCCAGGTTCGCCGAGCCGCAGGGGCTCGTGCTGCTGCCCGCGACGGTCGCCGCGCGAGTGGGCTACGACGTGGTCGTGGCCGACACCGTCAACCATGCGCTTCGCGGGGTGCGGCTGGCCGACGGCGCGGTGTCCACCGTGGCCGGGACCGGCGAGCAGCTCCGTACCGGGGTCGGCGTCGGGGGGGGCGGCCGACGAGCTGTCCACATCGTGGGACGTGGTCTGGTGGGGCGACCGGGTGGTCGTCGCGATGGCGGGCAGCCACCAGCTCTGGTCGTTCGACCCGCTGACCGGAGACGTCGTCGTGCTCGCCGGCACCACGGACGAGGGCCTGCGCGACGGACCGCCGGGCGCGGCGTTCCTCGCCCAGCCCTCGGGCCTCGCCGTGGCCCGGCCTCCGGTCCCCGCCACCGCTGAAGGCGACACCGCCGCGCCGCCGGTCGACCAGTCCGGCCAGGAGATGCCGGTCCAGGAGGTCCGGTCGAGTGGGCTCCTGTGGTTCGTCGATGCCGAGACCTCCTCGCTGCGGTCCTTCGACGCGGCTCCCGCGGTCGGTGCGGCCGTGACCACCGCCGTCGGACAGGGGCTGTTCGACTTCGGCCACCGCGACGGCCCTGCTGACGCGGCTCTGCTGCAGCACCCGCTCGGACTGAGCGTCCTGCCCGACGTGTCCATCGCGATCGCCGACACCTACAACGGCGCCGTCCGCCGCTACGACCCCGCGACCCGCACCGTCGACACCCTGGCCCGCGAGCTGCGGGAACCGAGCGATCTGGTGGTGGACGGCGACACGCTGGTCGTCGTCGAGTCGGCGGCGCACCGGCTCGTCCGCGTACCGATCCCGGCGAGCGCGCGGGTGGCCGCCGGCGCGCACGTCCGCCGTACCGTTACCGACCTCTCCCCCGGGGACCTCGCGCTCACGGTCGTCTTCGTCCCGCCCGCCGGCCAGCACCTCGACACCCGCTTCGGCGACCCCACCCGGCTGACCGTCGTGGCGGCCCCGCACGGCCTGCTCGCGTCGGGCGCCGGGGCGGCGCCGGGCCTGACCCGGGAGCTGCGGTTCGCCGCGGACGGTCCGGCCGAAGGGGCGCTGCGGGTGAGCGCGGCCGCGGCGGCCTGCGACTCCGGCGACGGCGTCTTCGCCGCCTGCCATCGCCACCAGCAGGAGTGGGACATCCCCGTCCGGGTGGTCCCCGGCGCCCCTGCGGAGCTGACGCTCGACCTGCACGCCCGGTGACCGTCCGCCCGTTCAGACGTCGGCGGCGCGCAACCAGGCCAACACGGCGATCACCCGGCGGTGGTCGTCGGTCGAGGGCGGCAGCCCGAGCTTGGTGAAGATCGACGTGATGTGCTTCTCCACCGCGCCCTGCGACACGACGAGCGCCCGTCTGATCGCGGTGTTCGTCCGGCCTCCGGCCATCAGCCCGAGCACCCCGCGCTCGCGCGGCGACAGCTCACCGAGCGGGTCACGGCGGCGGCGCGCGAACAGCGCGGACACGACCTCGGGGTCGAGCACCGTTCCACCGCCGACCACGCGCTCGGCCCTGGCTCCCCGCTCGTTCGGGCCCAGCCGGTGCGCCCCACGGCGAGGGTAGGGCGATCCCGAATGCCCTGTGCCCCGTTGCCCTGTGCACCGCTTGCGGAGCCCGCCTACGGTGGAGCGCGTGGACGACCACCTGTGGCACTCAGTCGACGGCTACTGGACCGAGCGGCTACTCGACCCGGACCCGGTCCTGGACGCCGCGCGGGCGGCCAACGCCGCCGCCGGCCTTCCGCCGATCGACGTCTCCCCCGCCCAGGGAAAGATGCTGTACCTGCTGGCCCGCTCGATCGGGGCCCGGCGGGTCCTGGAGGTCGGGACGCTGGGCGGCTACTCGACGATCTGGCTCGCCCGCGCCGTGGCACCGGAAGGCACGCTGGTCACCTGCGAGATCGACCCGCACCACGCCGAGGTCGCCCGCGCGAACCTCGCCCGTGCGGGTCTCGCCGGCACCGTCGAGGTCAGGGTCGGGCCGGCCCTGGACACCCTCGCCGGCCTCACCGGCCCGTTCGACCTCGCCTTCGTCGACGCCGACAAGGAGTCGAACACCGAGTACGTACAGCAGGCCCTGCGGCTGTGCCGGCCCGGCGGGATGATCGTCGTCGACAACGTCGTGCGCGGCGGGGCGGTCGGCGACCCCGCGAGCACCGACCCCCGGGTGGCAGGTACCCGCCGGCTGGCCGATGCACTGGCGGCGGACCACCGGATCGACGCGACGATGATCCAGACCGTGGGGACGAAGGGCTACGACGGCTTCGTGCTGGCCGTGGTGCGGTGACGGACGGCGGGCCGGCCGGATCCAGCAGTTGATCATCGCGAGGCGGTCGCCGAGCAGCCGCCCGGGCGTGACCCGCACCCGGTGGGGATCACGGACTGGGCCGCTCGCCGTCGGCCGTCACCGGTGCGAGGCGAGGAAGGCCGCCAGCTCGGCCGCGGTGGGGCAGGTCGCGGGTCCCCGCCGGGTCACCGACACGGCGGCGGCGG
>JAJAZD010000376.1 GCA_026785945.1 Pseudonocardia sp. | reverse complement strand
GTCCACGGTGGACCGGGCGCCGTCGGGATCGGGCGGCGCCGCTCAGAGGGCGCCGCGGAGTCCGCTCACCGCGGCGTACGAGCCGTGGTCGAGCGGTACCGCGCCGGAACGCGCGGAAGCGGCGCGGCGGGCGGAGGCGGCGCGGCGGGCGGCGAAGCGCGCGAGCACGGCCCAACCGCGGCCCGCGGTCAGGCCTCGTGCCAGAGCGTGCTCCCGTGCGGCCTGTTCGGCCTCACGCTGTCGACATCGGGCCAGGGCTTCGTGCAGCAACATCGTGGTTCCCTCTCGGTCGTGGTCGTGCAGGACGGATCGCGCGTGGACGGATCGCGGGTCGGCGGGGGCGGCCGGCATCGGGACTCGGGTCATCGGATCTCCTGGTGGTCGTCGGGCGCTCGCGGCGCCGGCGGGTGGGTCAGGCGGAGACGGCCGCGTAGGCGCGGTCGCGTGCCAGGTCGGCCTTGCTCGGGCGGCCGCGAGGCCTCTTGCGCGGGATGACGGCCCCGCGCTCGAAGATCTCACCGCCCCAGACGCCCCATGGCTCCTCCCGGCGCATCGCGCCGGCGAGGCACTCGGTGCGGATCGGGCATCGGCCGCAGAGCGCCTTGGCCCGCTCCAGCTCGGTGGGGGCCTCGGCGAACCACAGGTCGGCGTCACCGGAGCGGCACGGCAGGTCGAGGTCGGTGCGGGGCACCCCGGGGGCGTCCAACACGGTGAGCAGGGATCCCGAACCGGCGGGCTCGCCGCCGAGCTCATCGGTCTGGATCGCTCCGCCGTCCAGCGGAACTGATCGGACTAACACTTCTACCTCCTGAGAGATGTGTTCAGGCAGGACAAACGAAAAGGCCGCGGATCCCGGGTGGGGGTCCGCGGCCTTGTTCTGGGCCGGTGCGTGGTCGCCTAACTGCGGCGACGCTCCACTGCGGACACACCTGTGCTGTTGTCGATCGGGGTGAAGCCCATGGCGGTGGCTCCGAAGCCGGCGTGGTGCTTCCCTGCGCGGGCGTAGACGGGGGCCACGAGATCGACCCGTGGACGGAGGCCGCTGATACGTGCGACGTTCGTCGAATTCATGATCATCGTGTTCACGCGGGCCACCCCCTCCAGGGGTCTCGAAGTCGTGGACGAGCACGGGCTGATGAAGTCCGTCGAGGAATACGTTAGGGACACCCCGCGGGGGGGCACAACCTGTTTACGGAAACTTTCTCCGCTCAGCCATCCCCGTCGGTGACGAGCGCCAACACCGCCGGTCCGTAGCGCTCGAGCTTGCGGGCGCCGATCCCGGGGATGCCCACCAGTGAGGCGTTGTCGGCCGGGCGGTACTCGGCGATCGCGGCCAGCGTGGAGTCGGTGAACACCACGTACGCGGGAACCTGCTGTTCCTTCGCCTCGACGCTGCGCCACACCTTGAGGCGGTCCAGCAGCTCGACGTCCACATCGGAGGGACAGTCCCCGCATCGCCGCAGCTTCATGGCGTCGGCCCCCAGCAGCGGCGAGCCACAGATCCGGCATCGGGGCTTCGTGCCCCCTCTGGCGCCCCCTCTGATGTCCACCTCGGCCACCCGCGAGGACGGGTGCTGGTCGGGGATCAGGCCGTGGAGGAACCGGCTGCGCCGCCGGCGCCGCGCCCCGCCCGGCTGCCGGCTCAGCGCCCAGGACAGCATCACCCGGCGCCGGGCGCGGGTGAGGCCGACGTAGAGCAGCCGCCGCTCCTCCTCGATCGCGTCCTCGTCGCCGTCGGCGTGCTGGATCGGCAGGGTGCCGTCGGCCAGGCCGACGAGGAACACCGCGTCCCACTCCAGGCCCTTCGCCGCGTGCAGCGACGCGAGCGTCACGCCCTGGACCGTCGGTGGGTGCGCGGCGTCGGCGCGGACGTCGAGCTCGGCGTTGAACCGGCGGAGGTCAGCACCGGGCTCGACGGCGACGAGTTCCTCGGCCAGCTCGACGAGCGCGAGCAGCGACTCCCACTGCGCGCGCTGGGCGGCGCCACCAGGCGGGTCGGGGGTCAGACCGACGGGCGCGAGGACGACGCGCACGGCGTCGACCAGCGGGGCGCCCTCGACCCCGGCGGCGGACGTGCGCAGCACGGTCATCGCCCGGCGGACCTCCGGCCGGGAGAAGAACCGCTCGCCACCTCGTACCTGGTACGGGACGCCGACGTCGGCGAGCGCCTGTTCGTAGGCTTCCGACTGGGCGTTGATCCGGAACAGCACAGCGATCTCGCTCGCCGGGACGCCGTCGGCGACGAACCGTTTGATCTTGGTCGCGACGGCGGCGGCCTCGGCCGGCTCGTCCTCGTGTTCGGTGTAGTCGGGCTCGGGGCCGGGCGGCAGCTGCCCGATCAGCCGCAGCCGGGTACCGGCGACGCGGCCGCGGGCCGCCCCGATGAGGGTGTTGGCGGCCGCGACCACCTGGGGGGTGGAGCGGTAGTCGCGCTGCAGCCGCACGACGACGGCCTCGGGGAAGCGGCGCGGAAAGTCCAGCAGGTAGCGCGGGGTGGCACCGGCGAACGTGTAGATCGTCTGGTTGGCGTCACCGACCACGGTGAGGTCGTCGCGGTCGCCGAGCCACGCGTCGAGCACGCGCTGCTGCAGCGCCGTGACGTCCTGGTACTCGTCGACGACGAAGCACCGGTAGCGGTCCTGGAACTCACCTGCGACATCCCCGTGCTCCTCCAGGGCGGCGGCGGTGTGCAGCAGCAGGTCGTCGAAGTCCAGCATCCGGGCCTGGTTCTTGAGCGCTTCGTAGCCCGCATAGACCGCGGCCACCTGCTCGGCGGGCCCCGGGGTGTCCCGACGCAGCCGGGCCACCGCGGCCGGGTACCCGTCGGCGGTGACGAGGCCGGCCTTCGCCCACTCGATCTCCCCGGCCAGGTCGCGCAACGACGCGGCGTCGGTGCCCGCCTTGACCCGCGCGGCCGCCTGCCCGACGAACCGCAGCTTGCCCTCCAGCAGCGGCCACTGGTCACCGCCCACGACGCGCGGCCAGAAGTAGCGCAGCTGTCGCAGCGCGGCGGCGTGGAACGTGCGCGCCTGCACGCCGGCGACGCCGAGCGTCCGCAGCCGGGTGCGCATCTCCCCCGCTGCCCGCGCGGTGAACGTGACCGCGAGGACCTGGCCGGGTGCGACGTGCCCGGTGCGTACGAGATGGGCGATGCGGCGGGTGATGGTGCGGGTCTTGCCGGTACCCGCGCCGGCGAGTACACAGACGGGTCCCCGGGCGGCGGTGACCGCGGCCCGCTGCTCGTCGTCGAGACCGGCGTCCGGGGCGTCGAGGGAGGGAGCACTCACCGCCCCATCCTGGCACCCCCATCCCGACACCCCCCTGGCCACACCGCCGGGAAGAGACGCGCGGCGCGGATCGTTGGACGGGACATGTCCCAGGTGACGATGTACTCGACGACGTGGTGCGGCTACTGCCGCCGCCTCAAACTGCAGCTGGACCAGGCGGGCATCGCCTACGACGAGATCGACATCGGGCGCGACCCCGCCGCCGCGACGTTCGTGGAGAGCGTGAACAACGGTAACCAGACGGTCCCGGTGATCAGGTTCCCGGACCACACGACGGTCACGAACCCGAGCCTGGCCCAGGTCCGGGCGAGGCTGGCGGCATAGCCCGCGCCGTCACGGCCGTCCGCTGGTCGAGTGCCGCCCAGGACTCCAGCATCGTGCGCGCAATCGAGATGCTGCCGGGGAGCAGGAACGGGGCGTCCCCCGACCAGTCGCCCGCGGCGAGGGCGGCGCGCACGTCCGCCCTCGTCACCCACCTCGCCTCGGCGATCTCGCCGTCGGCAAGGACCAGGGGGGCCAGCGGGTCGGCCACCGCGTGGAAGCCGACCATCAGTGATCTCGGGAACGGCCACGCCTGGCTGCCGAGGTAGCGGACGTCGGTGACGCGGGCGCCCACCTCCTCGTGGATCTCGCGCAGGACGCACGCCTCCAACGACTCCCCCGCCTCGACGAAACCGGCGAGCACCGAGAAGCGGCCTCGCGGCCAGGTGGGCTGACGGGCGAGCAGGACCCGGTCGGCGCCGTCGTGGACCAGGCAGATCACAGCCGGATCGGTGCGCGGGTACTCCTCGTGCCCGTGTGCCTCGCAGCGCCGGTGCCAGCCCGCGTTCGCCGGGCGGGTCGGGGACCCGTCGCGGGCGCAGAAGCCGGCGGCGGCGTGCCAGTTGATCACTGCGACGGCGGTGGTGAACAGCCCGGCACCCAGCGCGTCGAGAGCGGCGCCCGCCGTCCGCAGGTCGACCCACTCCGACGGGTCGTCGGCTGGTCCCGGTTGCCCGCGCACCCCCCAGTACGCGACACCGTCCCGCTCACCGAGCAGCACGGCGTCGACGGGCGGGGTGTCGCCGGTGGTCGGGCGCGTACGCAGGAGGGCACCTGCCC
>JAJAZD010000375.1 GCA_026785945.1 Pseudonocardia sp. | reverse complement strand
CGGCCGGGGTGGGGGGGGGCGGGGGGGGCGGCTCGGGGGGGCTGGAAACCGCGGGGTTTGCTGGGCGGGGGTGGGGGGGGGGGGCGCGGTCCCTGTGGCCCGGGCGCCCTCCCTCCGTCCCTGGTTCGTCCCCTCTGTTCGTCCCACCTGCCCTCACGAACCGAAGCGCCGGTGCCGGGCGGCGTAGTCGCGCAGGGCGCGCAGGAAGTCCACCTTACGGAACTCGGGCCAGTACGCCTCGCAGAACCAGAACTCCGAGTGCGCCGACTGCCACAGCAGGAACCCCGACAGCCGCTGCTCACCCGACGTCCGGATGACGAGATCCGGGTCGGGCTGGCCGGACGTGTAGAGGTGCGCCGCGATGTGGTCGACGTCGAGCACCTCGGCAAGCTCCTCGATGGACGTGCCGGACTCGGCGTGCTGCAGCAGCAACTTGCGGACCGCGTCGGCGATCTCCTGGCGGCCGCCGTACCCGATGGCGACGTTCAGCTCGAGCCCCGAACGTCCCGTCGTGCGGGCGGCCGCGGCGGAGAGCCGGTCCGCGATCGCCCCTGGCAGCAGCTCCAGCGCCCCGACGACGCGCAGGCGCCACCGTGTGGTCGGACCGCTCAGCTCGTCGACCACATCGGCGATGATCTGCAGGAGCGGCTCGAGCTCGTCGGGCGGCCTGCTCAGGTTGTCGGTGGAGAGCAGGAAGAGCGTCACGACCTCGACGTGGGCGTCGTCGCACCAGTCGAGAAGGTCGGCGATCTTCGCGGCACCCACCCGGTGCCCGTCGTTCACATCAAGGAGCCCTGCGTCCCGCGCCCAGCGCCGGTTGCCGTCGAGCATCAGGGCGACATGCCGGGGCCGGACGGCGTCCGCCATGCGGCTCAGCTCGCGTCGCAGCCTGCGCTCGTACGCCGAGTAGAGCAGGTTGCGCACACCCACGGACCGTGAGACTACGCCGGTGGCGGGTTTCACCTGCCACGACACCACCGACGTCTGCCCCGTGCCGTAATCTCGCACACGTGACTTCCCGGACGATCTCCACACCGCCCGCGGGTCCGCCACTGGTGAAACCCCGGATGCGGGGATGGCTCCACCTGTGGTCCTTCGGTGTGTCCATCGCGGCCTGCGCCACATTGATCGCGGTGTCCGCGTCGCTGGTGGGCGGCACCGCGGCGCTCGCCACGTCGGTGTACAGCGTCACGATCCTGGGCCTGTTCGGCACGAGTGCGCTCTACCACCGGCGTACGTGGCGCTCGCCGCACAGCCTGGTCGTCATGAAGCGGCTCGACCACTCCATGATCTTCCTGTTCATCGCGGGCACCTACACGCCGGTGGTCGCCCTGACCATGGCGGACGACCGGGCCCGCTTCGTGCTGGCGATCGTGTGGGTCGGCGCGCTCGCCGGCGTGATCCTGAAGATGGCGTGGCCGCACGCCCCGGCGTGGATCGGCGTGCCGATCTACCTGGCGCTGGGCTACGTCGCCGTGTTCGTGCTGCCCGACCTGCTCGCCGGCGGCGGGGTCGCCGCCCTCGTGCTGCTGCTCGTCGGCGGGCTGCTGTACACGGTCGGCGCCGTCTTCTACGCCCTCCGCTGGCCCAACCCGTGGCCGCGCACCTTCGGCTTCCACGAGTTCTTCCACGCGGCCACGGTGCTCGCGGCGATCTGCCACCATGTCGCGGTCTGGCTCGCGCTGTTCTGAGCTCGTGCCGCGGCGGCGGGCCCTGCAGCGGCCGGGCCTGCGACGGTCAGGCCTCGCCGTCGGTGGCCTCGTCGGCGACGGGACTCTTGACCCGCAGCTCGTCGACCCTGGCCATCGCGTCACGCAGCTCACCGAGCCACTCGTCGGCGTGCTCTCCGACCAGGCGCACGGCCCAGGCCAGCGCGTCGGAGCGGGAGCGCGCCACACCCGAGTCGACGAGCGTGTCCAGTACGATCCGCTCCGGCTGACGCAGCCGCGTCATCACCGGCACGGACGCCACGGTGAACAGCTCCTCCGCCTCGCCCACCCGGGCACCCCAGGCCACCTTGCGCTGGTAGCGGTGCTCGGCCTGACGGGCGATCTCGATGCGCTCCTCGCGGGTGGTCTCGCGGAACCGCGAGATCCGTCCCGCCACCGCAGCCGCGCGGTCGGCGCGTCCGGCCTCGGTGTCGGCGAACTCGCCCTCGACCGCCGGCAGCTCGCCGACGATCAGGATCTCCTCCCGGTCGACCGTCACCTCGGGGGCGCCGGTGAACCAGCCGTCGGGCAGGCGGCCCTGCAGCCAGGCGGCCGCGTCGTCCGCCCCGGGCAGATCGGCCTGCTGCCAGCCTCCCCGACCAGGGCCGCGCCCGCCACGCCCGGTGCCCTGCCATCCACGGTGCATACGTCCGGTCATCACTGCCTCCATCAACGGTTGGTGATTACGAGATTACACCCTTAATCGCGTCAGTGTGTTCGCCCGCGGCATACGACCGCGGTCGAGGGCCCGACCGACGACGCGAGGGAGTGGATGCCCTTCACTGCACCCCGTACCGGCGGACCGCCACCAGGCTGAGCGCGGTCAGCACCGCCGGCGGCACACAGAAGCCGATCAGTGCACCGGCGGTCGTGACGCCGGACTGGGCCGCCGCCACCCCGGTCGACGACGGCAGGTACCCGGCGAGCCGGAGCACCAGCCGGCCGCGGGTGGGCACCGACCTGCAACGCCGGGGCTGAAGTGGGCGGGCCCTACCGATGCCGGCCATGCCCGGTCCGTTCGACGCTCAGCCCCTCGTAGGCGAAGGTGGAGGAGTCGGTCACGGGAGTTCTCGAAGGTCACGTCAGCGCAGTGATCGGCGGCACGAGCGGGATCGGGGCCGCCGTCGCCTCGCTGCTCGCCGAGGAGGGCGCGATCATGGTGATCGCGGGACGCCGGCAGAAGGAGGGCGAGGCGCTGGCCGGCAGGTTGGGACCGGACGCGTGCTTCGTCGGGGCCGACGTCACCCGCGAGTCCGACGTCGCCGCGGTGGTCGCCCACGCCGTCGAGCGGTACGGCCGCCTCGACAGCCTCGTCAACAGTGCCGGCGTGGCCGCGATGGCCGGTCACGTCGCCGACGTGGAGCTCGACGAGCTCTCCCGCATGACAGCCGTGCATGCCGGTGGCGTGCTCGCGGGCATCAAGCACGCCGCGCCGGTGATGATCGGGCAGGGCTCGGGGAGCATCGTCACGGTCGCCAGCATCGGCGGCCGGCTCGCCGGCTGGACCGGGCACGCCTACTCGGCGTCCAAGGCCGCGGTGCTCCATCTGACGCGCTCGGCCGCCGTCGACCTGGGTGAGCACGGCGTGCGCGTGAACAGCATCTCGCCGGGACCGGTCCGCACCGGCGTCCACGCCGAGGGCGCCGGCATCGACCCCGCCGTGGCCGATCGGACGGCCGGTGCGCTGGCGCCCGCCTTCGCCGCGGTTCTTCAGCAGTGGCAGCCGGTCCGCGGTGCCGCCACACCCGACGACGTGGCGCCTGCGGCGCTCTGGCTGGTCAGCGACGCCTCGCGGTTCGTCAACGGCCACGACCTCGTGGTGGACGGCGGGATCTCGGCCGGCCGCCCGCTGTCGGTCGGCCTCGGCGAGCTGCCCCGGCTCGGCGCGGCGCTGATGGCGGCGACGACGTGAACGACCACCCAGGTCACGGGCGCAGGACGAGGGACGCCGTAAGTTCCTCCACCGTGGTGACAGGCCGGTCGCAGACGAAGCCGCGGCACACGTAGGCGGCGGGGACACCGCCGACCAGCGGACGGTCGGCGAGCAGCGGGACTCCGGGGGCGCCCGGCTCGCCGGGGACGACGACGGTGCCGCCCGGGGCGAGGTGGCGGGCGTGTGCGAGCAGCGCCTCGCGCGCCTCGGGCCCACTCCCGACGACGGCGACCTGCAGCGGCCCCCGCACCAGCGCCTCAGCGGTGGTGAGCCAGTGCCCGGCGAACCGCGGGTGCTTCTCGGCGAGGGTGCCCGCCGACCGCAGCGCGGCCTCGGCGACGTCCCGGTAGTCCCGACCGGTCGCCGGCCCGCCCGCCCGGTGCGCGGTGCCCGCACCGAGGGCCGACGCCGTGAGCAGGGCGGACGCCAGCGCGGAGCTCCCGCAGGGCGTCGCGTTGTCGGTGAGCTCGCGGGGACGGTGGAGCAGCACCTCGGCGTCGTCGGCGGTGTCGAAGAACGTGCCCGCCGTCGCGGGGTCGGTGAAGTGCGCCAGCGCGACGTCGAGCAGCCCGACCGCAGCATCGAGCCACCGCGACGACCCGGTGGCCTGGTGCAGGGCGAGCAGCCCGTCGGCGAGACAGCCGTGGTCGTCCAGCACCGCTGCCGCGGCCCCGACGGTCCCGCCCCGCGACGACCGGCGCAGCCTGCCGTCCACCACGTGCAGCTCCAGGAGCAGGTCGGCGGCCTCGGCGGCGGCTTTCACCCACTCCGGACGGCCGAGTGCGGCGCCACCCTCGGCGAGCGCCTGGATCGTCATGCCGTTCCACGCCGTGACGACCTTGTCGTCGCGGGCGGGCTGCGGGCGCGTCGCGCGGGAGGCGAGCAGCGCGGTCCGTGCGCGCTGCCAGCGCGACGGCTCGTCGGGGTCGCCGAGCAGCTGCAACGTCGACGTTCCGTGCTCGAAGGTGCCGGTCGCGGTGACCGAGCACAGCGCGGCGACCCACGCACCGTCGTCGTCGCCGAGAACCTCCCGCAGCTGCGACGGCGTCCAGGCGTACGTCAGGCCCTCGACGCCGTCGGTGTCGGCGTCCAGCGCCGAGGCGAAGCCACCCTCCGGGGTGCGCAGGTCGGACAGCAGGAAGGCGGCGGTCTCGTCGGCGACCCTTCGGGGCAGCGCGCCACCGGTGATCCGCGCCAGGTGGGCGTAGACCCGCAGCAGCAGCGCGTTGTCGTAGAGCATCTTCTCGAAGTGCGGCACCACCCACTGCGCGTCGACGCTGTAGCGGGAGAACCCGCCCGCCAGCTGGTCGTACATGCCGCCGCGAGCCATCCGCTCGGCGGTGATGCAGGCGAGCCGGAGCGCCTCCCCCGACCCGGTGCGCTCGTGGTGGCGCAGCAGGAACTCACACGCCATCGCCGGTGGGAACTTCGGCGCGCCGCCGAACCCGCCGAACCGGCTGTCGAAGCCGGCACCGAGGGTGGCGGCGGCGCGATCGAGCGCGTCGGTGTCGACGGCGGCGGGCGGCAGGGAGGCCGCCGCGTTGTCCGACAACCTCGCGGCGATCTCCCCCGCCGCACCGCGCACCCGCTCGCCGTCCTCCCGCCAGGCCTTGGTGATCGCGTCGAGCAGCTGGCGGAACGCGGGCATGTTCCCCCGCGGGGTGGGCGGGTAGTAGGTGCCGCAGTGGAAGGGCTCACCCGCGGGGGTGAGGAAGCAGGTCATGGGCCAGCCGCCCTGCCCGGTCATCGCCTGCGTGGCGGCCATGTAGACCGCATCGATGTCGGGCCGTTCCTCGCGGTCGACCTTGATCGCGACGAACTCGCTGTTCACCTGCCCGGCGGTGTCCGGGTCCTCGAACGACTCGTGCGCCATGACGTGGCACCAGTGGCAGGCCGCGTACCCGACGGACAGCAGCACCGGGACGTCCCGGCGTGCGGCCTCGACGAAGGCCTGCTCCGACCACTCCCGCCAGTCGATGGGGTTGTCGGCGTGCTGGAGGAGATAGGGGCTGGTGGCGACCGCGAGCCGGTTGGACATGGGACCAATCTGTCAACAACCCGGGGTGCCGAACAACCCGGCTCGGGACCTGCCCAGGAGGGGTGCGTCACGCTCACGGCGATCACGAGTCGACGGCCGTCCCATGCGACCGGCCGCGGCCGCCGGGTCAGGAGCCGCCGGGTCACGAGCCGACGGGTCACGAGCCGACGGGTCAGGAGTCGCGTGCGGGCGGCGGACCGGCCGGCCGGGGTGACCCGGCGGGCGGGTCGGGCTCGAAGCTCGCCGGCAGCCGTCGGATCCGCACGGTCATGGACCGGATGAGCGCCACGGTGGCGACGAACAGCACCAGGACGACGATCAGGCCGACCGGGGAGGCCTTGCCGAACTCCGGACCGCGCCCGGGGGGTGGCGCGGGGTCCTGCGCCACCACGGTGACGACGGTCGTCGTCACCGTGGCCGTCGTGGCCACCGTCATCGGAAACGCGGCACCCAGATCGACCAGCAACGTGCTCACCTCCCCAGGTTACGCCCGACCACACCGCCCTGAGGGACGGCGACCCTCGCGTCGATGCCCACGAACAGGTCGTCCTCGGGGAGGGGCGAGTCGACCAGCGTGCGGACGAGCTCGTAGTCCTCGGTCGGCCAGACCTCTCGCTGCAGGTCCAGCGGCATCACGAACCAACGGCTGGTCGGGTCGATCTGCGTCTCGTGGGCCAGCAGCGCACGATCCCGCACGTCGAACCACTCGCCGCACTCGATGCGCGTGGTGACGCGCTGGCCCGGGTCGGGCCGGTCGGCCCAGTTCTGGAGCCATTCGCCGAAGGGGGACTCCAGGCCACGCGCCGTCAATGCCTCGTCGAACGCGACGAGGCGGGCCTTGGAGAAGCCGTGGGAGTAGTACACCTTGAGCGGCTGCCAGGGGTCGCCCGTGCCGGGGAACCGGTCGGGGTCGCCTGCGGCGTCGAAGGCCGCCATCGAGATCACGTGGGTCTTGATGTGGGCGGGGTGGGGGTACCCGCCGTTCTCGTCGTAGGTGATGACGACGTGGGGCCGGAACTCGCGCATCAGGGCCACCAACGGCGCGGTGGCCTCGTCGGCGTCGGCGAGGGCGAAGCAGCCCTCGGGAAGCGGCGGCAGCGGGTCGCCCTCCGGGAGGCCGGAGTCGACGAAGCCCAGCCAGCGGTGCTGGACGCCGAGGATCTCGGCCGCCCGCGCCATCTCCGCCCGGCGGACGGCGGGCAGGTCGGCGCGCACGTCGGGACGGTCCATGGCGGGGTTGAGGATGCTGCCCGCCTCGCCCCCGGTGCACGTCACGACCATGACGTCGTGCCCCTCCGCCCGGAGGCGGGACGTGGTGGCGGCGCCCTTGCTGGACTCGTCGTCGGGGTGCGCGTGCACCGTCATGAGACGCAACGGGCCTGCACGGTGGGAATCGAGAGACATGGGTGGGCCGCGGTCCTTCCTGGGTGGGCCTTGCCGATCCTGCTGGCCTGCCGGTCCTGCTGGTCTTCGGAACCGATCGTGGCAGAGCACCCCGACAGTTCCCGGTGTCGGACGACCTCAACACCGGGACGGCCCCGGTACTTCCCGCCACGCCGGGCCGCCCGATCGCCGGACCGCATCCGGGACGGCCCCTCTCGACATGCGGTCGGCCGCAGGGCTCGCACCGGGATTCCGCACTGGCTACGGTGAGCGGTTGTCCACGTGTTTCCTCACCACCGCCTGCTCCGAGGGCATGCGTCGGTAGGCCTGTGACCAGCCGGTATCACGAGCTCGGGAACCGGCGAACGCGCTCGGCCGTTTGTCGAAAAGCTGCGACGAGCGGCTGACACCGTGTTACCGTGAGCTGTACACGGCCCGCAGGCGGGTCGTGTTTTTCCTTACTCGGGGCCATGGAGCTTCGAGATCGGGGTCCACCCCGGCGGGACGAGCCCGCCAGGGCGAACGATCCGTGGACCATGTGGACCTGTACAGGCTGGAGGAGTGATGACCGTGACGGACACGCAGGTGACCTGGTTGACCCAGGAGGCCTACGGTCGACTCAAAGGTGAGCTGGACGAGCTGATCGCCAACCGCCCTGTCATCGCCGCCGAGATCAACGCCCGCCGCGAGGAGGGCGACCTCAAGGAGAACGGCGGATACCACGCCGCCCGCGAGGAGCAGGGCCAGCAGGAGGCGCGCATCCGTCAGCTCCAGGAGCTGTTGCGCACCGCTCAGGTCGGCACGTCGCCCACCAGCTCCGACACGGCGGCGCCCGGCATGGTTCTCAAGGTCCGGTACGACGACGAGGACACCGAGACCGTGCTGCTGGGTTCGCGCGAGGAGGGCGCCCACGGGGACCTGCAGGTGATCTCGCCGAACTCACCGCTCGGTGCGGCGCTGCTGGGTGCGCGCGTGGGCGAGTCCCGGGAGTACCAGCTGCCCGACGGCGGGAGCATGAAGGTGTCGCTGGTCTCCGCGGAGCCGTTCCAGAGCTGATCAGGTCGGCCCGACCGGGGACCTTCAGAACCTTCGGGCGCCGGCCGCATCGGACACGGTGTGGCCGGCGGCCCGGAGTGCGTCCACCAGCAGCGCGCAGTGCTCGGGGCCGCGGGTCTCCAGGGTGAGGTCCACGTCCACGTCGCCGAGGCGGAGAGCGCCCGAGAGCCGGGAGTGCGCCACGTCGATCACGTTGGCGCCGTGGGAGCCGACCATGGCCAGCAGGGCGGCCAGCGCGCCCGGCCGGTCGTCCATCCGCACGCGCAGCGAGAGATAGCGCGCGGCGGCGGCCATGCCGTGTTGGATGACGTGGCCCAGCACCAGCGGGTCGACGTTGCCGCCGGAGAGCACGGCCACCGCCGGGGTCCGGAACCGGGCCGGATACTCCATCAGCGCCGCCACGGCCGCGGCGCCCGCCGGCTCGACCAGCATCTTGGCCCGCTCCAGGCAGTGCAGCAGCGCGCGGGCCAGCGCGTCCTCGTCGACGGTGAGGATGTCGTCGACGAGCTCGGCCACCTGCGCGAACGTGACGTCACCGGGACGGCCCACCGCGATGCCGTCGGCGATCGTCTGCATCGACGTGAGCGCCACCGGGGCACCCGCGACGAGTGACGCCGGCCAGGCCGCCGCACCCTCGGCCTGCACCCCGACCACGGCCACGTCGGGACGCAGGCCCTTGATCGCCGCGGCGACGCCGCCGAGCAGCCCGCCCCCGCCGGTGCACACGAGCACGGTGGCGACGTCGGGCACCTGTTCGAGGATCTCGCACCCCACCGTGCCCTGGCCGGCGATGATGTCGGGGTGGTCGAAGGGGTGGACGAACACGGCTCCGGTCCGGTCCGCGAACTCCCGCGCGGCGGCGATGCTGCCCTCGATCGTCTCGCCGACGAGCCGCACCTGCGCGCCGTACCCGCGCGTCGCCCCGACCTTGGGCAGTGCTGCGCGCGTGGGCATGAACACCGTGGCCGCCACACCGAGCATGCGGGCGGCCAGCGCGACCCCCTGCGCGTGGTTGCCGGCACTCGCGGCGACCACCCCCTGTGCCCTCTGTTCCGGGCCGAGGCGTGCGAGGCGAGTGTACGCACCGCGGATCTTGAAAGATCCGGTTCGCTGCAGATTCTCGCACTTCAACCACACCGGCCCGCCGCACAGCTCCGACAGGGCCCGTGAACCCGCCATCGGCGTCGTCGCCACCACACCGGACAGCAGTTTCCGCGCGGCGAGGACGTCGTCGAGCCCCACCGGGGCGAAGGCAACCATGCCGGGCATCCTCGCATTCCGGTGAACGGTTCGGGCCCCGCGCACGTGTACCGGGCAGGTGCCCGACGAAGGGCGGCGGGCACCGGTAGCCTCGGCGGTGCAGGACAGCATATTGCCGTGACGACGACCGGCAGGGAGGTTCGATGACACGGCTGCGAGCCATCGCGCCGCTTCTCGTGGCCGCCGCGCTCGCGGCGGTGGCGGTGGCAACGGCACAGGGAGCCGGCTGCGACGACCCCGGACGCTACGAAGCGGCCGGCGACGGTTACGTCCTGGTCGGCGGTTGTGTCGCGCCAGGGGACCTCGTGGTGCCCGAACCCGCGCCGCTCGCACCCATGGCGGACGCCGAGACCCCGGCCGCGAGCTGATCGCCGCGCATCCCGGCCGGACTGCCGGACTTTCCCCCAGGACCACTCGAACGGGCTTCTCGTGGGGCCGAGGTCTGCGCGCCCGTTCGACACCGCAAGGGGGTCCCACCGCACCGAAAGCCCGACTCGCACGCACGGAGACCCCGACTCGCGGGCTTCGCGTCGGTGAGCTCAGCCCGCGACGTCGAGCGCGGTGCGCAGGTCGTCCGCCAGGTCCTCGACGTCCTCGATGCCGACCGACAGCCGGACCAGGTTGTCCGGAACCTCCAGAGCCGAGCCCGCCACCGAGGCATGCGTCATCGCGCCGGGATGCTCGATCAGCGACTCGACGCCGCCGAGCGACTCGGCGAGCGTGAAGATCTCCGTGGCCGAGCACACGCGCAGCGCCGCGTCCCGCCCGCCGGCGACGAGGAACGACACCATCCCGCCGAAGCGCCGCATCTGCTTGGCGGCGACCTCGTGCCCCGGGTGTTCGGGCAGGCCCGGGTAGAGCACCTTCTCCACGGCCCGGTGGCCCCCGAGAAGCTCCACGATGCGCTCCGCGTTGTCGCTGTGCCGCTCCATCCGCAGCGCGAGGGTCTTGACCCCGCGCAGCGTCAGCCACGCGTCGAACGGCCCGGGCACCGAGCCCACGGAGTTCTGGGTGAACAGCAACTGCTGCGCCAGCTCGTCGTCGCCGGTCACGAGCGCGCCGCCGACGACGTCGGAGTGCCCACCCACGTACTTGGTGGTCGAGTGCAGCACCACGTCGGCGCCCAGTGCGAGCGGGTTCTGCAGGTAGGGCGAGGCGAACGTGTTGTCCACCACGAGCCGTGCGCCCGCGGTACCCGCGACGTCGGCGAGTGCCGCGATGTCGGCGATGCCCAGCAGGGGGTTGGTCGGCGTCTCGCACCACACGAGCCTCGTGCTCGGCCGCAGGGCGGCCCGCAGGGCGTCGACGTCCCCGAGGTCGACCGGGGTGTACTCGACGCCCCACTGCACGAGGATCTTGTCCACGAGCCGGAACGTGCCGCCGTAGGCGTCGTGCGGGATGACGACGTGGTCACCGGGCTTCAGCAGCACCCGCATGAGGACATCGGACGCGCCCATCCCGGACCCGAAAGCGACGGCGTGCCGCCCGCCCTCGAGCGCGGCGAGACACTCCTGCAGCGCGGTGCGGGTCGGGTTGGCGGACCGCGAGTACTCGTACCCGCCCGCACGCAGACCCCCGACCCCGTCCTGGACGAACGTGGAGGAGGGATGGATCGGTGTGATCACCGCACCGGTGGTGGGATCGGGTGCCTGACCGGCGTGAATGGCATTCGTGGAGAACCCGCGCATGCACCGACGCTACGCGCGCCCCTCCCGGCCCCCGCCCCCGGACCGGGTGGTCAGGCGGGGCTGCCCAGGAACGCCAGTACGTCGGAGCGGGTCACCACTCCCGCCGGCTTGCCGTCCACCAGCACCAGCGCGGCGTCGGCGGTGGCGAACGCGCTCATGGCGGTGGCGAGTGCCTCCCCCGCCCCGATGGTCGGGAGTGCGGGCGACATGTGCGTCTCCAGCCGGTCGGCGAGCTGCGCGCGGCCGGTGAACAGGGCGTCGAGGATGTCCCGCTCGACGACCGAACCCGCGACCTCCGCGGCCATCACCGGCGGCTCGGCACGGACCACCGGCATCTGCGAGACGTGGAACTCGCGCAGATAGTGGACGGCGTCGGCCACGGTCTCGTTCGGGTGCGCGTGCACGAGGTCGGGCATGGTGCCGTCCTTGCGGCGCAGCACGTCACCGACGGTGGACCCCTGGGCGGGGGGAAGGAACCCGTAGCCGGCCATCCAGGCGTCGTTGAAGACCTTCCCCAGGTAGCCGCGGCCACCGTCGGGCAGCAGGACGACGACCACCGCGTCGGCCGGCAGGTCGACGGCCACCCGGAGCGCCGCGACCGTCGCCATCCCGCACGAGCCGCCGACCAGCAACGCCTCCTCGCGGGCGAGCCGGCGCGTCATGTCGAACGAGTCGCCGTCGGACACCGCCACGATCAGATCGCAGATGTTCTTGTCGTAGGTCGTCGGCCAGAAGTCCTCGCCGACCCCCTCCACCAGGTAGGGCCGCCCGCTGCCCCCCGAGTAGACCGAGCCCTCGGGGTCGGCGCCGATCACCTGCACACGCCCGTCGGACACCTCCTTGAGGTAGCGCCCGGTACCGCTGATGGTGCCTCCGGTGCCGATGCCCGCGACGAAGTGCGTGACGGCGCCGCCGGTCTGTTCCCAGATCTCGGGGCCGGTACCGAGGTAGTGCGACTCCGGGTTCTCCGCGTTGGAGTACTGGTTGGGCTTCCACGCGCCGTCGATCTCGGTGACGAGCCGGTCGGAGACCTTGTAGTAGGAGTCCGGGTGGTCGGGATCGACGGCTGTCGGGCAGACCACGACCTCGGCGCCGTAGGCGCGCAGCACGTTGCGCTTGTCGTCGCTGACCTTGTCCGGGCAGACGAAGACACAGCTGTAGCCCCTGCGCTGGGCGACCATGGCGAGCCCGACGCCGGTGTTGCCCGACGTCGGCTCGACGATCGTGCCGCCGGGCCGCAGCGCGCCGGACCGCTCGGCCGCCTCGATCATCCGCAGCGCGATGCGGTCCTTCACGGATCCACCGGGGTTGAAGTACTCGACCTTGGCCAGCACGGGGGCCGAGATGCCCTCCGCGACCACACCGAGTCGGACGAGCGGGGTGTTCCCGACCAGGTCGGCGACGTGCTCGACGTAGCGCATGCACACATGGTCGCACCCCTCGTGCACCCGGTCCGACGCCCACCGGGTGGGTCGCGCTCAGGAACTGACCGAACGGACGTATCATCGCCTCCGATCCGCGACGTGAGTGGCGGACCGGCGCGCAGCGTCGCGGAAGTACTACTGTTCGCGACCGCGGACCGCGGCACCCCTTGGATGGGCACATCGAACGGGTGAGCACGGTCTCGTATCGCCGCCGGGGTCCGGCGCTCGGTACTCCGAGCGCCGTGCACGTCCGGTCGGCGGTGGCGACAGCTGCAGGAGGGGCACCCGTTGCGGGTCGACGGCGAGGAGGAACACGGCGACCGGACCGGCGGCGGTCAGGTCGCAGGCACCGGAGCCGGCTTCGGCGTGGCCGAGCCGGGTGCCGTCGTGGCGGGGTCGGGGCGACGGTTCATGGGCGACCAGTCCGGTGCCGACCCCCTCGACGAGCGTGACGTCGCCGAGTTCGACCGGGCCGAACGTGAGCGCACCGAGGTCGAGCGGATCACCTCCCAGCGATCCGCTCGGGACCGGGCCACACGCGCCGCCCGTCTCGAGGTCGAGATGAGGCGCCTCGCCGGCCTCGCCGCGGGCGGGGACCGCGCCGCACTGGAACGGTTCCTGGAGCTGATCAGGCCACCTGTGGTCCGCTACTGCCGCGCCCGCCTGGGTACCGGTGGCGGCGTCACGACCCCGGAGGACGTCGCGCAGGACGTGTTGCTGGCCGTCTGCGGGGCGCTGCCCCGCTACCGGCCCGGGGACACCGCGGCGATGGCGTTCGTCTACGGGATCGCGCGCAACAAGGTCGTCGACGCCTTTCGTTCCGCCGGTCGGGACCGTTCCGAACCCACCGACCTCATCCCCGACTCCGCCGACGACGGGCCCGGCCCGGACGTCGAGGCGGTCCTCGCCACCGAGATCGTCGAGCTCAGAGGCTTGCTCGACCTCCTGTCGGAGTCCCAGCGGGAGGTGCTGGTGCTGCGCATCGCCCTGGGTTTCACGGCCGAGGAGACGGCTACGGCGGTCGGCTCGACGCCGGGCGCGGTGCGCGTGACGCAACACCGCGCCCTGACGAAGCTCCGCGCGCTGGCCGCCGGCCGTCGCACCGACGAGCGCTGACACCCCCCGTCGGACAGGCCCCATCGGACTGGCTCGGCCGGACAGGCCCCGCCGGCCGGACGCGAGCGGGGCCGACGCCGGCCTACAGCGGCTGGTCCGCACGCACCGCGGGCCCGACCTCCGTACCCGGCGTCGCGGCTGCCCGCAGGGCCGCCCGGACCTCGACGTGGGTCGCCCCCGGGTTCCCCGGCAGCCAGCCCGCCACCAGGCCGGCGACGATGGGCGTCGCGAACGAGGTGCCGCTCCAGCGCGCCATCCGGGCGAAGTCCTGCTTCGCTCCCGCACGCGGAGGCTCGTTGTAGGTGTAGGTGCCCGCGCCGAAGGCGTTCACGAGCCCCTCACCGAGCGCCCAGACGTCGACCCAGGGGCCGAAGTTGCTGAAGAACGCGCGGTGCGTGCGGTCGGCGCCGAGCGCGCCCACGGCGATGGCCCACTCCATCGCGGCCGGGTAGAAGGGCCGGTCGGTGTCGTTGTTGCCCGCCGCGGCGAGCAGCACCACGTCCGTGCGGCCTCGGAGGTGGCTCTCCCAGAAGATCTCGGTGCTGATGAGCGGCACGTCCTCCCGCGTGTGGGTGCCGGCCGACAGGCTGATGACCTGCGCCCCACGGTCGAGGATGTCGATCAGCTTGGGCAACAGGTCGGACTCCAGGGTGGCGCCGGTGTCGGGGAAGTGGTCGGCCACCCACACATCGGCCAGCGGAGCGACGCCGCGCGCCACGCCGGCGATGAACGTCCCGTGGCCGGAGTAGACGGGGATGACACCGGCCGGCGCGGCGTCGGGCTCGCCGGTGACCCCGGCCAGCCACGGGTGGCTCGGCGGGATCTCGACCAGTCCGGTGTCGGACACGCCGATCAGGACGCCCTTGCCCGCCGAGCTCTCGACGAGCGGTGGGCACGGGTCGGCGCAACACGGCACCTCGGGCTCGGTGCCCTGACACATGCGCACACCGGTGAGGGAGACGATGCTGTTCTCCTTGAAGTCCGCGCGCCGCCCCGGGATGGCGTCGCGGGCCCGGTCGAGGAACTCCGGCACCGTCGACCCGCCGGGAACGCCCAGGACCATCAGCCCGTCGTTCCGGTCGGGGGAGAGGATCTCGACGTCGAAGTACCGCTGCAGCTCGGGGACCACCTCGCTGCGCGCGACGATCTGCCCCTCGGCATAGATGTAGTCGATCCCACCCTCCCGGTCCGGCACCGCGACGACGGTGATCCCCTGTTCCGCGAAACGCTCCTGCACCAGTCGGAGCTGGGCGCGGAAGATCTCGTCACCCATCTGGCCCTCGGCACGTGCCATACCGTCTACCTCCAGTTGCTGTCTACTCCGCCGACAGAGAGACGAGGCCGGTGATCGGATACCCCGTGTCGCCTGCGGCGAGCCAGACTACGGAAGATCCGGGCGTGGATCCCGGCGGTGACGTCGGCGCGCCGGACGACCCGCACCGGCTGCTGCCGTTGGCCCTCTCCCGGCCCGAGGAGGCGCTGGAGCGCGCGGACGCGGTCCTCGCGCAGGATCCACCACCTCTGCACGCCTCCGTGGCCCACCAGGCCATCGGTGTCGTGCGGCGCGACAAGGGGGACATGGGCGGCGCCGTGACTGCGCTGCGGGCGGCCCTGCGGCTCGCCCGGGCGGCCCGGTCGTCACGGCGCGTGGCGGACGTGCTGGCCACGCTGGGTGCCACGCTGATCCTCGCCGGCCGGACGGTCGAGGGCCGGCGTCTGCTCGACGACGCGGCCGGCATGGTCACCGGCGCCCATGAGGGCCAGATCCTCATGCGCCGGGGAAACGCGCTGCGGATCCTCGGGCAGCACCGCGAGGCCAAGGAGGACCTCGACCGTGCGGTGCGCCTGCTCGCCCGCGCCCACGACACGCTCTGGGAGCCGCGGGCGCTCACCGCCCGGGCGTTCACGGCGCTCGCGCTGGGCGACAGCGCGGCGGCGGCGGCGGATCTCCACCGGGCCGAGCTCCTCCTCGGCACCACCGACCAGGAGCTCGAATCGGCGACGGCACTGCACAACCGCGGCGTCGTCGCGTTCCGGTCCGGTGACCTTCCCACCGCGCTCACCTGCATGGACGGCGCCGCCGAACGGTTCGCCAAGGTGGGGGCGTCGTTCGTCGAGGAGCGGATGGAGCGGTGCGCGGTGCTGCTCGCCGCCGGACTCCCGCTCGACGCACTCGGCGAGACCACCGCGGCGATCGAGCAGCTCGACCGGGCCGGCGGGTCCCCCACCGAACGGGCGGAGCTGCTGCTCACGGCGGCGACGTGCGCCCTGGCGGCGGGTCGACCGGACCGGTCCCGGCGCTTCGCGGTCGCCGCCAAGCGCTTGTTCGCAGGTCAGCGTCGCGACTGGTGGCGGGAGCACGCCCGACTCCAGGAGCTGCGGGCCCGGGTGGCGGGCGGGGAGGCCGGGCCGGCGGTGCGGCGCCAGGCGCAACGGTGCGCGCTGACCCTTGACGGGCTGTCGTCCCCGGACGCCGACCTGGCGCATCTGCTCGCCGGCCATCTCGCTCTCACGCAGGGCCGCCCGGCCGACGCGGAACGGCACCTCGCGTCGGCCGCCCGCGGGCGACACCGGGGACCGGCGGTGGCGCGGACGGCGGGCTGGCTCGCGGAGGCACTGCGGGCCGAGGCCGTCGGGGACGGGCGACGCCTGTTGCACGCCTGCCGTCGGGGCCTGCGGGTGCTCGACGAGCACCGGGACACCCTGGGCTCGTCCGAGCTGCGTGCCCAGGTGACCCTGCACGGTTCGGTGCTGGCGCAGCTCGCACAACGCCAGGCGCTGCGCCATGGCACCGCTCGCCTGCTGCTGGTCTGGAGTGAGCGGTGGCGCGGCAGCGCGCTCGCCGTCCCGCCGGTCCTCGCACCGGACGACGCGGCGCTGCGCGCCGACCTCGCGGCCGTCCGTGAGATCACCAGCCGGCTCGACCGGGGCGGCGGACCGGCGACACTGCGCCGCGAGCAGCTGCGCCTGGAACGCTCGATCCGTTCGCGGGCCCTGCGTACGCCCGGGGCCGGGACGAGCACCACCCGGCCGTTCGACGTCCGGGCGTTGCTGGACGAGCTGGGCACCGACCGCCTGCTCCAGCTCGTCGACGTCGACGGGCGACTGCACGTCCTGGTGTGCGGCGGCGGGCAGGTGCGCCGGTACACCGCCGGCCGCACCGTGGACGCCGCGCGGGAGGTGGACCTGGCCCGATCCGGGCTCAAACGGATCCTGCGACGCCCGTCCGGCGGCGCGATGGACCTGTTGCACGCGGCGGCGCCCCTGCTGTCGGCCGCGCTGCTCGGAGATGCCCGCGGGCATCTCGGGGACGGTGCCGTCGTCGTGGTGCCACCCGGAATCCTGCACGCGGCGCCGTGGGCGATGCTGCCGGAGCTGCGGGACCGTGTGGTGAGCGTCGCGCCGTCGGCGAGCGCGTGGCTGCGGGCGCGCCACGCCCCACCGGCTCCGTCGACGCGGGTCGTGCTCGTCCGGGGCCCGGATCTCGACGCCGGTGAGATCCCGGAGCTGGCCCGCCGCTACCCCGACGCCACGGTGCTCGGCGACGGCACCGCCACGGCGGCCCGCGTGCTGGACGCCCTCGACGGCGCCGATCTGGCCCACGTCGCCGCACACGGCACGTTCCGGGCCGACAGCCCGTTGTTCTCGTCGCTCCAGCTGGACGACGGCCCGCTCACCGTCCACGACCTCGAACACCTCGGCCGGGCCCCCCGCCGGCTCGTGCTCCCCAGCTGCGACTCCGGCCTGCTCGTCCCCGCGGGTGCCGACGAGCTGCTGGGTCTGACCGCGTCGCTGCTGCCGCTCGGCACGGCCGGGGTGATCGCGGGCGTCGTCCCGATCGCGGACGGGGCCACGGCACCGCTCATGACGGCCCTGCACCGTCACCTCGCCGGGGGCAACACGCTCGCCGAGGCCCTGCACCGAGCCCGCCCGGCTCCCGACGCCGAGCCGACCGCGCTGGCGACCTCCTGGTCGTTCATCGCCCTGGGCGCCGGCTGAGCGCGGGCCTCAGGTCCGCTCGACCCGGCGCAGGGCCGACCCCGGCTCCCACGTCTGGACGACCAGCGCCGCGCCGTCCGCGCTCGGCCCGGTGAGTACGACCTCCTCGATCTCGGCGCGGAACAGCTCCCCGGGGTCGTGGTCCTGTGCTTGTGTGCATCGAAGATCTTCTGCACCCGACCGGCGAAATCGGGTACGGCGTCCTCGACGTCCTTCCAGGTGGTCATGCGCCCAGCATGGCGCGCCACCCCGACAGAACCGGTCCGGGTTCAGTCCGACGGCAACGGGCGCCGGCGGGCGGCCCGGAGTGCGGGCAGCGTGCCCGCGACCGCGGCGACCAGGACCAGCACGCCGGCACAGGCCAGCACGGAGTCCACCGGGACGACCGGCCGCTCGCCGATGGCCTGCACCGACAGCACGCCGAACAACACGCCCAGAGCCGTGCCCACGAGCACCCCGGCGAGCCCGAGCAGGGTGCTCTCCACCCCCAGAGCCGCGACGACCTGCGCCGGGGTCAGCCCGAGGGCACGCATGGTCGTGGACTCCCGATGACGCTCCCGGACCGCCAGTGCCAGAGCGACGGCGACCCCGCAGACCGCGACCAGCACCGTCGCGGCGACCAGCCCCAACGCCACCACGCTGGTCAGCCGTACCGTGTTCTCGAGCTCCAAGCGCGCGTCGTCGGGCACCCGCACCAGTGCGGCGTCCCCCGGCTCGACGGCCGCGGCGACGGCCTCGCGCAGCGTCTCGACCTCCACCGCACCCGCCGGACCCACCAGCAGCTGGCTCAGGGTCGACCCGTCGGGGACGATGCGGGGCAGGTCGAGGGGGTGCACGGTCACGGGTGCGAGGATTCCGCTCGACCGGTAGACCGCCACCACCGCCAGCTCGACCTGCGTCGACCGCGAAGCGAACTGCAACCGGCTGCCGACCCCGACCTGCCAGGTCGCCGCCTGGGCGCGGTCGAGCGCGACCGTGCCCGGCACGAGGTCCGCCAGCGACCCGGCGTCGAGCGCCCCGTCGAGCAGCGGGGGGAACGTGGAGACGTCGACGGCGGTCAGCCCCACCTCGGTCCCGTCCCCGACCTCCATCGACGCGGATTCGACCGTCGCGACGGCCCCGACCTCGACCAGATCCCGCAGGCGTGCGGCCAGGTCGCCGGGCAGCGACTCCCGTCCCGCGGACTGCGCCGTCACCGGTGCCGGGAACTGGGAGGCGATCCGGTCCTGCACCGAGAGCGTGATCGACTGCAGCCCCACCAGCACCACCGACAGCAACAGGCCCGACAGGACCAGCGCCGCCGCCGTGGTGCTGGCGCGGTCCGGGGCCCGCAGCACCGACCTGCCCGCGAGCCGGCCCGGAAGCCCTGACAGCCGGCCCAGGACGGCGCCCAACAGCCACGCCACGGCGGGCAGCAGCAGTGGCCCCGCGGCCAGCACGGCACCGAAGGCGAGCACGCCGGCGCCGACCACGAGCAGCAGCGCCGACTGCGGGTCGCCGGCCTCGAGCACGGTCAGCACGGTCGACGCCACGACCAGCACGACGGCGGTGACCACCCGCACCATGCGCGGCACGAACCGCTGCGACCGCACTTCCTCGCCGGCGATCGCGGTGGGCCGCTCACCGCTGACCTGCACCGCGGGCCCGACCGCGGCGAGCAGCGTCGTCACCACGGCTCCCACGACGCACGCCAGCAACGTGGCCACCGGGATCCCGGGGGACGGCAGGTCCTCCCCGAGGCCGACACGGATCGCGATCCGCACCAGCTCCACCAGCCCGAGCGACGACAGCGCGCCCAGCACCCCGGCCGCGAGACCGGTCACCCCGGCGTCGACGAGCAGTGCACGCAGCACCTGCCCGCGCCCGGCCCCCACCCTGCGCAGCAGCGCGACGGTGTGCCGCTGCCGTCCGGTGACCACGCCGAACACGCACGACGTGGTGAGCGCGGCGGCGAGCACCGCGGTGGCACCGAACACCGCGAGCGCCGCGAAGATGCCCTCGACCCCGCCGAGCGCCCCGCCGAGCTCACCGGCCCGCCCGGCGTCGCCGTCCACCACGCGGGCGCCGCCACCGGCGGCGGCGACGACGCGGGGCGCCAGGTCGACCGGTGCGACACCGGGCGCCGCCAGCACGTCGAGCTGGGCGGGGTCGGCGCCGGTCAGCCGGGCCGTCACCGCCGGCTGCATGAGCACCGTGTTCAGCACCTGCAACCGCACCCGGACGACACCCGAGACGACGAACTGCTCCTCGTCGCCGTCCACGCCCACCAGGGACAGCGGGTCGCCCAGGTCCAGGCCGGCCCGGCGGGCGGTCTCCTCGCTGATCGCGACGGCCTCGGGATCGGCCGGCAGCCGTCCCTTCACCAGCGGGTGCCGGGACAGTGGCCCGGTCACCGCGGCCAGCGCCGTCCACGGTTCGCCGTCCCCCGGAGATCCGGGGAGCGACACGGCGACGGTGCCCGTCCCGGACGGCGCCACGCCCGCGACACCGGGAACGTCACGCACCTGCTGTTCGACGTCCGCGGGCACGGTCTCGGATCCGGGAACCGGGAGCACGACGAGGGCGGCCGCCTGCGGCGTCCCGGCCAGTTCCCGCACGATCGTGGTACGCGCGCTGTCGGTGAGCATCAGGGACGTGGCGGCGAACGCGGTCGCCACCACGATCACGAGGCCGACCAGCAACTGGCGGCCGGGACGCCGCCAGCTCTGGGCGAGCACGGCGCGAAGGACGGCGGCGGGCACGACGAGGTCAGGCGTGACGCGCGGAACGAGGAGCCGGGACGCCGTGGCGACCGGGCGCCGCCACCGTGACCAGGGCGCCGTTCAGGTCGGCGAGCACGTCGAGGACCAGGTGGGCGGTGGGATCGAGGATCTGCCCGACGACGCGGCCCTCGTTCAACAGGAGCACCCGGTCGGTGTGCTCGGCCGCCAGGGGGTCATGGGTGACCATGACCACCGTCTGACCCAGATGCTCGACCGAGGCGCGCAGGAACCGCAGCATCTCCCGCGCGGTGGGTCCGTCGAGGGCTCCGGTCGGTTCGTCGGCGAACACCACGTCGGGGCGGGGCAGCAGGGCCCGGGCCACGGCGACCCGCTGTTGTTGGCCGCCGGAGAGCTGCTCCGGGCGTTGCCGCAGGAGGTCGCCCAGGTCGAGCACGCCGAGCACCGTGTCGAACCACGTGTGGTCCACCTGGCGCCCCGCCACCTCGACGGGGAGCATGATGTTCTGCCGAACGGTGAGCTGTGGCAGCAGGTTGTAGGACTGGAAGATCACCCCGACGCGGTCCCGGCGCAGGCGGGTGAGTCTGCCCTCCGACAGGCGCGTGAGGTCCGTGGCGCCCAGCAGCACCTGCCCGCTCGTGGGCGTGTCCAGCCCGGCCAGGCAGTGCAGGAGCGTCGACTTGCCCGAACCCGACGGGCCCATGATCGCGGTGAACCGGCCGCGCTGGATCGACACCGTGACGCCGTCGAGCGCGTGCATCTCCTGGCGCCCACGGCGGTACACCTTGGTCAACCCGATGGCCTGGACCGCATCGACGGGCAACGGGCCCTCGCGGTACTCCGACGAGCGCTCGCGTCTGCTCTCCGCGCGGGTCGGCCCACGGCGCTGCGGCCCGTCGTCGGAACCGTGGCGGGAGCGGCGCGAGACCCTGCCCCCGGTCAGGATGCGAACGCTCCTGGCCGCTCGGACGAACGTCGGACGGTCACCACGAGGCCTTTCGATCAGGAGGTCGCCCATGGGTCGGGGCAGGTCCAGCCCACCTACGATGACGCACCGCTTCCGGGCCCGATCGGCCGGGACGAATCCTGAGCGGCGGATGGCTCCCTGGCGACGGTGGCCGGTCGACGGGGTCGGCGCGCAGGCACCACCGAGGTGGGCCGGGTCCGGACGCGGGAGCAGGGTTGATCACCCGGTGGGTCCGCCCCGGTCTCGGTGGCGACGCCGTGGCTGACCGCAGTGACCGACGCCACCGCGCCGGCCGGGTCGCTCTGCCGCTCACCCCGCCGTTCGAAGGGGCCGTTCGAAGGGGCCGTTCGCACAGCTGATCGGAACGGTGCGCGCCCACCATGACCGGTTACCCGCGCGTACCCTCCGGCGCACAGACCCCGGCGACAAGGAGAACGACGATGCCCGAAGCAGTGATCGTCGCAGCGGCCCGATCCCCGATCGGGCGCGCGTTCAAGGGCTCGCTGGCGAGCATCCGCCCCGACGACCTGACCGTACAGCTCGTCCGGGCCGCCCTCGACCAGGTCCCCCGGCTTGACCCGACCGAGATCGACGACCTGATGCTCGGCTGCGGCCTCCCCGGTGGCGAGCAGGGCTTCAACATGGCCCGGATCGTGGCGGTGATGCTCGGCTACGACACCGTCCCCGGCACGACCGTCACCCGCTACTGCTCCTCGTCGTTGCAGACCACCCGCATGGCCCTGCACGCGATCCGGGCCGGGGAGGGTGACGTGTTCGTCTCGGCGGGCGTCGAGGTCGTGTCGCGGTTCACGAAGGGCAACTCCGACTCCCTGCCCGACACCCGCAACCCGGTGTTCGGCGACGCGGGCGACCGGACCAGCCACATCGCCGAGAACGGCGCCGACTCCTGGAACGACCCCCGCGAGGACGAGCACCTCCCCGACGCCTACATCGCCATGGGCCAGACCGCGGAGAACCTGGCGCTGGTCAAGGGCATCACGCGCGAGGACATGGACCACTTCGGCGTGCGTTCCCAGAACCTCGCCGAGAAGGCCATCGCCGATGGCTTCTTCGCCCGGGAGATCACCCCGGTCGTCCTCCCCGACGGCACCGTGGTCGAGAAGGACGACGGCCCACGCGCCGGTGTCACCTACGACGCCGTCAGCAGGCTGAAGCCGGTGTTCCGGCCCGACGGGCGCGTCACCGCCGGCAACTGCTGCCCGCTCAACGACGGCGCCGCCGCACTCGTCATCATGTCCGACACGAGGGCCGCCGAGCTCGACATCACCCCGCTCGCGCGCGTCATCTCCACGGGCGTGTCCGGGCTCTCGCCGGAGATCATGGGGCTCGGGCCGGTCGAGGCGTCCACGCAGGCCCTCCTGCGCGCCGGCATGACCATCGCCGACATCGACCTCGTCGAGATCAACGAGGCGTTCGCCGCGCAGGTCCTCCCGTCGGCCCGCGAGCTCGGCATCGACGAGGACAAGCTCAACGTCCACGGTGGCGCCATCGCGCTCGGCCATCCGTTCGGCATGACCGGCGCCCGCATTACCACCACGCTGCTCAACGGCCTGCGCACCCACGACAGGACCATCGGGCTGGAGACGATGTGCGTCGGTGGCGGCCAGGGCATGGCGATGGTGCTGGAACGCCTCAGCTGAGGCGCGGCGGCCACCCCCCCCGGGGGCCTATACGTGGCGGGGGGGGGGCGGCGCCCACCGCCCCGCGGCGCCCGCCCCCCCCCCGGGGGGGGGGGCGCCGCGGGGGGGGGGGGGGGGGGGGGGGGGGGGGGGGGGGAGGCCAGGGCGCGGGGGGGAGGATTGGCACACCCACACCGGGGGAACGCGCGCCCGGGCGGT
>JAJAZD010000374.1 GCA_026785945.1 Pseudonocardia sp. | reverse complement strand
GCGCTGGTCCGGGCGGGCGGGCGGGTGGTGGACGCCGGGCCCGCGGCGCTGGCGGGCGCGGACCTCGTGCTGGACGGCATCGTCGGGATCTCCGGCCGCGGTGGCCTGCGGGAACCGGCGGCGGACCTGGTCGCCGCAGCGGAACGGGCCGGTGTGCCGGTACTGGCCGTCGACCTGCCCAGCGGGGTGGACACCGACACCGGCACGGTCGACGGTGCGGCGGTCACGGCGACGGCCACCGTCACGTTCGGCGCCCGCAAGCCCGCGCACGTGCTCGCCGCATCGCGATGTGGGCCCGTGCACCTGGTGGACATCGGGTTGACCCCGCTGCTCCCCGCGCCGCACGCACACGTACTGGACGTCTCGGACGTGGCCGCGCGGTGGCCTGTCCCGGGCCCGGGTGACGACAAGTACACCCAGGGGGTCGTGGGGATCGCGGCGGGCTCGGCGACCTATCCGGGAGCCGCGGTCCTCTCGGCGGGTGCGGCCGTGCTCGCGACCAGCGGGATGGTGCGGTTCGCGGGCACAGCGGCCTCGGGCGTCCGGGCCCGCTGGTCCGAGGTGGTCGCCACCGACTCGGTCGGGGACGCGGGCCGGACCCAGGCCTGGACGGTCGGCCCCGGTATCGGTACCGACGGGGCCGGCCGCGCGATCCTCGCCGACGTGATCGACCGTGGGGTACCGCTGTGCGTCGACGCCGACGCGGTCACGCTGCTCGCCTGCCACGCCGACCTGCGCGCCGCCGTGCGAGGGCGCCCGGTCGTGATCACCCCGCACGACCGGGAGTTCGCGCGCATCGCGGGTCGCGTCGGAACCGACCGGATCGCCGCCGCCCGCCGGGCCGCCGCCGAACTCGGGGTGACCGTCCTGCTCAAGGGCAACGCGACGATCGTGGCCGACCCGGACGGCCGCACCCTCGTGCACCCCTCGACCACCTCGTGGGCGGCGACGGCAGGCTCGGGTGACGTGCTGGCGGGGATACTCGGCGCGCTGCTCGCCGCAGGGCTGGAGCCGTGGTGGGCGGCGGGATGCGCGACGTTCCTGCACGCCGCGGCGGCGGAGCTCGCCGCGTCCGGTGCGCCCGCGCCGGCGTCGGCGTTGCAGGCGGCGATCCCCGAGGCGATCCGTGCCGTGCGCGCGTCCCTGGACCGGCCGTCGGGCTGAGCCGATCGTGGACGGTCGGGTGATGCACCGGTCACCGCGCACGTCGTACGCCGAGTGGCGCTCGGCGCTCCGACACGCTTCGCCGGTCCGGTCGGATGCGATGATGCAGGCGTGGGTGATCCGTCGGGGACAGCGCGAGCCGAAGCGGTCGTGGACCTCGCCGCCGTCCGGCACAACGTCAGGGTGTTGCGAGAGGCGTCGCCGGGCGCCGAGCTGATGGCGGTGGTGAAGGCGGACGGGTACGGCCACGGTGCCGCCCCCGTGGCCCGCGCGGCGCTGCAGGCCGGGGCGTCCTGGCTCGGGGTGTGCACCTTGGACGAGGCGTCGGACCTGCGCGCCGCCGGGATCGACGCCCCGATCCTCTCGTGGCTGCACCTGCCTGGCGACGACTTCGCGGCCGCGATCGCCGCGGACGTCGACCTGTCGGTGTCCTCCCGCAAGCATCTCGCCGCGATCCTCGAGGGCGCCGCCCGTGCCGGACGCACGGTACGGCTGCACCTGAAGATCGACACCGGGCTCTCGCGCAACGGCGTCGACCCCGCCGGCTGGACCGCGGTCCTCGACGACGCGACGAAGGCCGTCGCGGACGGGGCGGCGGAGGTCGTCGCGGTCTGGTCGCACCTCGCCCACGCCGACGCGCCACGGCACCCGACGAGCGACCGGCAGGCCGCGCGGCTCACCGTCGCGTGGCAGGGCGCCCGCGACCGCGGTCTCACCCCGATCCGGCACCTGGCCAACTCCGCGGCCACGCTCACCCGACCCGACCTGCACTTCGACCTCGTCCGGCCCGGCATCGCCGTGTACGGGCTCGACCCGCTCGGGCGACCGGCCGCGGAGGGCCCGCTGCGGCCGGCGATGACCCTGCGCGCGCGTGTCGCGCTGGTGAAACGCGTGCCGGCGGGTGAAGGCGTCTCCTACGGCCACGAATGGACCACGCCACGCGAGACGACGCTGGCGCTGCTGCCGATCGGATACGCCGACGGGGTGGCGCGGCGGCTCGGTCACGAGGGGCGGATGCGGGTGTTGCTCGCCGGCGCCGTCCGCCCGGTGGTCGGACGGGTGTGCATGGATCAGGTCGTCGTCGACTGCGGGGACGCCGTGGTCCGGGAAGGGGAGCACGCGGTGCTGTTCGGACCCGGTCACGAGGGGGAGCCGACCGCTCAGGACTGGGCGGACGAGCTCGGCTCCATCCACTACGAGGTCGTGACGGGCGTGCACGGACGTCGGGTCACCCGCACGTTCTCCGACGGCGCCCGCACGTCCCCCGACGGCGCCGGGGCGGGCGCGTCGTGGTGAGGCCGCAGGTGTGGGGCGCCGTGGCGGGTGCCGCAGGGGCCGCGGTGACGGGGGTGGCAGTGGGGGTCGCCGCGCGGCGTCGCACCCAGATCGCCGCGGACCGCAGGCGCCTCGCCACCGAGCTCTCGGAGGGGGACAGCGAGCGGGGCGCGTTGTCGGTGGGAGAACCCTCCTCGGTCACGGCAGACGACGGCGTGCGCCTCTCGTGCGAGGAGATCCAACCGGTGGCCGGCGGGGCCGCAATGACCGTCGTGCTCGTGCACGGCCTCGCGCTCGACCGCCGCACCTGGCACTTCCAGCGCCGGTCGCTGGCCGAGCTCCTCGACCCGGCGGTCCGCCTGGTGATCTACGACCTGCGCAGCCACGGGCGTTCCGAGCGCGCCTCCCGCGAGAGCTGCACCATCGAACAGCTGGGCCACGACCTCGACGCCGTGATCCGCACACTCGCACCGGACGGCCCGCTGGTCCTGGTGGGCCATTCGATGGGTGGCATGACGATCATGGCGCTGGCCGAGCAGAACCCCGAGCTGTTCAGCGAGCGGGTGATGGGGGTGGCGCTCGTCTCGACGTCGGCGGGTGAGGTGGCCGGCAACGGACTGCAGGCGACCCTGCTGTCGCGCCACAACCCGTTCACCCGTGCCGTCGGGTTCCTCGCCCGGATCCAGCCCGGTCTGGTCAAGGTCGTCCGGGTGACCGCGCGCGACCTGATCTGGTCGATCACCCGCAGCATGGCCTACGGCGACCGTAAGGTCGCCCCGTGGCTGGTCGACCTCGTCGACACGATGATCAGCACGAACGCGGTGGACGCCCTGACCGACTTCGTCGACACCGTGGGCAGCCACAACCGGGTCGCGGCGCTGCCGGCGCTGGCCACCTGCGAGGTGCTGGTGGCCGCGGGTGACGCCGACCGGCTCATCCCGTTCGCGCATGCCGAGCGGATCGCCGCCGAGCTCCCCGGCGCGACGCTCGTGAGGCTGACCGGGGCCGGCCACCTGCCGATGCTCGAACAGCCCGAGGCCATCGACCGGGCCCTGGCGGAGCTGCTCGGTCACAGCGCACGCCGAGCGCAGCTGACGCGCCGGTCCCGGAGACAGGCGTGAGCGCGCCGGCCGGCGGGTCGTCGGTGGTGGGAGGCCCCGCTCGCGGGCCGTCGGCGGTCGGTGAGCCCGCGACCGCGGTGTCGTCGGCGGTGTCGTCGTCGGCCGTTCCCCTGGATATCGAGGTGGAGCTGCCCGCCGCGGCCGACACCGAGGCCCTCGGCGAGCGGGTGGCCGCCGGGCTCGGCGCGGGCGACCTCGTGGTGCTGTCCGGGTTGCTCGGTGCGGGCAAGACGGTGTTCGTGCGCGGGCTGGCCCGCGGGCTCGGGGTGGCCGGGCCGATCACGTCGCCGACCTTCGTGATTGCCCGCGAGCACAGTCCGCTGCCGGGTGGTGCAGGGGTGCCGCTGGTGCACGTGGACGCCTACCGGCTCGGGACGGCGCCCGCGTCGGGCGGGCCCGGCCCGGGCGTGCTCGCCGAGCTGGACGACCTCGATCTCGACACCGACCTCGCCGACGCCGTGGTGGCCGTCGAGTGGGGTGAGGGTGTGGCCGAACGGCTCTCGGCCGGCCACCTGCTGGTGCGGCTCGTCCGGCGCCCCGACGACGTCCGGGTGGCGACCGTGCACCGGGTGGGGGCGTCCGGATCGGGGGCCCCGCGCCCGGCGTCCCCCGAGCGCGGTGGGGACGACCGGTGATCGGGATCGACGCCGTGATCTTCGACTGGGGTGGCACCCTGACCCCCTGGAACCCCCTCGACCCGCACGACAGCTGGCGCGCCGCGCCGGTGGCACGAGGAGTGGCTGCGCCGCGACGGTGTGCTGGAGCTGTTCGACGCCTGTGTGTGGAGCAGTGGCCTTCCCTTCACCGAGCCGCATCCCACGGCGTTCCGTGCCGCGATGGACGCGGTGGGGGCGACCGACCCGGCTCGCTGCGTGTACGTGGGCGACCGCTCGCGGGCTGGTAACCCGGTCGGCCGCACCGGGCTGTGGGACCCCGCCGTCCACAGGCTCGTAGAGTCGTCGGTGTGCTCGTGCTGGCCCTGGACACCGCGACGCCCGCGGTCACGGCGGGTGTCGTCGAGCTGACGGTCCGGGACGTGGTCCCGCGTTCGGTCCGGGTGGTCCTCGACGCCCGCAAGCACGCCGAACTGCTGATGCCCGGGATCCTCGCCGCGTGCGCCGACGCGGGGGTCGCGCTGGGCGATGTCGAGGCCGTCGTCACCGGTATCGGCCCTGGGCCGTTCACCGGGCTGCGGGTCGGGATGGTCACCGCCGCGGCACTCGGCCACGGCCTGGGCGTCCCGGTGCACGGCGTCTGCTCGCTCGACGCGATCGCGCGGGATGCCACCGGAGCCGGGGGGACCCTGCTCGTCGCCACCGACGCCCGTCGCCGGGAGGTGTACTGGGCCGTCTACGACGGCAGTGGGCGGCGCCTGGACGGACCGCACGTCGAGGCGCCCGCCGCGCTCGTCGAGCGGTTGGGCGGACTGGGCGTCGGCGCGGTCGCGGGT
>JAJAZD010000373.1 GCA_026785945.1 Pseudonocardia sp. | reverse complement strand
CGCTCGGCGCGCGCATCGGCCGGGCTGGTGACTGGCGCAAGGACTACGTCGATCTCGTTGTCGCGCACACCGCGGCCGCGCCGCGCCCCCCCCCCCCGGGCGGGGGCGGGGGCCCGGCGGGGCGGGGGGGGCGCGGCGGCCCGCGCCCGGCTCGACGTCCTGGGGCAGCAGCGAGACGGCGTCACCGCCGGTGACGACCTTGCCGAGCAGCGCGAGCCGCACCGTCTCGGGGGTGAGCGAGGCGCGCGCCAGGCGTGACCCGGTGAGCCGGACCTGCCGGGCCGGCTCGACCCGGGCGGGCGTCACGACCACGATCGCGCCGTCGGTGAGCCCGGCGTTGGAGAGCGTGACGTCGTCCAGGGTCGCCTGGCCGGGCGGTCCCTCCCCGGGGGCGACGAGCGCGGTGGTCACCCGCGCGCCGGTCAGCGTGACGGCGTCCCAGGCGAACAGACCGAGCGCGTCGATGACCTCGGGGTGCAGCCGCACCACCCCCCGCCGGGCGTCAGCGGCGGAAGCGGCGAGCCGGGCGACGAGAGTGATGGTGGGACCCACACCCCGCACGCTATCGAGTGATCGTCGAGACCGTGCGCACCTGGTCGTCGGACGGAACCGGGCGCGTGGTTGCGGAGGTCACCGGCGCCGCAGGCCGAGCCGCAGGCGACCGCGCGGTGTCGAGGCGGGACCCCGGGCGCGGCCGTTTCCCGACGCGCGGCCGTTGCCCCGCCCGGCGCGTTGCACCGCGCCCGCGGAGTCGTCACCGAAACGCCGGACGGCGCGGGCGACCGCACTGGCCCGGCCCGCGACCCGGCGACGCAACGGTGGGCGCAGCCCCAGCCGGCGGGCGGAGCGGGCCGCCCTGGCCACGGCGCGCCGCTCCCGTACCGGGACGTTCCAGGCCTCGGGATGCCGGGCGAGCCAGCGGTGTCGGTAGGCCGTGTAGGGCAACAGCGCCAGGTAGACGAGTCCCACGACCGCGAGCCCCACGAAGGGTACGGTGATCAGCGCCGCCGCCGCGAGGCCGACGAGCACCAGCAGCGGTGCGATGAGCCGCGGTCGCACCCGCACGGACTTGAACGACAGCGTCGGCAGCCTGCTGACCATCATGCCGGCCACGACCAGCGCCCACACCCCCACCAGAGCGGGCGCGGACCACCAGCCGGGTCCGAAGTCGAGTGTGACGAACAGCGGGATGCCGGCCATGAGCGCGGCGGCCGGTGCCGGGACGCCCACGAAGAACTCCTTCGCGTAGGGCACCTCGTCCTCGACGTCGATCAGGGTGTTGAACCGGGCGAGCCGCAACGCCGTGCACACGGCGAAGACCAGCGCGACGACCCAGCCGAGCCGGTTGCCGTCGAGCTGCCAGAGGTAGAGCACGAGTGCGGGCGAGACGCCGAAGGAGACGAGGTCCGCGAGCGAGTCGAGCTCGGCGCCGATCCGGGTGCTGGCGTCGAGCAACCGGGCCAGCCGCCCGTCGAGGGCGTCGCAGAGCGCGGCGGCGCCGACGGCGGCGACGCACAGCTCGAAGCGGCCCTGCAACGCGAAGTAGACGGCGGACAGGCCCGCGCACAGGGCGAGGACGGTGACGGCGTTGGGCAGCAGCCGGATCCCGGCGGAGTAGGTGGGCACCGGGGTCACCCGGCTCGGAGGAGCTCGGCCAGCACCGTCTCGCCGCCGATCGTCCGCTGCCCGACGGCGACCCTCACCCGCGAGCCCGGCGGCAGGTAGGTGTCGACGCGCGAGCCGAACCGGATGATCCCGTAGGTCTCACCCGCGCCCACCTCCTGACCGGCACGGACGTCGCAGACGATCCGACGGGCCAGCAGACCGGCGATCTGGACGACGCCGACGCGGGCACCTCCGGTGGTCTCCAGCAGGAGGGCGTTGCGCTCGTTGTCCTCGCTGGCCTTGTCCAGGTCGGCGGACAGGAACGAGCCGGGCCGGTACTCGACCGCCAGGACGCGACCGTCGGCCGGTATGCGCTGCACGTGGACGTCGAGCACGGAGAGGAAGACGCTGACCCGCGGTGCGGGCTCACGCGGCAGGTCGAGCTCCGGTGGGGGGATGACGTCGGCCACGGTGGCCACCGTGCCGTCGGCAGCCGCCAGAACGGTACCCGGGCGGGCCGCGACGACTCGGCGGGGCGAGCGGAAGAAGGCGGCCGTGGCCACGGTGGCGAGCACTCCGGCCGTGGCGCCGCGGCCGGACAGCACGCGGACGAGGCCTGCGGTGAGCGCCACTCCCGCCACGACGGGGAGACCGCCGGGATGCACGGGTGGGACGGCCGCGCGGACGAGGCGGGCGACGTGCACCACCGAGAACCCGGACGGCGTGGGCGCGGGCGGGGAGGACCGGAGCTGGTCGGGCATCTGGGCGGGTCAGCTCCTCCGGCCTGGCGACCCGGACGGGCCGCGGTGGGCGGCAGTCACGCTACGCGAGACCGGAGGGTCACCATCCGCCACCCGTACCCGTCGACGACCCTCGCTGTCCGCCCCGGCCGGAGGAGCCCCGGGTACGCAAAGGGCCGGAGCCGTCATCCCCGAGACGACGACCCCGGCCGTGGAACCGCTCGTCCGCTCCCCAGCGACGGGCGGTGGGTCTTTGCGACACGCGGTTGAACCTTCGTGTTCTGTGAACCGTGTGCCGTACGACAAGTATTCCCGAGAGAGCCAGCGATAGTCCAGGTCGCGGGCCCAGAACCCAGTGATGTGCACCGATCGGCCGAACACTCGTGTGTAAAGACGCTCCGAACACGCCCGTCGTTGCAGCGTCGGACTGTGACGTGCGCCACATCAGGTCATGTGGATCATCCTTCGAGCAGCCACAGGTCGACAGTCGCGCCCGCGTGCAACTCGGTGACGTCCTCGGGCACCACGATCAGGCAGTCCGCACGCGCCAGCGCGCCGAGCAGATGCGACGCGGGCGAACCCACCTCCCGGACGGTGCCGGCCGCAGCGTCCACCACCCCCCGCCGGAACTGCCGGCGCCCCGGCGGGGACGTCATCCGCTCACTGAGCGTGGCCGACACGACGGGCCGCGCCGGGTAGGGGTGGCCCATCGCCGCCCTCAGCGCGGGACGGACGAACACCTCGAACGAGACCTGGGCGCTCACCGGGTTGCCCGGCAGGGTGACGACGGCCACGCCCCCGTCCAGGCGTCCGGCACCCTGGGGCCCGCCGGGCTGCATCGCGACCTTGACGAACTCGACGCCGCGCCCGGTGAACGCGTCCTTGACCACCTCGTAGGCGCCGGCGCTGACCCCGCCCGAGGTGAGGACGAGGTCGGCGCCGGCAGCTCGCTCACGCATCATCGCGAGAAACACCTCCACGTCGTCGGGCACGAACCGCAGCAGCTCCGCGACGCCGCCCGCGTCCTCGACGGCGGCGGCGAGCATCGGGCCGTTGGACTCGTAGATCTGGCCGCGCCGCAGCGGCGTGCCCGGGGCGATCAGCTCGGAACCTGTGGAGAGCACCAGCACGGTGGGCCTGCGCCGGACCGGCACCGTGGCCGACCCGACCGCGGCCGCCACCCCGATCTGCGCCGGCCCGAGCACCGTGCCGGCGGTGAGCACGACGTCCCCGAGGGTGACGTCCTCGCCCTCGAAGCGGACGTGGGCCGCCGGGGCGGGGGCCGCATGCAGTCGCACCCGTGCCACGCCGCCGTCGCTCTGCTCGACGGGCACGACGGCGTCGGCACCCTCGGGCATCGGCGCCCCGGTCATGATCCGGTGCACGGTGCCGGGCTCCATGGGCGGCACGTCGACGCGTCCGGCGGGGATGTCGGTGGCCACCGGCAGCTCCACGGGATGCGCCTGCGACGCCCCGACCAGCTCAGCCGCACGGACCGCGTAGCCGTCCATCGCCGAGTTGTCGAACGAGGGCAGCGACACCGCCGCGACGACGTCGGCCGCGAGCACCCGCCCCCGCGCCTGCGCGAGCGGCACATCGTCGACCGGCGAGCTGCTGAGCAGGGCCGCGACGACCGCGCGGTGATCGTCGACTGTTCTCGGGGGACTCGCCACGAGGCCATCGTGCCGGACCCGACCGGCTTGCACTCGCGCGCACCGAGTGCTAGAACCGAATTGGCACTCGGCACGGTAGAGTGCCAACTGTCGAGCAGGTGAGACCGGCGCAGGGTTGCCGGTCGTCCGTCGCGGGCGCCGCGCTCGGCACACAGACTTTCGTGTCATCCCAATCGGAGGACAACACCCCCATGGCGAAGATGATCGCTTTCGACGAGGAGGCGCGTCGCGGGCTAGAGCGGGGCATGAACGTCCTCGCCGACGCCGTCCGCGTAACGCTCGGCCCGCGTGGCCGCAACGTCGTCCTGGAGAAGAAGTGGGGCGCGCCCACCATCACCAACGATGGTGTGTCGATCGCCAAGGAGATCGAGCTCGAGGACCCCTGGGAGAAGATCGGGGCCGAGCTCGTCAAGGAAGTTGCCAAGAAGACCGACGACATCGCGGGCGACGGCACCACCACCGCCACCGTGCTCGCCCAGGCGCTCGTGCGCGAGGGCCTGCGCAACGTGGCCGCGGGCGCCAACCCGATGGCGCTCAAGCGCGGCATCGAGAAGGCCGTCGAAGCCGTCTCGCAGCAGCTGCTGAAGACCGCCAAGGAGGTCGAGACCAAGGAGCAGATCGCTGCCACCGCCTCGATCTCCGCCGCTGACCCGACCATCGGTGAGCTCATCGCCGAGGCGATGGACAAGGTCGGCAAGGAAGGCGTCATCACGGTCGAGGAGAGCCAGACCTTCGGTCTCGAGCTCGAGCTCACCGAAGGCATGCGCTTCGACAAGGGCTACATCTCGCCCTACTTCGTCACCGACGCCGAGCGCATGGAGGCCGAGCTGGAGGACTGCTACGTCCTCCTGGTCTCCTCCAAGATCTCGACGGTGAAGGACCTGCTCCCGCTGCTGGAGAAGGTCATGCAGGGCGGCAAGCCGCTCGCGATCATCGCCGAGGACGTCGAGGGCGAGGCCCTGGCCACGCTCGTCGTCAACAAGATCCGTGGCACCTTCAAGTCCGTCGCCGTCAAGGCGCCGGGCTTCGGTGACCGTCGCGAGGCGATGCTGACCGATATGGCCATCCTCACCGGTGGCGAGGTCATCTCGGAGAAGGTCGGCCTCAAGCTCGAGAACGCCGACCTGTCCCTCCTGGGCAGCGCGCGCAAGATCGTCGTCACCAAGGACGAGACCACCATCGTCGACGGTGGCGGCGACGCCGACCAGATCGCCGGCCGGGTCAACCAGATCCGCAACGAGATCGAGAAGACCGACTCCGACTACGACCGCGAGAAGCTGCAGGAGCGCCTGGCCAAGCTGGCCGGCGGTGTCGCGGTCATCAAGGCAGGAGCGGCCACCGAGGTGGAGCTCAAGGAGCGCAAGCACCGCATCGAGGACGCCGTTCGCAACGCGAAGGCGGCCGTCGAGGAGGGCATCGTCGCCGGTGGCGGCGTGGCGCTCATCCAGGCCGGTGCCGGCCTGTTCGAGGGCCTCGGCCTGGATGGTGACGAGGCCACCGGCGCGAACATCGTCAAGGTCGCGCTGGAGGCACCGCTCAAGCAGATCGCCATCAACGCCGGTCTCGAGGGCGGCGTCGTGGCGGAGAAGGTCCGCGGCCTGCAGGCCGGTTGGGGCCTGAACGCGGCCACCGGCGAGTACGTCGACCTCATCGAGGCCGGCATCATCGACCCGGCCAAGGTCACGCGCTCGGCGCTGCAGAACGCGGCCTCCATCGCGGCCCTGTTCCTCACCACCGAGGCGGTCATCGCCGACAAGCCGGAGAAGAACCCCTCGGCCGGCGGGGGCGACCCCTCAGGCGGCATGGGCGGCATGGACTTCTGAGTCCGTCCCACCTGCTCCACCCGCACGTTCCGCAGGGGCGGGCCCCGGTGTGCCGGGGCGCCCCCGCGGGGGTGTTAGCCCCTGTGTTTATTGGGGTGAGCCCGGCTGCTGGTGTTTTGGGGGGGGGGCCGGCCCCCCCCGGACCCCCCGG
>JAJAZD010000372.1 GCA_026785945.1 Pseudonocardia sp. | reverse complement strand
GTCCGGACCCGCCGCGCCCCGCTCGGCCGGCCCGGCCCGGGGGGACCGGGCCCCCCCCGCGGGCCGCCGCGCGGCCCGCGCCGGCGGGGGCGTGGCCGCGCACACGGCCCCGCCGGGCCCGCGGCGCCGCGCGGGCCCCGCGGGGGGGGCGGGGGGGGGGCCCGGGCCCCCGGGGGGGGGGCGGGCCGCGGGGGGCGGGGGGGGGCCGGACGCCGGGTCCCACCGGACCCGCCCGGTCAGGCGGCGTGGCTCAGCCGCGGGTTGAACAGCTGCGGGTCCGTCGTCGCCAGCGCCCGCAGGGCCTGTGCATGTTCGGTGAAGTCGGGGTGGCCGGTGGCCGCCCGTAGCGCGCCCGCGCTGGTCCAGCGGGCGACATTCACGTAGCTAACGCCGTCCCGGCCGTGGCGCAGCAGGGTGTGTTCGACGAAACCCGGCTGCCCGGTCAGGAATGCCGAGGTGGCGGCGAAGGCCCGCTCGAACTCGACGGGGTCCCCGTGCACGGTGAAGCGGTTGATCAGGGTCACGGCGGTGGTCGGGTCGGTCATGGGAACTCCTGTGGTCGGGCGCCGCGTGGGCGAGGGGTCGGTCTTCGGATAGCGCGGGTCGGCTCTGGCACTGCGGCCCAGGACTGGTGTCGGGCCGAGGAGACCGCGGTGACGGCCTCCACCGGTGCGGGCCCACCAAGAACCGAAAGGCTCGGCAACGGCGCACAGCCGGGACAGCCGCCGCTGCGCCACGATTGCCTCGGCGGGGCTCGCGATCGTGGCGCCTGCGAAGCCGCCGGCGTCGTTGTGGTCGAGGCGAACCACTCGGGTGCCGTCGACCAGCCAGAAGTCATCCGGCCCGTCGGGCACCGCTCCGTCCTCGGGATCGACGACCGACAAGTGCTCGCCCGCAGCGACGAGCTGCGGCAGCCACCACTCGATCAGCAGGTCTTGATGCTCTGCCGGACCGCGCGCGAGCACCACGATCCGGGAGAGCCGGATGCCGGCCACGCACTCGGAGCGCACCAGCTCCAGCCACCCCACGGCGGGGGCGGGTACAGGCCCGTGCCTGCCCGATCGCCACCAGCGCAGGACGGTGTCGCCCGGGTCCGGCCGGCAGGCAGGGCCCTGGACCCGGACCGCCGAACTAGTGATGCAGCCGGTGCCGAGGTCGGCCGCGCCGCTGATCACCGGTGCTCCCGCAGCACAATCGCGGAGTTGAAGCCGCCTCGGCCCCTGGCCAGTACCAGCGCGACGCGGACGGACTGATGGCGGGTCTCGGTGACCAGGTCCAGCTCGTGGGCCGGGTCCGGCTCGCCCACGTTAATCGTGGGCGGGATCGCGCTCCAGTAGATCGACAGCAGCGCGCTGGCGACGTCGAGCGAGGCGCCGCCCGCGAACAGCCGTCCCGTCATCGTCTTCGGGGCGGTCACCGGTACCCCGTACGGCCCGAACAGCTCGGCGAGGGCCGCGGCCTCCTTGCGGTCCTCCTCCGGGATGCCGCAGGCGTCGGCAAAGACCACGTCGACGTCGGCCGGGTCGACCTCGGCGTCGGCCATGGCCAGCTCGGCGGCCCGTTTCAGCCCGGGGGGCCGGCCCGGGTCGCGGGAGTCGAACGTGGACGCGTAGCCGGCGACCTGCCCGTAGATCCGGGTGCCGGGGCGCTCGGCCGCCGACTCCTCGGTCTCCAGCACCAGGATCGCGCCGCCCTCGCCCGCCACGAACCCGTTGGCGTCCCGGCTGAACGGCAGGTACGCCGTGGCCGGGTCGTTGCGCCGGCTCAGCGACCCGGACACCTGGTGGGCCACCCAGGCCCACGGGCACAGGGAGCTGTCGATCCCGCCGGTCAGCGCGAGCTTCGTGCCGCTGCGCAGCTGGCGTCGCGCGTGCCCGATCGCGTCGAGCCCGCCCGCCTGCTCGCTCACCAGCACCGCGCCCGGGCCCTTCGTGCCGTGCCGGATCGAGATCTGGCCGGTGTTGACGGCGTAGAACCAGGCGAAGGACTGGTAGGTGCTGACGTGGTCGGGGCCCTGTTGCCAGAGCTTCTGCATCTCACGCTGGCCGAACTCGTAGCCGCCCGCCGTGGCCGCGGTGATCACGGCCATGTCGCGCGAGGCGATGTCGTTGGGCCGGACGCCCGCACCGCGCAGCGCCCAGTCCGTGCCGACGAGCGTCAGGCGCGTCATGTGGTCGGTCTGCGGCAGCAGTTTGCCCTGCAGGTGCCGGTCGGCCTCGAAGTGCGGCACCTCGCCGCCGATCTTGGCCCAGTACCCGGAGGTGTCGAACCGGGTGATCGGGCGGATCCCCGGTTCGCCGCGCAGGGCGGCCCGCCAGAACTGCGTCGGGCCGAGCCCGATGGGGGAGGCGATGCCTATGCCGGTGACGACCGCCTTCGCGGTGCATCGCCCCCGGCCGGCCGGGCGCCGGTCCGCGTCGATGCTCATGAGCGTGTCCCCTCCACCTTCGAGAGCACCATCGCGCTCTGGAATCCACCGAATCCGCTGCCGACCGTGAGGGCGACGTCGACCCGCTGTTCCCTGGCGACCAGCGGGACGTAGTCCAGGTCGCAGGCCGGGTCGGGGTCGTTCAGGTTCGCCGTGGGCGGGATCAGGCCCTCCTGAATCGGGAGGAGGCAGCCCGCAATCTCCAGCGACCCGATCGCCCCGAGCGAGTGCCCGATCATCGACTTGAAGCCGCTCACCGGGATGTCGTAGGCGCGGGCGCCCAAGCTGCGCTTGAACGCCGCCGTCTCGTGCAGGTCGTTCTGCTTGGTGCCCGACCCGTGGGCGTTGATGTAGTCGATGTCGCTCGCGTCGGCGCGGGCCATCGCCATCGCCATGTCGATGGCGTCGGACATCTCCGTGCCCTCCGGGTGCAGGCCGGTCATGTGGTAGGCGTTGCAGCGCGAGGCGAACCCCGAGACCTCGGCGTAGATGTGCGCGCCGCGGGCCCGCGCGTGTTCCAGCTCCTCGACGACGAGGATCGCGGCGCCCTCGCCGAGCACCAGCCCGTCGCGCGTGCGGTCGAAGGGCCGGCACGCCGTGCCCGGGTCGTCGTTGCGGGTGCTGCTCGCCCGGATCACGTCGAAGCAGACAACCGTGATCGGCGACAGCGGGGCCTCCGTGGCCCCCGTGACCATGACGTCGGCGCTGCCCTCCATGATCAGCTGCGCGGCGTGGCCGACGGAGTCGAGCCCCGAGGTGCAACCGGTGGACACCACCGTCGCCGGGCCCTCCGCGCCGACCAGCCACGCCATCTCCGCCGCCATCGAGCTGGGCGTGAAGTAGTCGTAGAGCTGGGGCACCGTGTAGTCCTGGTCGATCTCCCAGCGGCGGCCGCTGTCGCTGCCCACGACGAACTCGCGTTCGAGCGAGGTGGTGCAGCCGACGGCGGTGCCCAGGGACACCCCGACCCGACCCGGGTCGATCGAGGAGAACTCGACGCCAGAGTCGGCCACGGCCTCGCGGCCGGCGACCACCGCGAACTGGGCCGCGCGGTCGAGCCTGCGGACCTCCCGCGGGCTGAGCCCCTCCCGGACGGGATCGAAGTCGACCTCGCCCGCGACCTGCGAACGGTACGGCGAGGCGTCGAAGTGGGTGATGATCCGGGTCGCGCTGCGGCCATCGGTCAGCAGCTTCCAGAAGGCCTTCGCCCCGATCGCCCCGGGGGCGACGACACCGACGCCGGTGATCACGACGCGGCGGGTCACCGGGGACCCCGGTGGGTGGATGCGGACTCGGTCATCGGATGTCTCCCATCAGGCGGCCGCGGCCGGCGGGATCACCGGTGCGGAATAGGGCACGAGCAGGGCGTGTCGGTAGGCGTCGACGAGTGCGGCGACGGTCGCCGCGACGGGGTTCCGGTGGACCCCGACGGCCCCCCACACGCGGTCGCCGTCGCGGTGGGTCACCAGCACCTGGGTGCGCGGGGCCCGGTCGGGGTCCTGCAGCAGCCGTTCCCGGCGGCCCTCGAGCACCCGGCATCCTCCGGCCAGCAGCGGGTCGAGCGCCTGACGGAACGCGTCGTCGAGCGCCTCCACGGCGTCGGTGCCGGTCCCGGTGGCGGTCCGCCAGGCGAAGCCGTCGGGGCCGTGCCGCGGGTCGACCGAGACGTCGAGCACGGCGTGGGTACGCGGGGCCGGGTCCGACGTCGTCCGCACCTCCCACGACTCCACGCGGAAGGACGGCGCGAGGCCGCCCCCCTCCTCGTGCAGCAGCAGCTCGAACGAGGCGTCGGCGGACTCGTAGCCCAGCCCGTCGCGCTCACCCGCCTTGACCCGTTCGGCGACGCGGCCCAGCACCGGCGAGCGGGCCGGCAGGTCGTGGCCGAGTTCGGCCGCCTTCAGCTCGATCGACGCCCGCCCGGCTATGTCCGAGACCAGGGTGCGCATCGTCGATCCGACCGCGGCCGGGTCGACGTGCTGGTAGAGCGAGGGGTCGACGCGCAGGGCCGAGGCGTGCAGGCCCGCCTTGTGCGTGAACGCGGCCCGCCCCACGTACGGCGCATTCGGCCGGCGCGGCACCCCCGTGATGGCGGCGATCGCCTCGGCGGCCTCGCCGAGCCGGGCGAGGCGGTCGGGGGACAGGACCGGCAGCCCCATCTTCAGCACCAGGTTAGCGGCCACGGTGAACAGGTCGGCGTTGCCGCACCGCTCGCCGTAGCCGTGTGCGGTGACCTGCACGTGGCGGGCCCCGGCCGCGACGGCGGCGAGGGTGTTGGCCACGGCGCAGCCGCCGTCGTCGTGGCAGTGGATGCCGAGGCGGGCCCCGGTGCGGGCCGCGGTCTCGGCCACGACGTCGGCGACCGTGCCCAGCAGCGCACCGCCGTTCGTGTCGCACAGGACGACGGTGTCGGCCCCGGCGCCGGTCGCCGCGCGCACCACGTCGAGCGCATGCTCCGGATCGGCCGCGAAGCCGTCGAAGAAGTGCTCGGCGTCAACCACGACGCGGCGACCGGCGCGCACCAGGTGCGCCACCGTGTCGACGACCATCGCGAGGTTCTCCGCGCGGGTCGTCCGTAGCGCCCGCTCGACGTGCCGGCTGTCGCTCTTGGCGACGATCGTCACGAGCGGGGTCTCCGCGGCGAGCAGGGCGGTGACCTGTGGGTCCCGCCCTGCCGCGCGGTCCGGCCGCCGCGTCGCCCCGAAGGCTGCGAGCACGGCGTGCCGCAGGCCCAGGTCCTGGGCCGCGCGCCGGAAGAAGTCGGTGTCCCGGGGGATCGCCCCCGGCCAGCCGCCCTCGATCACGTCGACGCCGAGGTCGTCGAGGATCCGGGCCACCACGAGCTTGTCGGACACGGTGAGCGAGACCCCGGGGCCCTGCATCCCGTCGCGGAGGGTGGTGTCGTACAGATCGGGAATCTCCGCCTCGTCGGGCCCGACGCCGGTCATGACGCTGCCGCGACGGCCCGCGGGGCCGGCGTGTCGCGGTCGATGGTGCGCGAGGCGGTGAGGAGGTCGCCGTCGACCCGCACCAGCACGTCGGTGATCGCAAACGTCGGCTCGAAGGTCACCGAGCCGTCGCGGGCGGTGCGGGTGACCAGCGAGCAGTAGGTGACCCGCAGCCGGTCCGGGTCCTCGGCGTCGACCAGGTAGTGGTCGTTCCAGTGCCGCACCGCGGCGTCGGCGTAGCGCGGCAGCGCGGCGGTCGCCCCGGCGAGCATCGCGGCCCGGCCCTCGACCCGCTCACCGCGGTGGGCGTGGTCGGTGACGCCGTCCTCGGTGAAGGTGCGCACGTAGCCCTCGACATCCAGCGCGTCGAGCAGGGCCATCTGGCGGGCGTAGAACGTGAGGACCTCGACGTAGAGGGCCGGATCGGTGCGTGCCATGGCGGACTCCTGGGTGGTGGGTTCTAGATCTGGCGGTCGGGAAGGTGGACGACCAGGCCGTCGAGCTCCTCGGCCGGCAGCTGGCAGGACAGACGGCTCCGCGGCCCGCGGGGGGCGGCGGTGCCGTGCAGCAGCTCGTCCTCGACCGGGTGCATCGGCGGCAGTTCGACCGTGCAGTCCGTGGCGACGTAGACGTGGCAGGTGCCGCACGAGGCGCCGCCACCGCACTGGGCGAGGATGCCGTCGACACCGGCCAGCACCGCCCCGCGCATCACGCTGTCGTCGTGGTCGACGTCGAGCACCGTGGTCCCGCCGTCGGCGTCGATGTAGGTGATCTTCGGCATGGGTGGTCTCCTCACCAGGTGACGGGCAGTTCCCACAGCCCGTAGATGACGGCCCCCTCCTTGCGGGGGATGTCCAGGAACGGCGTGGCCAGGCGCAGCGTCGGGATGCGCTGGAAGAGCCGCGTCCAGACGATCTGCATCTCCAGCCGGGCGAGGTCCGCCCCGATGCAGTGGTGCAGCCCGTGGCCGAAGCCCAGGTGCTTGCGGTTGCCGCGCTCGAGGATCAGCTTGTCCGGCTCCGGGAACACGTCGGGGTCGCGGTTCGCGGCCATGCCGAGGCAGAGGATGCCGTCGCCGGCGCGGATGGTCTTCCCGCCGATCTCGATGTCGGCGGTCGCGACCCGGGGCACCGCGGTGTCGCCGATCGTCGCGAGGCGCACGAGCTCCTCGACGGCCGGCTCGATCAGGCCGTCCGGGTCGGCGAGCAGTGCGGCGAGCTGGTCGGGGTTCTCCAGCAGGGCCGCGGTGCCCAGCGACAGCATGCTCGCGGTGGTCTCGTGGCCGCCGTTCATCAACAGCCGCACCATGTTGAACAGGTCGCGGTCGGTGTACTCCTCGCCGGAGGCCTCGTAGTCGGCCATCGCGCGGCTGAGCAGGTCCTCGCCCGGCTCCACCTTCTTGATCTCGATCAGTTTCTTGACGTACGCGTTGACCTCGACGATCGCGGCCTGGCGCTGCTCGGGCGTGCTGTGCCCGCCCAGCAGGATCGTGCCGTGCCGGATGAAGAAGTCGTGCTCGTCGTGCGGGATGCCGAGCAGCTCGCAGATCACGGTCATCGGCACCGGCAGGGAGAAGAGGCGGTGGAAGTCGGCGGGTTTCTCCGCGGCCAGGAGCGTGTCGATGTGCTCGTCGACGATCTCCTCGATGCGCGGGCGCAGCCGCTTCACCTGCCGGCTGGTGAACGTCACCGCGGCCTTGCGGCGGGTTCTCCCGTGCTCGGGCTGGTCGTAGCCGATGAAGGAGGTCTCGGTGCGGAACTCGGGCGGCGCGACGAAGTAAAAGGGGAAGTTGTCGTGCTTGCGCGACGCGCTCACCCGCGGGTCGGTCAGCAGCCGGCGCACGGTCTCGTAGCCGGTGACCGTCCAGATGCGCAGCCCCGACCCGGTCAGGGTCACCTGCGACACGTCCTCCTCGATCATCTCCGCGTACTGCGGGGGCGGGGTGAACGGGCAGGTCCTGGCGTACGGGAAGGTGGCGGTCTCTTGCTCGACGGTAGTCATGTGGCCTCCGGTCCGATGCGGGTTCTGACGTGCCGAACTCCTCGCCGACGACGCTGCGGTCCGCGCCTCGAAGCGGGTTGGAGCGGCGCTGGAGGCGGCGGCGTCGATCCGGCCTCCGGCGGGGCTCGACCCGGTGTGGCCAGCGTCACGCATCCGGCTGCACCGGGGTCGAGGAGCGGGGGAAGCGATGACGCGTGGGAACGGGTGGACGCGGTGGCTGGTCCGGCCGGGTGGGACACGCTTGCACGTCCGCCGGGACGGGCCGGACGGCGCGCCGCTCACGGTCGTGCTGGTGCACTGCTACGCGCTGGACCTGCGGGTGTGGGACGCGGTGTGCGAGGCGTCGGCCGGTGGCCCGTTCGCCGTGGTGCGGCTGGACCTGCGCGGCCACGGCCGGTCCGACGCGGCCGGGGCCGGGGCCGGGGTGCCCGAGCTGGGCGACGATCTTGCCGCCCTGCTCACCGATCTCGTGCCGGACGGCCCGGTGGTGCTCGTCGGCCACTCGCTCGGCGGCACGGCGGTGATGGCGATGGCCGACCGCCACCCGGACCTGGTCGCCGACCGGGTCGCCGGCGTCGCCCTGCTCGCCACCTCCAGCGGCGACATGGCCACGATGACGCTGGGCCTGCCCGGCCCGCTGGCCCGCGGGGCCCGGTGGGCCGAGCGCACCGGGATGGCGGCGCTGGCCGCGCTCGGGGCGACCCGCATCCCGTGCCCGGACCCGCTGATGCGTCCGCTGACCCGGTGGCTCGGGTTCGGCAGCGACCCGCGTCCCGCGGCCGTCGCGGCCGTCTCCGTGCTCGCGGCGCAGTGCCGGATCGGTGGCGTCGCGGCGCTGCGCCGGGCCATCGACGAGCACGACTGCCGCTGCGCCCTGATCACCTTCGACGGCATCCCGGCCGTGGTCGCGGTCGGCGACGAGGACCGCGTCACCCCGGTGCGGCACGCCGCCGTCATCGCGCAGTGGCTGCCGGGGGCCCGGCTGGTCGTATACCCGGGGGCGGGGCACATGCTGCCGGTCGAGCGGTCCGCCGAGGTCGCCCGGCTGCTCGCCGGGCTTGCCGACGACTCCCTCGCCGCCTGGTCGCGTCGCGATGGGACCGGCTGGCGGCTCGCCGCGTAGTACGCGCCCAGTGCCGGTGCCCCCCGCGGCAAGGGCGTCGCGGGGGCACCGGGGGGACGGGGCCGGTGTCGGTTCCCGGGGTCGGTCAGGCCGGGAGGTGCCTGCGCACCACGTCGGCGAACTGGGCGAGGGTGTCGCCCGGGCTCGGCCCGTCCAGCGCGGCGTGGATGAACCCGGCGATCTCGCCGTGCCGGTGCAGCTGGGCGTGGGTCAGCACGACCTCGGTGCGGCCGGGGCCCACGGGGACGAAGTCGACCTCGATGCGGCTCGCGGCGTCGTCGTCGAGGATCGGGCGCCACCCGGGTCCGACCCGCCAGGTCAGCGCGATCCGCCGCGGGGCGTCGAACTCGACGACGGTGCCCCAGGCGATCTCGGTGCCGTCGGCGCCGCACTCGAAGTAGCGGCCACCGACCTCCCGCTCGATCGTGATGGACCGGCGGTCGGTCACGAAGACGTGGTCGACGGGCCACCACTCCATCGGTCGTTCGACGAACGTGGCGAAAGCCTGCTCGGCCGGTATGTCGACCAGAACGGACTTGCGGACGTCCGGGATCGTGGTGTGCGTGGTCGGCACGGGTCCTCCGGTGGGCCGTGCGGAGGCTCCGGTGCGCCGCCGCGGGGGCTCGACCGTCGCGGCGCGGCCTCGAGGTTGGATCGGGCGTCGCTGAAGCAGGCGGGATGCACCTTCGGCCCTGCGGCGAGCATGACGGATTCACGTTCGGCCGGTGAGCCGCGGACTGGCTCCCCACCGGCCCTCAATGAGGGAATTGACGGGTCCCCGACCCACCCCAGACCTGGAGGTCAGCATGATGACAACGAATGCGCACGACGTCACCGCCACGACGGGCCCCGAAGACCTCCTGGTGATCGATCTCGGGGACACCCCGCTGCGGGACGTCGACAGCCTCGTCTTCCTGTGCCGCACCATGGTGGCGACCGGTGGCACCGCACCGGGCGCCGTCTCCCCGTGAGCGCCGGGACGGTCGGTCTGCGGCGGCACCTGGTGCCGCATCTGGTGCCAGGGGACGCGGTCTACCTGCTCTCGGAACGGGGGGCGACCGCGCTCCGTGGCACGCACGTGGAAACCGTCGTGCCCCTGCTAGACGGCACCCGCGACCGGGCGGCCCTGCTCGACGCCGCGGCCGACGTGCCGCCTGGGGCGAGCGACACCCGGCGCGACGGGCTGGCGGCGGCCCGGTTGCTGACCGGGCCGTCCGCCCTCGCCGGGCCGGTGGCCGACCCCGCGGCCCTGGCCTACTGGGACG
>JAJAZD010000371.1 GCA_026785945.1 Pseudonocardia sp. | reverse complement strand
TTTGGGGGGCGCACACGGGGGGGGGGGGCGCCCCGCCCGGGTGCGCCGCCCCGCCCGCGGTGTCCCCCGCGGGGGTGGGGGGGGGGGGGGGGGGGGGCCCGCCCCCGAGGACGACTCTGTCCACGCACGACACCAAGCGCTCCGAGGACGTCCGCGCGAGGCTGGCCGTGCTGGCCGAGATTCCGCGCGAGTGGACGGACCTGATGCGGCGCTGGGCGGCGGCGCACCCGCTGCCCGAACGCTCGCTGGAGCTGCTGGCCTGGCAGAACCTCGTCGGGGCGTGGCCGATCTCCGCCGAGCGGTTCGCCGCGTACCTGGGCAAGGCCGCCAAGGAGGCCAAGCTCGTGACCAGCCACGTCGAGGCCGTCCCCGAGGTCGACGAGGCCGTCCAGGCGTGGCCCGCGGCAGTCATGGCCGACGCGCCGCTCGTCGCCGAACTCGAGGAGTTCGTGGCCCGCATCTCGGGGCCGGGCCGGGCGAACTCCCTGGGCCAGAAGGTGTTGCAGATCGCCGGACCCGGCGTGCCGGACGTGTACCAGGGCACCGAGCTGTTCGAGTACTCGTTGGTCGACCCGGACAACCGCCGCCGCGTCGACTGGGCCACCCGCCGGGCGCTGTTGGCCCGCCTCGACGACGGATGGCTTCCCGACATCGACGCGGACGGCGCGGCGAAGCTGCTGGTCACGGTCACTGCGCTGCGACTGCGGCGGTACCGGCCGGAGCTGTTCAGCGGCTACCGTCCGCTGGCGGCGCAGGGTCCCGCGGCCGCGCATGCGGTGGCGTTCGCCCGGTCGCCGTCCCTGGTGGCGGTAGCCACACGCCTGCCGGTCGGGTTGGCGGCCCGCGGCGGTTGGGGCGACACCGTGCTCCCGCTCCCCCACGCGGCCGACGACTGGCACGACATCATCACCGACACCGCCATCGACGGGTCGGCCCCGGCGCTCGCCACCCTGCTGGCCCGCTACCCCGTCGCGCTCCTCGTCCGGCCGGCCTGACGGGGTGGGAGTCACACCCGGGACGGCGCGGCGGGCCGGGCACGGACGGCAACGGGCGGGCAGGATCTTCGCGTGAGAGATTTCGCGGTCTGGGCACCGCAGCGGGACCGGGTCCGTGTGCTGGTCGACGGGACGGCGCACCCGATGCGCCCGAGCAGCGCCGGCTGGTGGCACGCGGAGGTCGACGACGCGGGCCCCGGCGCCGCGTACGCGTTCCTGCTCGACGACGACGGGACGCCGCTGCCCGACCCTCGTTCACGGTGGCAGCCCAGCGGTGTGCACGGCGCGTCGAGGGTCTACGACGGGAACGCGTTCCTCTGGACCGACCACGCCTGGACCGGCCGGCAGCTGCCGGGCAGCGTGCTCTACGAGCTGCACATCGGCACCTTCACCCCGGGGGGCACGTTCGACTCGGCGATCGAGCGGCTCGACCACCTCGCGGCGCTCGGCGTCGATCTGGTCGAGGTGCTGCCGGTCAACGCCGTCGACGGCCCCCGCAACTGGGGCTACGACGGCGTCGGCTGGTACGCGGTCACCGAGAACTACGGAGGACCGGACGGCTTCAAGCGGTTCGTCGACGCCTGCCACGCCCGCGGGATGGGCGTGGTCCTCGACGTCGTCCACAACCACCTCGGCCCGTCCGGGGCCTATCTCGACCGCTTCGCGCCCTACTTCGCGGGCAGCAACATCTGGGGTCCGTCGGTGAACCTGGACCAGGCCTACTCCGAGCCCGTGCGTCGCTACGTGATCGACAACGCGCTGATGTGGCTGCGGGACTTTCACGTCGACGGGCTCCGTCTCGACGCCGTCCACGCCCTGCACGACGAGCAGGCCGTGCACCTCCTGGAGCAGCTCGCCGTCGAGGTGGAGTCACTGTCCACGCACGTGGGCCGGCCGCTGGCGCTCATCGCGGAGTCCGACCTCAACGACGCCCGCCTGGTGACGGCGCGCGAGGGCGGTGGCCACGGGCTCGACGCCCAATGGTGCGACGACATCCACCACACCCTGCACGCCGCGTTGACCGGTGAGGCTCAGGGGTACTACGCCGACTTCGCGGCGGCCGGACTCACCGGTCTCGCGCACGTGTTCTGCCGGGCGTTCCTGCACGAGGGCACGTGGTCGAGCTTTCGGCAGCGCAACCACGGCGCACCCGTCGACACCCGCCGGATTCCCGGCCACCGCTTCCTGGCCTACCTGCAGAACCACGACCAGATCGGGAACCGCGCCACCGGCGACCGGCTCACCGAGACCGTCTCGCCCGGCCTGCTGGCCTGCGGCGCGGCGCTGGTGTTCAGCTCGCCGTTCACCCCGATGATCTTCATGGGTGAGGAGTGGGGTGCGCGCACACCGTGGCAGTTCTTCTCCCACTTCCCCGACCCCGGCCTGCGCGATGCCGTGCGGAACGGGCGGACGGCGGAGTTCGCCGCGCACGGCTGGGCAGACGTCACCGTCCCCGACCCCAACGCCGAGCAGACCTTCCTCGACTCGCGTCTCGACTGGGACGAAGCCGAGCAGGAACCGCACGCGACTCTGCTGCGGGTGTACCGGGAGCTGATCGCCCTGCGGCGCGCCCGCCCCGAGTTGTCGGACCCGTGGCTGGACCAGGTGGAGGTCGACGTCGACGAGGAGGCCCGCACCGTGGTGCTGCACCGCGGGCGGTTGCGGGTGGCCTGCAACCTGGGTGCCCACCCCGTCACGCTCGCCATGGACGGCCCGGTCAGCCGGATCCTGCTGGCGTCGGAGCCGGTCGAGGGCGACACCGGCGCACTGTCACTCCCGGCGGAGTCGTTCGCGATAGTCCAACTGGCCTGAACCCACCCGCCCGCCCCGGTTCAGAGCCGCCCAGCGGCTCTCAGAGCAGTCCGAGGGCCTGCACCGCGTCGCGCTCCTCCATCAGCTCCCGGACGCTGACGTCGATGCGTTCGCGGGAGAAGTCGTTGATCTCCAGGCTCGGCACGATCTGCCACGCGCCGTCCACCGAGGTCACCGGGAACGAGGAGATGATGCCCTCGGCCACGCCGTAGGAGCCGTCGGACGGGACCGCGGCGGAGGTCCAGTCGCCCTCGGCCGTGCCGTTGACCCAGTCGAACACGTGGTCGATCGCCGCGTTGGCCGCCGATGCGGCCGACGACGCGCCGCGGACCTCGATGATCTCCGCGCCGCGCTTGGCCACGCGCGGGATGAACTCGTCGCGCAGCCAGGACTCGTCGACCTGATCGGCTGCCGCCTTGCCACCGACCTCGGCGTGGTAGAGGTCGGGGTACTGGGTCGCGGAGTGGTTGCCCCAGATCGTGAGCTTCGCGATGTCCGTCAACGGCACGGACAGCTTCCTCGACAGCTGCGCCAGCGCTCGGTTGTGGTCGAGCCGGGTCATCGCGGTGAAGCGCCCGGCCGGGACGTCCGGTGCGGCGGCCTGGGCGATGAGGGCGTTGGTGTTCGCCGGGTTGCCGACCACGAGGACACGGATGTCGTCGGCGGCGCCGGCGTTGATGGCCCGGCCCTGGGGGGCGAAGATGCCTCCGTTGGCCTCCAGCAGGTCGCCACGCTCCATGCCCTTGGCACGGGGGCGGGCGCCGACGAGCAGGGCGACGTTCGCACCGTCGAACGCCGCAGCCGCATCGTCGGTGATGTCGATGCCGGACAGCAACGGGAACGCGCAGTCGTCGAGCTCGAGCGCGACGCCTTCCGCGGCCTTCACCGCCTGGGGGATCTCCAGCAACCGCAGCCGGACCGGGGTGTCGGGCCCCAGCAGCTGCCCGGAGGCGATCCGGAACAGGAGCGCGTAGCCGATCTGGCCGGCGGCTCCGGTGACGGTGACGGTGACGGGGGTCGGTGACGACAACACTGCAGACACCTGGCGGAGAGTAGTCCTCGCACCCGGCGAGCATCCCCGCAGGCCCGGGCGGCCCGTCGCGCCTGCGTGCCTACGCTGGACATCATGATCTCGACCCCGGCCGATCCCGGTGCCACCCCGGCCACCGCGCGCGCCCTCGCGCCCGACCTCGCCCGCGGCGGCATGCTGCTGCTCATCGCGCTCGCCAACGTCCACCTCTACGTCTACGGGCGGCCCTTGAGCGCGCGCGGCTACCCCGTCGACATGGACGCCGTCGAGCAGGCGGTGGCGCTGGTGCAGGCACTGCTGGTCGACGGGCGGGCCTATCCACTGTTCGGGTTCTTGTTCGGCTACGGGATCGTGCAGCTGGCGTGGCGCCGCGCGGCTCTGGGACTGCCCGCGGAGGCGGTCTCGAAGCTGGTACGCCGCCGAGGGGCCTGGATGATCGCCATCGGGTTCGGGCACGGTGTCCTGCTCTGGGCGGGTGACATCGTCGGGGCGTACGGCCTGCTGGCGGTGCTGATGGCCGGGCTGCTCGTGCGGGGTTCCGACCGCGCGCTGCTGGTCACAGCAGGTATCGGCGTATCGATCATCACCGTGCTCTACGCGCTGACCGGGTTGGTGCGGCTCGACGGACAGCGGGCGTTCCTGCCGTCCGTGCTCATTCCCGACGCGGGACCCGCCGCGCTGGCCCGCCTGTTCGAGTGGATCGGCTACGGCTTGCTCACGCAGGCGGTCGGGGTGTTCGCGAGCGTTGCCCTGGGTGCGTGGGCGGCACGGCGTCGGTTGCTCGACGAGCCACAACGCCATCACCGGATGCTCGTGCGGGTGGCCGTGCTCGGCCTGTTCGCGGCGGTGCTCGGCGGGCTGCCGGCGGCGCTCATGACCGCGCAGCTGTGGACGTCACCGCCGGTGCTCGCGTCGGTCGTCGCCGGTGCTCTGCATGCCGTGGGCGGCTACCTCGGTGCGCTCGGTTACGCGGCGCTGTTCGGTCTGCTCGCGATCCGGCTCGCGCGCAGGACGTCTGCGGGGCCCGGTACGGGACCGGTCAGCGGGGCGCTGCGGGCGTGCGGGCAGCGGTCGCTGTCGTGCTACCTCGCACAGTCCGTCGCGTTCGGGGCGTTGCTGCCGGCGTGGAGCCTGGGTCTCGGGGAGGGCTCGCGGGTGTGGCAGACCGCGCTCGTCGGGCTCGGCGCCTGGGCGGTGATCCTCGTGATCGCCGCGATGAGTGACCGCGCCGGGTACCGAGGCCCGGCCGAGCTGGTCCTGCGGCGCCTGACCTACGGCGCGCGGAGCCCGCAGCAGGTGTGAGCGCGACGCCCCGCCCACGCGGTCGGGCACGGAATGGTCGCCTGCTCGACGAGACGTGACGAGCGCTACATTCGGCCCGTGGCCCTGCCGAACCCCTCCGATGACCACCCGCATCCGTCGTGGAGGGGTGCGCCCGGCTACGTCCCGCACCCCGACACCATGGCCCCGCACGCGCCGATGCCGGGCGCGCCGCCCTACCCGGCGCCGGAGCAGGACCCGCCGACGGTCGGGGAGCGGGCCGGGCACACCGGGTTCCCGCTCGCCCTCCTCGCCACGCTGGCCTGGGCGGCCGTCAGCGTCGCGCTCGTGCTGATCGTGCGCGGGCCTCCGCCGTCGGCGGAGGCGATGGGCCGCACCGTCGGCGGGTCGCTGGCCCCCGCACTGCTCGCGGCCGTGGCCACCTGGCTCGTCGTCCGCCGGCACTCTCGGGCGTTCTGGGTGGTGCTGCTCGTCGCGGCGCCGTTCTACTGGGTGCTGCGGGTGCTGCTGAACGCCGCGGCGGTCAGCGGGTCCGGCGCCGCGGGCTGATCACGCCGGTGTCGAAGCCGGCGACGTGGGGCCCACTGTGGAACCGCGCGTGCTCCACCTTCAGGCAGCGGTCCATCACCGTCTCCAGCCCCGCGGCCTCCGCCCGGGCGGCCACGGCCTCGTCGAACAAGCCGAACTGGGTCCAGAACGTGCCCGCGGAGCCATCCGAGGTGCCGGCAGGGAAGGACGCCCGACGGAAGGCGAGAACCTCGTCGAGGACGCCGTCGAGATCCTCGCGGCGCCGGAACACGTCGACGAGATCGGGTACGACGGGTAGGTCGGCGAGCGTCTCGTGCACCGGCCGGCCCAGGATCTCGGTGGCGTTCGGGTTGACGAGGTACACGTCGTAGTCGGTGCTCGCGAGCAGGTAGGTGGCCACCAGGTTGCTGGGCCGCGCCGGGTCCGGCGACGCCCCCAGCACCGCGACCGTGCGGGTGGCGCGCAGGATCTGCCGGCGTCGGGTCGCGGACGGGTTCTCCCACCCGGTCACGACGGCGCCGTCGCATCCTCGCGTGATCGATCCGACGGACGCATCAGCGTCACGGGAGGAACCGCTACGCGTCCCCCGGATCGATCATCCTCCAGCCCGACGCCGTTGCGCACTCCGTGACCGCTCATCACCCCATCCTGCCCCGACAGTCGTGATCTGGCCGACGCGACGGGCCCGACGCGACGGGGCCGACGCGACGGGGCCGACGCGGTGGTCGCCGATGCGGCCTCAGCCGTGGGGCAGCCGCACGAGGCCCTCCTGCACGGTGGTGGCGACGTGCCGCCCATCGCGCGTGGTGAACCGGCCCGTCGCGAGCCCGCGGGAGCCCGACGCGCTGGGCGAGTAGCACGTGTACAGCAGCCACTCGTCGGCGCGGAACGGGCGATGGAACCACATCGCGTGGTCCAGGCTCGCCATCTGGACCTGTGTGGACCGCATGTCGTGGCGCGCGATCACCGAACCGAGCAGCGTCAGGTCGCTGGCGTAGGTGAGCAGGCAGACGTGCAGCAGCCGGTCGTCGGGCAGGGTGCCGTCCGCGCGCATCCACGCCCGCACCGGGTCGTCGGACGGTTCACGGTCGGGGGACCACGCGGGCTCGTCGACGAACCGGATGTCGAGTGGGCGCGGGATCTGCGACATCCAACCGCTCCCCCGCCCCGCCGTCACGCGTTCCCCGAGGTCGGGCAGCGTCTCCGGGGCCGGCACCTCCGACGGCGCCGGCTCGCTGTGTTCGAGCCCGTCCTGGCGCTGCTGGAACGACGCCGACAGGGAGAAGATCGCCTCGCCGTGCTGGATCCCGAGCACCCGCCGGGTGGTGAACGACCGGCCGTCACGCACCCGTTCGGCTTCGTAGACGATCGGTACCCGCGGGTCCCCCGGACGGATGAAGTAGGCGTGCAGCGAGTGGACCTCGCGGTCGTCGGGCACGGTGCGCCCGGCCGCGACGAGCGCCTGCCCGGCGACCTGGCCGCCGAAGACCCGCGTCGGGCTCTGCGGCGGACTGACCCCGCGGAACAGGTTGACCTCCAGCTGTTCGAGGTCGAGCAGCGTCACCAGCTCGTCGAGCACGGCCTGTCCCCGGGGGACGCCGTCGGCGGCGGTCTCGGACGCGGTCGCGGGAGGGGTGCTCACTCCCGCATCCTCTCAGGTGGGCCGGGCACACCCGGCCTGCGCACGCCGGTCAGGCGTGGTCCTCCTCGCCGAGGCGGTGGACGCGGATGAAGTTGGTCGACCCCACGGTGCTGGGCGGGGACCCGGCCACGATGATGACCAGGTCACCGGGCTGGAAGCGCTCGATGGAGAGCATGGCGTGGTCGACCTGGCGCACCATGGCGTCCGTGGACTCGACCGAATCGACCAGGAACGTCTCGACGCCCCAGCTCAGCGCGAGCTGGCTGCGCACCTCCGGCATCGGGGTGAACGCGAGCAGCGGCAGCCGGGTGTGGAGCCGCGCGAGGCGCCGCACCGTGTCACCGGACTGGGTGAACGCCACCAGCGCGCGGGCCGAGAGCCGCTCGCCGATGTCGCGGGCGGCGTAGGACAGCACGCCGCGCTTGGTGCGTGGCACGTGGTTGAGCGGCGGGACGTTCACCGGCCCGTCCTCCACCGCCTCGATGATCTGCGCCATCGTCCGCACGGTCTTGATCGGGTAGCGACCGACGCCCGTCTCACCCGACAGCATCACCGCGTCGGCGCCGTCGAGGACCGCGTTGGCGACGTCGGAGGCCTCCGCCCGCGTCGGCCGCGAATTGGTGATCATCGACTCCAGCATCTGGGTGGCGACGATGACCGGCTTGGCGTTCTCACGGGCGATCTGGATGGCGCGCTTCTGCACCAGCGGGACGTGCTCCAGAGGCAGCTCGACACCCAGGTCGCCGCGGGCCACCATGACGCCGTCGAAGGCCAGCACGATGGCCTCGAGGTTGTCGACGGCCTCGGGCTTCTCGACCTTCGCGACCACCGGGAGCCGGGCCCCGCTGGAGTCCATGATCTTGTGGACGAGGTCGATGTCCGCCGGGCTGCGCACGAACGACAGCGCGATGACGTCGACGCGCAGGTCCAGCGCGAACTCGAGGTCGGCGATGTCCTTCTCGCTCATCGCCGGCACCGAGACGTTCATGCCGGGCAGGGAGAGTCCCTTGTTGTCGCTGACCGGCCCACCCTCGGTGACCTTGCAGACGACGTCGAGCCCATCGACCTTGATCACCCGGAGGCCGACCTTGCCGTCGTCGACGAGCAGGCGGTCCTCGGGACGCGCGTCGTCGACGAGGCCCTTGTAGGTGGTGGACACGCGGTCGTGGGTACCCATGACGTCCTCGACGGTGATGCGCACCTCCTCGCCGGTGTGCCACTCGACGGGACCGCTGGCGAACCGACCCAGCCGGATCTTGGGGCCCTGCAGGTCGGCGAGGATCCCGACCGCGCGTCCCTCGGTGTCCGAGGACTGCCGGACCATCTCGTACACGCGCTTGTGGTCGTCCCGGTTGCCGTGGCTGAAGTTCAGCCGGGCGACGTCCATCCCGGCCTGGACCAGCTCCCGGATACGGTCCGGGGTCGCGGTCGCGGGCCCGATGGTACATACGATCTTTGTGCGACGGGTCACGTCCTGGAGCATAGCCCTGCTTCTTGAACGATCAGGAGCGAGGTCGTGAACGTCGGGACGCTCAGCGTCGCGGCTGGTCGCTCGCGCCCACGTGGTCGTCGAGCCACTCGGTCAGCGGCCGTAGCGACCGCCACACCGACGCGACCCGCTCCTGCGACCCGCCCTCGTGCAGCAGGTCGTCCGGTGGCCAGGTCCGGTGGCCGTAGAGGGCCTTGTGCCGCATCAGGTCCAGGCGCGGATGCCCGGGATCGACACCGCGTGGGCGCGTCTTGAGGGTCTCGCCGCCGATCGTGATCCCGTCGGCCCGGACCGCGGCGAGGAGCTTCTCCAACTCCGTGCCGCGGCGGGGGTCGTCGACGGCGGTGCGAAACCGGGCCACCTGGTCCGGGGCCATCTGGTACCGCCCGGCCGCGACCAGCAGCCCGTCCGCGCCGACCTGCACGTAGTAGCCGCCGACCGTCGCGCCGCAATGCGTCTTGTACGGGGTCTTGTCGGCGGAGAACCGGACGTCGCGGAACGGACGGAAGATCTTGCCGGCGCCGAACTCCGGCTCCAGCGCGGCCAGCAGCGCCTGCATCGGGGCGCGGACGTGGGTCTCGTAGATCTCGCGCTGGTCGGTCCAGTGGGCCTTCGAGTTGTCGGCCTCCAGCCCGTCGAAGAACTCGACGGCGCCGTCGCCGAAGCCGGTGAAGCCCGCCGTGGCGGCGGCCTCACTTCGCCCGGTCACCGGTTGCCTCCGCCACGGGTTCGCCTGCGCCGGACCCGGTACCGCCGGCCCCGTCGTCGCCTCCGGTCCCGCCGTCCGCCGTGCTCGCCGCCGCGCTCCCTGCCGTGCCGCCGGACCTGTCGTCGCCGGTCGGCGCCCCCCGGGCCGCGCCCGAGGCGTCGGGCTCCGCCGCCGCCCCCCCCGCC
>JAJAZD010000370.1 GCA_026785945.1 Pseudonocardia sp. | reverse complement strand
TAATACTTAACCGCGCGGCCCGGGGGGCGCCCCGGGGCCGGGCTTCCCGGGTGCCTCGACGGGCCGGGGGGGGGGCGCCTGCCCACGCCTCGAACGCGCCGGCCGCGCGGCCGATGTCGGGGCCGAAGAGCGCATCGGTGAACTGGACGTGGGTGAGCTCGACGTCGCGCCGGGCGGTGACGACGCCGTGGGCGCGGACGAGCTCGACCACCTGCGCCGCGTGCCGCACGACGCCGTGCCCGGGCGGGCCGGGCGCGTGGACCAGGACCCTCACCGGCCCACGACCGACCGGTAGACCTGAGCGTGTGCCGCGGCGATCCGGGTGCGTTGCGCGGCCCGCTCACCCGGATCGGCGCGCCAGACCGGGCGCTCCCGGTACGCGGTCCGCACGGCGGCGTCGAGGGTCATGAGGTCGGCGTGCCGGTAGATCAGGCACGGTGCCTGCTGGTCGTAGAACCCGCAGTCGGGCGCGACGACCGTCGTACCGAGATCGTGGCAGGCCTCCAACCAGCCCGAATGGGTGCCGAACCGGTAGGGCAGCACCGAGACGTCGAGCCCGGCGAGGTGGTCCCACAGCTCGGCGTCGGAGAACCGGGAGTGCACGCGGACGTCGAGTCCCGGCAGCGCGGCGGCCACCATGCGGCCGCGCTCGTCGTCGTGGGCGTCGATCCTCAGCCGCGCGCCGGGCAGCTGCGCCACCGTGGTGGCCAGTGCGCGGGCGACCGGTACCGGGTCGCTGTTCGCGCGGACGCTCTTCGCGTTCAGTCCGACCACGAACCCACCGTGCGACGGGCGGGGCCGCGCCATCCGTTCCGGCTCGACGACGTGCGGGTGGGGCACCACGGTCACGCGGCGGCCCCACCGGGCGGCGATGGCCGACGCCGCGCCGTGGGTCAGGGTGAGTACGGCGTCGGCGGCGGGCACCAGCACGTCGAGTGCGGCGTCGTGGGCTGCCGGGTCGGCGTGATGCGGGTTGCGCAGGTCGTGCACGGTCACCACCAGCGGCCTGCCGCACGACCGAAGCGTCCCGACCAGTGCGGCGAGGTCCGCGGGGGTCCGGTCGTCGTAGCCGAAGTGGATGTGGAAGGCGTCGAAGTCGTCGGCGTGGGCGCCCACCCAGGACGGTTCGAGCATCACCGGTGGCCACCACTGTCCCGCCGCAGCGCCGGGCACGGGCGGATCGGGCAGGCGGACCGGCCCGTCGGGGTCGCCGGGGTCACCGAGGTGCCGCACGTAGACGTGGCCGGCGGGCACCGAGGCGATCCGCAGTCCCACTCACCTATGGTGCCCGAACCGGCCCGTGGTGCCCGAACCGGTGGAGCCTCAACCCATGGCCGGCCCGAGCGGAGCCGCGCCACCGTGCCGGTCCCGGCCGCACCGAGGAGCATGCCACCATGGATCCCGGACGGCGCGCGCACTACGGCGACTTCTACGGCCAGGCGGACCGGGGTCGGCCCGCGGACTCCTCCGACGGCCGGGCGGTCGCGGTCGTGCACGGCAACTGCCAGGCCGAGTCACTGCGCGTGCTCCTCGCCGGGTCACCCACGTTCGCCTACCGGACCGTCCGGATCCCGCCGGTGCACGAGCTGACCGGCGACGACCTCGCGGCGCTGCACGAGCTGCTGGGCCGCGCTGCCCTGCTGGTGAGCCAGCCCGTCCGCGACGACTACCGCGACCTGCCCCTGGGCACCCGGCAGCTGGCGGCCGGGCTCGCCCCGGGCACGCCGGTCCTGCGCTGGCCGGTGGTGCGGTACGACGGCCTGTACCCGTACTCGGCGATCGTGCGGCACCCGTCGGACCCCTCGGCCGTCCCAGCCGTGGTGCCCTACCACGACCTGCGGACGCTGGCGGTCGCCGCCGGACTCCCGCGGGCCGCCACGGCGGAACCGGAGGTCCTACGCGCCGCCGCCGCGGCGTCGGTCGCGGAGCTGGCCCGGCGGGAGCACGACACCGACGTCGGGGTCTCCGACCTGCTCCTCGGGCTCGGCGACGAGGCCGCCCACACGCTCAACCATCCCGGCAACCCGGTGCTGGTGGCGCTGGCGCGGCGGGTCCAGACGGCCCTGCGCATGCCGGCCGACGCCGCGGATCCCGGCCGGGTCCTGCTCGGGGGGGTCCGCGCGCCCCTGGAGGAGTCGGTCGTCTCGGCGCTGCGACTCACCGCCGCCCCCCGGGCCCACTGGCTGGTCGACGGCCGCACGGTCGCCGACCGCGACGTGGTGGCCGCGCAGCTGCGCTGGTACGCCGACCATCCGCAGTGGATCGAGGCGGGACTGTCGCGGCACGCGCCCCGAATGGCGCTGCTCGGTGTGAGCGGGTGATCATTCGGGTATGCCATGATCGATTAACCGCTCCAGTTCCTTCCGCGGCCCGGCCCACGAGTCCGGGCGCCGGTCCGCCCTCCTCCCGGGAGCCTGCCGTCACCATGTTTCCTGGCCCGTTCCGCTCGCCAGCACCTACCGCGGCCCGGCCGTGACACGGCTGCGCATCGCGCTCATCGCCTCTGCCCGCTTCCCGCTCCGCCAGCCCTTCCCGGGAGGCCTGGAGGCCCACACCTGGCAGCTGACCTCGCACCTGCGCGACCGTGGCCACGAGGTCTCGGTCTTCGGCGGGGCCGGCTCCGACCCGGCGCTCCGGGTGCACGAGCTGTCGCCGTTGCCGCCCATCTCCGACCACGCGCGGCGCGACGTGAGCATGCCCGCCGAGTGGTTCCTGGCCGAGCACCACGCCTACCTGAGCCTCATGCTCCAGCTGGGCGGCACCTGCTCCTACGACCTGGTGCACAACAACTCGCTGCACTACCTCCCCGTGGCGATGGCCCCCAGCCTGTCGATCCCCGTGCTCACCACCCTGCACACCCCGCCGACGCCGTGGCTGGAGTCCGCGGTGCGCGCGCGCCCGCCCACCTCGGAGCCGGAGTCGACGCACTTCGCGGCCGTCAGCCGCGCGACCGCCGAGCAGTGGCGCCCGTTCGTGCCCCGGGTCGGTGTGGTGCGCAACGGGGTCGACACGACCTTCTGGACGCCCGGTCCCGGTGGCGGCGCACCGGTCTGGTCGGGGCGGGTGGTCCCGGAGAAGGGGCCCGAGCAGGCGATCCGTGCGGCCCGAGCAGCCGGGACCGGTCTGCGGCTGGCGGGCCCGCTGCCCGACCTGCGCTACTTCCGCGACCGGGTCGTGCCCCTGCTCGGCGACGGTGTCGACTACCTCGGTCACCTCGACCACGCCGCGCTCGTCGACCTGGTGGGGTCCGCGTCGGTCGCCGTGGTGTCACCGTGCTGGGACGAGCCGTACGGTCTCGTCGTCGCCGAGGCGCTGGCCTGCGGCACGCCGATCGCCGGTTTCGCCCGCGGCGCCCTGCCCGAGCTGCTGGACCGGACCTGCGGCGTGCTCGCCGAACCCGGAGACGTCGACGGCCTGGCGGTCGCGATCACCCGGGCCGCCGGCCTCGACCGCGCCGCGGCACGCCGCCACGCCGTCGCGACCTGTTCGGTGGAGACCATGATCGACGGCTACGAACGCCTCTACGGCGAGCTCGCCGGCAGCCCGCGCGCGGCATGACCACCCCCGGACCCGTGGACTCCGCGTGATCGGTTACTACGTCCACCACCACGGCAGCGGCCACCTCCAGCGCGCCACGGCGATCGCGGCGGCGGCCCGGACCCCGGTCGTCGGCCTGTCCTGTCGGGCCGCACCCGCGGGCTGGTCCGGGCGCTGGGTACGACTCCCCGACGACGCCGACGGGGTGCGTGGCGACCTCGATCCCGACGCCGCCGACGTCACCGCGGGCGGGACGCTGCACTGGGCACCGCGCCGGCACACCGGGCTTCTCGCCCGGATGCGGCTCATCGGCGAAGCCCTGCCCGACGTGGCGCTGCTCGTCGTCGACGTCTCGGTCGAGGTCGCCGTGCTGGCCCGGCTGCACGGGGTGCCGGTCGTGATCATGGCCCAGCCCGGCGACCGCACCGACCGGCCGCACCGGCTCGCCTACGACCTGGCCGAGCGCCTGCTGGCCCCGTGGCCGGACCGGCCCGAACCAGGATGGCCGGCGCACTGGCTCGCGAAGACCGTCCATCTCGGCGCGGTGTCGCGATTCGACGGTCGGCCCGCACCGGCGCACCGGCCGGACCGGAACCGGGTGGCGGTGCTGTGGGGCGGTGGCGGCCTCGACGTCCGGGCCGACGACCTGCGGGCCGCCGCAGCCGCCACCCCGCGTTGGCGATGGGACGTGCTCGGGCCGTCCCCCAGCAGCCCGTCCGCCGGCAACCCATCCGGGCCCGGGGACCTGACGTGGCACGGCTGGGTCGACGACGTGTGGCCCCGGCTGTGCTCCGCCGACGTCGTGATCACCCACGCCGGACAGAACGCGCTCGCCGAGGTGGCGGCCGCCCGGGCGCCCGCGGTGGTGGTGCCCCAGGACCGCCCGCACGGCGAGCAGCACGCGACCGCGGCAGCCCTGCGGCGCGCCGACCTCGCCGAGGTGGCGCCGACCTGGCCCGCACCCGCGGACTGGCCGCACCTCCTCGATCGGGCCGCCGCACGCGGGGGGGCCGGGTGGCACCGCTGGTCGCCGGGTGACGGGGCCGCTCGGGCCGCTGCGGTCCTCGACGGGTTGGCCAGGTGACGGTCACCGCGGTCGTCACGATCACCCACGACCGCGACGCCCACCTGCACCGCCAACGCGTCGGGCTCGCCGCCGACCCGCCCGACCTGCACGTCGTGGTCGGGATGGGAGAGGCGCCGCGGCTCACCCCCGTGCCGGACGCACCGCCGGTGCTCCTGCTCGACCTCCCCGTCCCCGACTCGGGGCTCCCGCTGGCCGCGGCGCGCAACGCGGGCGCCGCCGCGGCGCTCCACGCCGGCGCCGACCTGCTCGTCCTGCTCGACGTCGACTGCATCCCCGCCCCCCGGATGCTGCGCCGCTACCGCGACGCGGCCAGGACCGCCGCGGCGCCCGCACTGCTCTGCGGCCCCGTCCACTACCTGCCGCCGCCACCCCCTGGCGGCTACCCGCACACCGGGTTGGCCGACCTGGCGCCGCCGCATCCCGCGCGCCCGGCCCCACCGGACGGTGAGGTCGTGCCCGAGGACCGGCTCGCCCTGTTCTGGTCGCTGTCCTTCGCCGTCACGGCGGCCACCTGGACTGCGGCGGGAGGCTTCTGCGAGGAGTACACGGGCTACGGCGGGGAGGACACCGACTACGCCCTCATGGCCGCGGCGGCGGGGGTGGGCCTGCACTGGGTGGGTGGCGCGACGGCCTTCCACCAGCACCATCCGCCCGCCCGGGACACCCCGGCCCGCGTCGCCGAGATCGTCCGCAACGCGACGCTGTTCCGTCGCCGGAACGGCTGGTGGCCGATGACGGGCTGGCTCACCGACCTCGCGGCACGTGGCGCCGTCGAGTTCGACCCCGGCCGTGACGTCCTGGCGCTCCCGAGGCCGCCGCCGGTTTCAGCGCCGCGGGTGTCGGGAACACCGCACCCATGACGACGAACGTGCAGCACTCCGTGGATGTCGAGGTCCCCGTGGCCACCGCGTACAACCAGTGGACCCAGTTCGAGTCGTTCCCGCAGTTCATGGACGGCGTCGAGCGGATCGACCAGCTCACCCCCACCCGTACCCACTGGGTGACGAAGATCGCCGGCGTGCGGCGGGAGTTCGACGCGGAGATCACCGAGCAGCACCCGGACGAGCGGGTGGCCTGGAAGACCGAGAACGGGACGCACCAGGCCGGAGTGGTGACCTTCCACCGGATCGACAACGCCACCACGCGGGTGACGCTGCAGCTCGACCACGACCCGCACGGCCTCCTGGAGAAGGCCGGTGACGCGCTCGGCATCGTGTCGCACCGGCTCAAGGGCGACATGGCGAACTTCAAGACCTTCATCGAGTCCCGTGGAGGCGCGGAGGGCGGCTGGCGCGGCGACGTCGACGCCCCGCCGCAGACCGGCGCCCGCTGAGCCGACCGCGCCGCCGAGCGTGAGACCCGTGTGCGTCGGGCCTGTGCACGAGAACCCGCGGGCCGTGGTCGGCACCGCACTGCGTGAGCTGCTCCACACCGGCCGGCTGGATCTGCCCCTGCCGGGGGGCGGAGCCACCCGCGCCCGCTGGAGCGCACTGGCGAGCTGGGGGCGTCGCGACCTCGTGCTGGCCCGGCTCGTCGAGGCGCACACCGACGCGGTCGCGATCCTCGCCGAGGCCGGTCGCTCCCCCGCCCCCGGTGCCCTCTACGGCGTGTGGGCGGCCCGCTCCGGAGGTGCCCGGGCGGGTCTGACGCGCGAGGGCCGGGCGTGGCGGCTCGACGGGACCGTCCGGTTCTGCTCCGGCGCGGAGATCGTCGACCGGGCTCTCGTCGTCGCCGACCGCCCCGCCGGGGGGTCCGGCGCAGGGAGCAAAGGCGCAGGAAGCAAAGGCGCGGGGGGCAGTGGCGCGGGGGAAGGCACCGTCCTCGTCGACGTAGCCGTGGTGCCGCCCGGCGCCCGGCCCGAGCCGGGCACGTGGCAGACCTGCGCGATGGCCGGCGCGAACACACTCGACGTCAACTTCACCGCACTCCCGGTCGGCGCGGAGGACGTGCTCGGACCGGCCGGGTGGTACACCGCCCGCCCCGGTTTCCTCGTCGGTGGGGCCGGGGTGGCCGCGGTGTGGTGGGGCGGCGCGGCCGGGCTGCTGGAACGAGCGCTGACCCACCTCCCCGCAGCACCCGACGCCCATCGGCTCGCCCACGTCGGCGAGCTCGACGCGTTCCTGGCCGCGGCCGACGCCCTGCTCACCTGCACCGCGCAGGCCGTGGACGCCGCGCCGGGTGAGACCCATGCGGTGGCCACCGCGCGGGTCCGCACCGCCGTGGAGCGGGCGGCGCGCGAGGTCGTCGACCGCGTCCCCCGGATCGTCGGCCCGGGCCCGCTCAGTCAGGACCCCTTCCTCGCCCGCACCCTGGCCGACCTGGGACTGTACGTCCGCCAGCATCACGGCGAGCGTGACCACGCCGCGCTCGGCACCCTCGTGCTCGGCACCCCCGCGCTCGGCGACCCGGCCCTCCGCGACCCGGCCCCCAGCAACCCCGTCCACGGCAACCCCGTCCCCAGCAACCCCGTCCACGGCAACCCCGTCCACGGCAACCCCGTCCTCGGGGCACGCGGATGACCGTTCCGGACACCCGGCGGATCACCCCGCCCGAGCAGTGGCGCGCCGCGCTGCACCAGCACAGGTTGCCCGCCTTCGACCCGAGCGCCCACCGCCGCGTCGTCGTGGTGGCCGCCCACCCCGACGACGAGACGCTCGGCGCGGGCGGAGTGCTGCGGGTGCTGCACGCCGCGGGCGCCGCGCTCACGCTCGTCGTCGCGACCGACGGCGAGGCCGCGTACCCGGGCCTGGACGCCGCGGCCCGCACCGAGCTGGCGGGCGCCCGGCACGCCGAGCTGGACGCGGCCCGGCGGGCCCCGGGGGGGGGGGGCCGGCCGGGGGCCCCGGTGGGGCGGGCCGCCTCGGCGCGCGGGGGCCCCCGCCCCCCCCGGGGGGGCGC
>JAJAZD010000369.1 GCA_026785945.1 Pseudonocardia sp. | reverse complement strand
GGGGGGGGCCGGCCCCCCCACCCGCCCGCCCCCGGGCCGGCGTGCCGGGGGGCGCGGGGCGCGCCGGCGCGGGTGACGACGCCGTCGAGCAGCACCGGCGTACGCCGGGCGGCGGACTGCAGCAGCAGGCCCGTCATCGCGGCCAGGTCGGCACCGCCCACGGTCGCGAGGAGCTCGACGTAGTCGCCCAGCACCGGACGTCCGTGCCGCATCGTGTCGCGCACGGCGGCACACCGGCGCATCCACAGCGCGTCGTCGACCCGGCCACCGCGGCTGGTCACCATCGAGGGGTCGCTCCGGGTGAGCAGCCCTACCAGCGCCGCCGCCGGCACCCCCGCTCCCCGCCCGACGTCGGCCACGACGAGCAGGTCGGTGCCGGCGTCGGCCTCCTCGTCGGCCAGGGCGATGCCGGCCCGGAGCGCAGCCTCCGCCTCCTCCCGGCTGAGAGCCGGCTCGCGGTCGACCCGACCGCTGCCCCGGCGTACGGCATGCGCGGTGACGGGTGAGGGCAGCCCCGCCAGGTCGCCGTCCAGCGAGAGCGCCGCCACCCGGACGCCCACTCCCAGCGAGGCCGCCAGCACGGCGACGGCCGACACCCCGTCGACCGTGGCGCGCACCAGGTCCAGCGTCGCTCCCTCGGGGTGGTTCGAGATGTCGCAGGCCGCCACACCGTGGTCGCCGGCCAGCATGAGCAGCCGCACCCGGTCGAGCGCCCGGGCCCCATCGGCGCCCTGGATGCCGGTCAGCCAGCCGGCCAGCTCGTCGAGGCGGCCGTGCGACGACGACCGCGGGTCCTGCTCCTCGTGCGGCTCGCGGGGCTCCGGCTGGTCGGGTCGATCGATCGCCCCGATCACCGGTGCGAGGTCCAGCCCGTCCGGCATCAGCGCTCCGCCGGGGTCAGGGCCGGCGCGAACTCGCCCACGGCGCCGAACTCCGCCTTGCGGGCGGCCCGGCGAAGTGCCAGGAGCACCGGCCTCGCGGCGACCGCCACCAGTGCTGCAGTCGTCAGGGCTCGGGGGATGTCGAAGCCCAGCGAGGTCGCGAGGGTGAACGCGGCGAAGCGCCGCAGGTTGTCACCGACCGGCGCGCCCGCGACGTAGGAGATGCCGCTGTCGAGGCCGGTCGCGAACGGCCACAGCTGCAGGTTCATCACCACGCCGTACATCAAACCGGCGATCACGCCGTACGCCGTGAGCAGCGCCACCTCGCGACGTCCTGTCGCCCTCGGTAGGCATCCTGCAAAGAAGCCCACCCAGCCGGCGGCGAGCATCTGGAAGGGCAGCCACGGGCCGACGCCTGCGGTGAGCAGGGCGCTGGCGAAGAGGGTGACCGCACCCAGGACGAACCCGAAGCCCCGGCCGAGTGCGCGCCCGGCCAGCACCAGCAGGAAGAACACGGGCTCGAAACCGGCCGCGCCGCCGCCGAGCGGACGCAGGGCGGCACCGACCGCGGCCAGCACGCCGAGCACCGCGACCGCCTTGACGTCCATGCCGCCGTCGGCGACCTCGGCGAGGACGACGGCGAGGAGCAGGGGGAGCAGCAGCACGAACAGCCAGGGAGCGGTCGCCTCGCCGTCGAGCCGAGCACCCGGCTCGACCAGCAGCGGCCAGCAGAAGGCGACCAGGCCCAGCACGCTGACGACGCTCAGCGCGAGAACGGCCCTGGGCCGCAGCCGGACGGCACGCACGCGAGGAGCAGGTGCCACAGGCGTGCTCTTGGGCCCCCGCGGAAGCGTGAGCGCAGCGAGCGGTTTCGTGGGGATTCTCATCCTGCTCTCAGCGCGTGCTCGACCTCGGCCACGGTCAGCCACGGGGCCGGGGCCAGGATCTTGGCCACCTGGGGCGCGAACGCGGGGGATGACAGCACGACCTCCCGCGACGGCCCGTCGCTGACCACCTCGCCCTCGGCGAGCACCACCGTGCGGTCGGTGACGGTGGCCGCCAGCTCCACGTCGTGGGTGGCGAGAAGCACGGCGTGTCCTCCGGCGGCGAGGTCGCGCAGTACCTGCACCAGACGCTTCTTGCCCGGGTAGTCCAGGCCGCGGGTGGGCTCGTCGAGCAGCACCACGGGTGGGCGACCGGCGAGGACGACGGCTAGCGCGAGAGCCAGCCGCTGGCCCTCGGAGAGATCTCGGGGATGGGTGGTCCCGACGACACCGGGCACGAGATCGGCGAAGATCCCGAGCGCCGTGCCGGGCGCCGCTCCGGCGTCAACGTCGCCCTGGCTGCACTCGCCGGCGACCGTGTCGGAGTAGAGCAGGTCGCCGGGTTCCTGCGGCACCATCCCGACCCGGCGCACCAGGTCGCGGGGCACCAGGGTCACCGGGTCAGCCGGCTGGTGGGCGCCCACGCGAACGGTTCCCGAGGACGGCCGGCGGAGGCCGACGAGGCTCGCGAGCAGGGTCGACTTCCCCGCCCCGTTGCGGCCCATGAGGGCGACCACCTCCCCGGCGTGCAGGCGCAGGTCCACCCCACGCAGGGCCGGCCGGCCGCCATAGCGCACGACGAGCGCGCGGGTCTCGGCCACGACCTCCCTGCGCGCCACGGTGTCCGCTGGCCGCGGTGCCACCGCGGCCAGGCGGGCCGCCAGGTCGCCGGCCCGCCGGCGGGCGGCGCGCCCCGCCAG
>JAJAZD010000368.1 GCA_026785945.1 Pseudonocardia sp. | reverse complement strand
GTCTCCGTGCGCGCGCGTCGGGGTCTGCGTGCGCCCGGCAACCCCGACTCGCTCACGCGGAAACCCCGACTCGCGGGGGGTCGGGGCGGGCGTAGGCTTCGGAAACGAAGACCTCACCAGGCACTTGGCCCGGCAGGGGTCTGTTTCCGCGCGCGCTCACTCCTGCGAGGGGTTTCCCGAACCGTGGCCAAGCTTGCCGGTCTGCTCCGCTCCGCCCTGTCCGCTCCCGACCTCCAGGCCGTCGTCGACGCCGCTCGTGGCGTCAGGGCGGTGGAAGTGCCGGACCTGCGGATCGAAGGCCCCACGGCGTTGCGCCCGTTCCTCGCCGCGGCCTTCGGCGCACCCGCGCCCGGCGCCGACCGGACCGTGCTGGCCGTCACCGCTACCGACCGGGAGGCCGAGGACCTCGGTCGCGCCGTCGCCGCCCTGCTCGGCGCCGATGCTGTCGCGGTGCTCCCGTCGTGGGAGACGCTGCCCCACGAGCGCCTCTCGCCCCGGCCCGCCACCATCGGGCGGCGACTGTCGATCTTCCGACGGCTGGGCGGGGACGACACCCCGCGGGTCGTGGTCGCGGCGGCCCGCAGCCTGATCCAGCCCATCGCGCCGGGCCTGGGCTCGCTCGACCCGGTGCGGCTGCGCGTCGGGGACACCGCCGACTTCGACGCCGTGCTCGAGCGGCTCGTCGAGCTGGCCTACACCCGCGTCGAGATGGTCACGACCCGCGGCGAGTTCGCGGTGCGGGGTGGCATCGTGGACGTCTTCCCGCCCACGGCCGACCACCCGGTCCGCGTGGAGTTCTGGGGTGACGAGGTCAGCGAGCTGCGGTCCTTCGCCGTCACCGACCAGCGGTCGGTCGCGCCCGTCGAGGAGCTGCTCGCCCCGGGCTGCCGGGAACTGTTGCTCACCGCCCCGGTGCGGGAGCGGGCGGCGGCGCTCGCACGAGGCCACGAGAACAACCCACAGCTGCGCGAGCTGCTCGAACATCTCGCCGAGGGCATCCCGGCCGAGGGCATGGAGTCGCTCGTACCGGTACTGGCCGGCGGTGAGCTGGAGCTGCTCACCGACCTGTTGCCCGCCGGGTCGTTGGTGCTGCTCGCCGACCCCGAGCGCATCCGCACCCGCAGCGCCGACCTCGTCCGGACCGGGCAGGAGTTCCTGGAGGCGTCGTGGTTCGCCGCGGCGAGCTCGACGAGGCGCGCAGACAGCACCGCGGCGAGCTCGACGAGGCGCGCAGACAGCACCGCGGGAGACGCCCCCATCGACGTCGGGGCGTCGGCCTACCGCGACCTGGCGGCCGTGCTAGGCCACGCCACCGCCACCGGACACCCGGTGCTCACCCTGAGCCCGCTGCTGTCGGGTCGTGACGACGTGCTGGCGCCGGCCGTGCACGAGGTGGAGTCCTACCGCGGCGATACCGACCGTGCGCTGGTCGACCTGCGCGCCCACGTGATGACGGGCGGCACGGCGGTGCTCGTCGTCGGCGGTCAGGGCACCGCGCAGCGGTCGTTGGAGCAGCTGCACGAGGCCGACGTCCCGGCCGTTCTCGTCGAGCGGCTCGACGGGGAGCCGGAACCCGGCATGGTCACGGTCACCTGCGGCCGTCTGACCGAGGGGTTCACGGCCGGCCCGCTCGTCGTGCTCAGCGAGGCCGACCTGACGGGCAACCGCGCCGCGTCCGACGCCCGCAAGATGCCGACGCGGCGCCGCAACGGCGTCGACCTGGTCACGCTCAAGCCCGGTGACCACGTGGTGCACTCCCAGCACGGCATCGGCAAGTTCGTGCAGATGAGGGAGCGCACCGTCGGCGACGCCACCCGCGAGTACCTGGTGCTGGAGTACGCGTCGTCCAAGCGGGGTCAGCCGGCCGACCGGCTGTTCGTCCCCACCGACGCGCTCGACGAGATCAGCCGCTACGTCGGAGGCGAGCTGCCCACCCTCAACAAACTGGGCGGCGGTGACTGGGCCAAGACCAAGGGCCGCGCCCGCAAGGCGGTCCGGCAGATCGCGGCGGAGCTCGTGCAGCTCTACGCCGCGCGTCAGGCCGCGCCCGGCCACGCGTTCGGTGCCGACACCCCGTGGCAGCGCGAGATGGAGGACGCGTTCCCGTTCACCGAGACGCCCGACCAGCTCGCCGCGATCGACGAGGTCAAGCGCGACATGGAGCGCCCGGTCCCGATGGACCGGGTGATCTCCGGCGACGTCGGGTTCGGCAAGACCGAGATCGCGGTGCGCGCGACGTTCAAGGCCGTGCAGGACGGCAAGCAGGTGGCCATCCTCGTCCCGACGACGCTGCTGGCCAGCCAGCACCTGGACACGTTCACCGAGCGGATGCGGGCGTTCCCGGTGACCGTCCGGGGGCTGTCGCGGTTCACCGACCCCGGCGAGGCCAAGGAGACGATGAAGGGCCTGCTCGACGGCACCGTGGATGTCGTCGTCGGCACGCACCGGCTCCTGCAGAGCGGCGTGCGCTGGAAGGACCTCGGCCTCGTGATCGTCGACGAGGAGCAGCGCTTCGGCGTGGAGCACAAGGAGCACATCACCGCGCTGCGGACCCACGTGGACGTGCTCACACTGAGCGCGACGCCGATCCCGCGGACGCTGGAGATGAGCTTGGCCGGCATCCGGGAGATGTCGACGATCACCACCCCGCCCGAGGACCGCCATCCCACCCTCACCTACGTCGGCGCCTACGACGAGAAGCAGGTGACGGCCGCGATCCGCCGCGAGCTGTTGCGTGACGGCCAGGTCTTCTACGTCCACAACCGGGTCTCGACGATCGACCGGGCGGCGGCGAAGATCCGCGCGCTGGTCCCCGAGGCGCGCATCGCGGTCGCGCACGGCCAGATGAACGAGGATGTGCTCGAACGCACCGTGGCGGGCTTCTGGCACAACGAGTACGACGTGCTGGTGTGCACGACGATCGTGGAGAACGGCCTCGACATCTCCAACGCCAACACCCTCGTCGTCGAGCGGAGCGACACGCTCGGGCTCTCCCAGCTCCACCAGCTCCGCGGCCGGGTCGGTCGGGGTCGCGAGCGGGGTTACGCCTATTTCCTGTTCCCTCCCGAGCACCCGCTGACCGAGACCGCCCACGATCGCCTGGCGACGATCGCCCAGCACTCCGAGCTGGGTGCGGGCGCGGCGGTGGCCATGAAGGACCTCGAGATCCGCGGCGCCGGCAACATCCTGGGCGCGGAGCAGTCCGGCCACATCGCCGGCGTCGGGTTCGACCTCTACATCCGGCTCGTCGGCGAGGCCGTCACGGCGTTCCGCCAGCAGGGCGGCGCCGGCGAGGGGGAGCAGGAGGAGGCGCTGGCGGACGTGCGGGTCGACCTCCCGGTCGACGCCCACATCCCGCACGACTACGCCACGGGCGAGCGGCTGCGCCTCGAGGTCTACCGCAAGATCGCCGAGGCGGGTGACCAGGCGGCGCTCGACGGCATCGTCGAGGAGCTCGTTGACCGCTACGGCGAGCCGCCGGCGCCCGTGCGCAACCTGCTCGCCGTCGCGGCGTTCCGCCAGACCTGCCGCGCACTGGGGGTCGGGGAGGTGACGGTGGCCGGGAACGCCATCCGTCTCGGCCCCGTCGACCTGCCCGACTCCGCTCAGCTGCGCCTTCGTCGTCTGCACCCGAAGGCGGCCTACAAGCCCGCGGCGCGCGTCGTGCTGGTGCCCCGGCCCGTCGAGGGCGGGCGGATCGGCGGGACCCCGCTGCGCAACGTCGAGCTGCTGGACTGGTGTTCGAGGCTGCTGCGCGACCTGCTCGCGCCGGCCAAGGTGCCCGCGGGGGTCTGAGGCCGGCCGGCGGCGGGCGCGTGAGAGGGTGGCGCCCGTGCGCAGGCAGGTGGGGTGGGTCGTCGCGGCCGTGACGGTCATCGGCGCGGTGGTCAGTGGGTGCGGCGGTCCGAGCCAGGCGGGATCGGCGGTCATCGTGGGCTCCGACGCCGTGCCGCTCGAACTTGTGCAGTCGAGGTTGGACGCGGTGCTCGCGCGCCCCGAGCTGGTGGCGCAGGTCACCGAGCAGGGCGGCGGGCCCGCCGACATCGCGCGCGACATCGTCACGCGCGAGGTGCTGCACGGCTTGCTGGAGGAGCAGGGCGGGGCCGCGGGCATCGTGATCTCCGACGCGGACGTCGACGCGGCGATCGTCGAGCGGGGCGGCGCCGAGGCCCTGTTGAGGAGCACGTTCTCCGATCTCCCCGGGTTGCGTGACCGGGTGCGCGACGAGCTGATCGCCGCAGAGCTGGCCCAGCGTTCGGTCGCGGGCCTGTCGGTCACGGCCGACCTGGTGGCAGCCACGTCCCGTGAGGAGGCCCAGCAACAGGCGGAGGTGCTCGCGGCCGGCGGCCCGGAGGCCGAGGCCCTGTTCGCGGCCAACCCGGACACGTCCGTGCGCGACATGGTCTACGGCGCCGTCACGCAGCCCGACGTCGCGGGCACGGTGCTGTTCGGCACCCCGGTCGGCGGTACCGTCCTGTTCCAGCCCGACCCGCAGCAGGCGAGCTGGATCGTCTTCCGTGTCACCGACCGGCGCACCGACGCCCCGTCGGACCCCGCTGCGGCCGGGCAGATCAGCCAGGAACAGCTCGTGGCCATCGGCGAGCGGATGCTGCAGCCGGTCGCCGACAGCGCCGGTATCCGGGTCAACCCGCGCTACGGCGTGTGGGATCCGATCCCGCTGCGGGTCGTGCCCGAGGACCAGATGGCCGGGGAGACCCTGCCCCCGGGCCTGGGCTGAGCGTGCCGCGCACGGTCGTCGTCCTCCCCGCTCGCTGGTCGGGCGTCCTCCCGGTGGCCGCCGTACCCGCTCTGCGCTCCGCGGCGCATCTGCACGCCGACGAGACCGTGCCCGAACACGTGCGGGAGTCGCTCGGTGTGCCGCGCCTGGACGGGACCCCCGACGGGGTCGTGTTCACCACCGACCCCCTGCGCTACCCCGACGCCGACCTCGTCGTGTCGGCACCCGAACCGGCCGGGGCCGCGCTGCTCGACGCCGTCGCCGTCATGGACCGGCTGCGCTCGCCGGGCGGGTGTCCGTGGGACGCCGAGCAGACGCACTCGTCGCTGCTGCAGTACCTCGTCGAGGAGTGCTACGAGCTCTACGAGGCCATCGAGGACGACGACCGGCCCGCGATGCGCGAGGAGCTCGGTGACGTCCTGCTGCAGGTCCTGTTCCACGCCCGCGTCGCGCTCGACTCGCCGGAGCCCTTCGGTGTCGACGAGGTGGCGTCCGGTCTGGTCGACAAGCTCATCGGACGGCACCCGCACGTCTTCGGGGACGACGCCGGGCTCGACGCGCGGGTCGGCACCGGGATCGGGGCGGTCGCTCGGCAGGAGCAGCGCTGGGAGGAGATCAAGCGGGTGGAGAAGCAGCGCGAGTCCAGTGTGGATGGTGTGCCGACCGGTCAGCCGGCTGTCGCGCTCGCGGCGAAGCTGACCAGCCGCACCGCCCGGGCCGGCCTGCCGGCCGACCTGCTGCCCGCCGGCTCCGGCGTCGGCGAACAGCTGTTCGCGCTGGCCGCCCGCGCGAGGCTCGGCGGCATCGACCCGGAGGCCCAGCTCCGCGCCGCCGCCCGTGGCTTCGCCGCCGACGTCCGGACGGCCGAACGGTCCGCCCGCGACGCGGGGGAGGACCCGCACGCACTGGACGCGACGGCCTGGAAGCGGCACTGGCCCGGCTGAGCGTCCTCCGTCGGTCCGCAACGGTGATCGGGACCGGACCGTGACCGGACGGCCGCGGCTGAGAGGAGCTCAGGGGTCGCGCGGTTAGCCTGGGCTGGTGCCCTACCCGGACCGCCGTCCCACCCATCGATCCTCCGGCCTCGGGGTGCTCGCCGGGGGTGTGCTCGCCGGGGGTGTCGCGCTGGCGCTGCTCGCGCTCGTGCTCGTCGCCGGGGTCGCGTTCGTCAGCGGGACCGGCGGGGGGGAGCCGCGGCAGCGCGGGGACGGGCTCGTCGCCGCGGACGTCGAGCGGGACACACCCGTGGCCCAACCCCCGCCGCTGGCCCCGGAACTCGACGTCGTGGCCTGGGCGGGCGCGGCCGCCGGCAACGGTGTGCCCGAGCGGGCGTTGCGCTCCTACGCAGCGGCCGAGCTGGCCCAGGCCGCGGACACCCCGCAGTGCCGCCTGTCCTGGACCACGCTCGCCGGCCTGGGCCGCGTGGAGTCCGACCACGGCCGGTTGGGGCGCGCCGACCTCGACGCCGACGGCGTCGCCCGGCCGTCCGTCATCGGGATCGCGCTCGACGGTTCCCGGGGCACCCGCGAGATCCTCGACACCGACGGCGGCGCGCTCGACGGCGACACCGTCCACGACCGCGCGGTGGGGCCGATGCAGTTCCTGCCCACCACGTGGGCGCGCTACGGCGCCGACGGCAACGGTGACGGGGTGCGCGACCCTCACCAGCTCGACGACGCCGCCCGCGCGGCCGCGGCCTACGTGTGCGCAGACGGTCGGGACACCGCCAGCGGCGAGGGCTGGTGGGACGGCGTACTCACGTACAACAGGTCGGGCGACTACGCCCGCCTGGTGTGGGCCGCCGCCGACCGCTACGCGACGGCCACAGCACCCTGACCCCGACTCGCGCGCACGGAGCCCCCGACTCGCGGACAACTCCCCGCGAGTCGGGGTTTCCGTGCTGGTGAGTCGGGGTTTCCGGGCGAGTCGTCAGGACTCGAACAGGCTCTGGCCCCAGTAGCTGCCCTCACCCAGCCCTGCGGGGCAGGCGAAGACGGCCGAGCCGGTGTGCTCGATGTACTCCATGAGGTCGTCGTCGTTGGCCAGCGCCCGCTGCATCGGGACGAACTGGCCGTGCGGGTCGCGCATGAACGCGACGAAGAACAACCCGGCGTTGAGGTGCCCCTGCCCGTCGCTGCCGTCGACGAAGTTGTAGCCGCGCCGCAGCATCCGCACCCCGCCCAGCGAGTGTTCCGACGCCAGTCGGATGTGGGCGTTCATGGCGATCGCGGGCTCGCCGTCCGAGCGGGTGGCTGAGTAGTCGGCCAGGTCGAACTCCGTCGCGGCGCCCATCGCGGCGCCCTCGCCCTTCGTCCGGCCGATGATCAGCTCCTGTTCGGCGGGCGAGGTGCGGTCCCAGATCTCGACGTGCATGCGGATCCGTCGCGCGACGAGGTAGCTCCCGCCGTCGAGCCAGGCAGGCTCGTCGCCGGGCTGCACCCAGACCTGCTGGTCCAGGGCCGCCGGGTCCTCGGCCTTGATGTTGGTGGTGGCGTCCTTGAAGCCGAACAGGTTGCGCGGGGTGGCCTGCGACGTGGACGTCGACGAGGTGCGGTCGAACCTCAGCTGCGACCAGCGCACCGCGGTGGTTCCGAACCCCATCCGCACGAGGTTGCGCACCGCGTGCACCGCCACCTGCGGGTCGTCGGCGCACGCCTGGATGCACAGGTCGCCACCGGACAGGGCGGCGTCGAGCTGGTCGCCGGTGAACCGCGGCAGGTCGGCCAGCGCCGCCGGGCGCTGCGCGGCCAGGCCGAACCGGTCGACCCCGCTGGACTCGAACAGGCCGGGCCCGACACCGAAGGTCAACGTCAGCGACGACGCCGCGAGCCCGAGCGCCTCGCCGGTGTCGGTCGGCGGGGACTGAGGGTTGAGGTCGACCGCGCCACCCGGCGTCGTCTCCGCGCCCGCGGTCATCCGCTCGGCCGCGACCGTCCACCTCTCCAGCAGCGCGCGCAGCTCCTCGCGGTCGTCGGTGACGATGTCGAGCGCGACGAAGTGCAGGCGGTCCTGGGCCGGGGTGACGATCCCGGCCTGGTGCGCGCCGCGGAACGCCACGACCCCGTCGGGCGTCGCGCCCGCCGGCCCGGCCGCGGCG
>JAJAZD010000367.1 GCA_026785945.1 Pseudonocardia sp. | reverse complement strand
TCGACGGGGGGTGTCGCCGCGGACGGGGAGCACGGGCGCCGTGTCGAGTCGTGAGTCAGCCGCCCCAACGCCTCCTCGCCCTGGCCACAGGTATCAGGCGCAACTGGGCACTCGACGTCACCGCAGAACGAACACCGGTCGCCTACGACCACTGAACACCAACCTCACGGAATCACTCAGCTCAGGCGGTCAGGCCGTCGAACTCGCCGTCGCGCACGCCGTTGCGAAATGCGGCCCACTCGCCCGGGGTGAAGCGAAGCACGGCGCCGGTGGGTGCGGCGCTCACCCGTGTGCCTGCCCCGTCGTGCTCGACGGAGACGGCGCCGTTCGCGCTGGTCGCGGCGGTGGCGGCCTCGCGGAGGAACGCCGCCCACTGCGCGGCGGTGAAGGTGACGACCGGGCCGGTGCCGTGGTCCTTGGTGTCGCGCAGCAGCACCCCGGACGGGGCGGGCGCGACCTCGACGCAGTTGGGTCCGGCGCCGCTGTAGCTGGACGTGCGCCAGGGTGCGACCTCGACACAGTTCGAGCCGTTCCCGGTGTAGCTGGAGGTGCGCCAGCGGCCAACCTCACGGACTGCGGTCTCGCCGCCGGTCGAGTCGCGCCACGCGGGGGTGATCATCGCCCTGCTCCGTCCGTTCCAAAGCCGCACGCCGAGCCGTGATCACCTCCCGCGACGTGTGTTCGTCGAGGGCGGCGCCGCGCAGTTGGCGGCGCCGGTGGAGGTAGCCCGCAACCTGATGGTACTCCTCGACGTAGGCCGCCCCGTCCGGGTACTCGATCCGGCCGATGGACTGAGCGGCCTCGAAGTCGAGCAGCTCGAACGGGCCGGCCAGCCCATCGTGCACGGCCACGTCGTCCGGCATGACCTGCACGGTCACGTTGGGCCGGGCGGCGAGGGTGAGCAGGTGGTCGAGCTGGCCGCGCAGACAGTCCGCGCCGCCCACCGCGCGGCGCAGCGCGTGCTCGTCGATCACCACCGACAGCTCCAGCGGGCCCTCGTCGTCGAGCAGCCGCTGCTGGCGCACCTGGCGGAACTCGACGATCCGCTCGTGGTGCAGCGGCGACACCTGGTCGGTCGCGATCAGCGCCGCCGCATAGGCCGGGGTGTGCAGCAGGCCGGGAACGACCGACGGGAAGTACACGAACTCCGCCGCCGCGAAGCCCTCCAGGCCGAAGAACAGCCGGTCGTGGTCGGCGATCACCGGCTCCCACGGCGCCCACCACACCCGCCGGTTCGGCCGCTCCAGCAGCCCGGCCAGCGCCTCCGCCTCCGCCCGCGGCCGCCCGTAGAACTCCATCAGCGCGAGCACGTCGTCGGGCCGCTGCACGCTGCGCCCGGTCTCCAGGTAGTTCATCCGCGACGTGCTGGTGCCGATCTTCACGGCCGAGCCCGCCTGGGTCTCCCCCAGCCGCACGCGGGCCTGCCGCAGCTCGTTCCCGACCAGCCAGGCGATCGCGAACCGGTCCTTGCGTACGGGCATGCCCGCATCCTCCCGCGCGACCACCACCACTGACAAGCCTCCTAGCATCATGTGGATATCCACATGTACTGTGCCGTCACACCCGACGATCGGAGGTACTTTGTGACCACGCGGAACCACCGCACCGGGAATCCCCGGCCTTCCGTGCTGCTGCGCACCCCCATCGCCCGACGACCGTGGTGGTGGCCCCGCACCCCGGCCCCGCCGCCGCGCGGGGCGGCCGGCCGGCACCGCGCAAGCCGGTGAACGAACGGGCGAGCGGGCCGCGACCAACCCACCTGGACCTCAGATGACCAGCGCCGACGACCCCGCCGCAGGGATCGCCGCCCAGATCGCCGCGTTCCCGGGGCTCCCCGAACGGCTGCTCGCCGAGCACGTCGACGACGGGCACGTCCGCTGCCGGCGCTGCACGCCCGGCGGTCAGCATGGCCATCACCGGTGGCCGTGCCGCATTCACGCGGTCGCTGGGCGGGCCGCCGATCCCGACCCGGCGGGATAGCCGGCCCGGACCTCACCCGATGCGACGGACCAGCCGCACGACGACGGTAGTGATCGCGAACCAGATGAGGGCCGCGGTGCCGTAGTTCACGAGCACGGCCAGCTTCGGGTCCTCGACGAGGAACAGGTTGGCCAGACCGAGGCTGAAGAAGTCGGCGCCGCCACGGATCAACCTGGTCAGGGCGTTCTCCGGGTTGGCGTCGAGCAGGCTCAGCAGGATGTGGACGACGAGCACCGCCACTATCGTCATTCCGATGATCCGCAGCGCGTTGGCCAGCGCGTCCGCGCCCCGTCGCGTAGTGCTTCCCACGGGCCCTCGAACCTCCCTCGACGAAGAAGGTCATAGTGTCACGGAGGCGTGCGTCGCGTACGTGTCGGAATTCCCGGTCGGTGGGTCACGGGGTTGCCACAGGACCCTGTGACCCGGCTACTCTCTCGCCTGTGGTGCGCCTGCTCCTTGGTCGCCGCGGCGGGGTCTGACCGACCGGCCCCTCGTCGCGGGTCTTCGGTGTGCGTGCCGGTCACTCGTCGATCGGCCACCCCACAGGAGTTCCTCGCTCATGATCAACTCGCCCGACGCCTACGTGTCCGCCACCGCGAGCCCGCTGCGCACGCCATCCCTCCCGGCGCCCGAGGGCCAGCCCGCATGGAACCCGCAGCGCGGCTCCCACCTGCCGTTCCACCGGTACCGCCCGTTCCACGAGGTGGTGGAACGAGTGAGCCTGCCGGACCGCACCTGGCCCGATGCCGTCGTCTCCGCCGCACCGCTGTGGTGCGCGGTCGATCTTCGCGACGGCAACCAGGCCCTGATCGACCCGATGAGCCCGGCCCGCAAGCGCCGCATGTTCGAGCTGCTCGTCCGCATGGGCTACAAGGAGATCGAGGTCGGGTTCCCGGCCGCGAGCCAGACCGACTTCGACTTCGTCCGCGAGATCATCGAACGGGGCCTGATCCCCGACGACGTCACGATCCAGGTGCTCACCCAGGCGCGGCCGGAGCTCATCGAGCGCACGTACCAGGCATGCGAAGGGGCGTCACGCGCGATCGTCCACCTCTACAACTCGACGTCGATCCTGCAGCGCCGGGTGGTGTTCCGCTCCGACCGGGCCGGGATCTCCAAGATCGCCACCAACGGTGCCGAGGAGGTGCTGCGGTTCGCCGGGAAGTACCCGTCCACGGACTGGCGTTTCGAGTACTCGCCGGAGTCCTACACCGGCACCGAGCTGCAGTACGCCGTCGAGGTCTGCAACTCCGTCAGTGAGATCTGGCAGCCCACCCCCGAGTCTCCGATGATCGTCAACCTGCCGGCGACGGTCGAGATGACCACTCCCAACGTCTACGCCGACTCCATCGAGTGGATGCACCGCAACCTGGCGCGGCGCAGCGGGATCGTGCTCTCGCTGCACCCGCACAACGACCGGGGCACCGGGGTCGCCGCCGCCGAGCTGGGCTACCGGGCCGGCGCCGACCGCATCGAGGGGTGCCTGTTCGGCAACGGCGAGCGCACCGGCAACGTCGACCTGGTGACGCTGGGCATGAACCTGTTCACCCAAGGCATCGACCCGCAGATCGACTTCTCCGACATCGACGAGATCCGCCGCACCGTCGAGTACTGCAACCAGCTGCCCGTGCCCGAGCGCCACCCGTGGGGCGGGGAGCTCGTCTACACGGCGTTCTCCGGCAGCCACCAGGATGCGATCAACAAGGGGTTCGAGGCGATGAGGGTCGACGCCGAGCAGGCCGGGTTGGACGTCGCCCAGCTCCGCTGGGAGGTGCCGTACCTGCCCGTCGACCCGAAGGACATCGGCCGCAGCTACGAGGCCGTGATCCGGGTGAACTCGCAGTCCGGCAAGGGCGGCGTCGCCTACATCATGAAGACCGAGCACCAGATGGACCTGCCGCGGCGGCTCCAGATGGAGTTCTCGAAGGTGATCCAGGAGGTCACCGACACCGATGGCGGCGAGGTGTCCCCCAAGGAGATACGCGACGTCTTCGAGTCGGAGTATCTCGACCGCGTCACCCCGCTGAAGTTGGTCCGTCACCGCCTGGCCAGCGACGGCGAAGGTGCCGACGAGATCGTCGCCACGGTCCGGGTCGAGAGCGACCTGCACGAGATCACGGGCAGCGGCAACGGCCCCATCGCGGCGTTCGTCGACGGCCTGGCCGGAATCGGTTTCGACGTCCGGGTGCTCGACTACCACGAGCACGCCATGTCATCGGGTGACGACGCCCGTGCGGCGGCCTACGTCGAGTGCACGGTGGAGGGCAAGGTCCTCTGGGGCGTGGGTGTGGACAGCTCGATCGTCAACGCCAGCCTCAAGGCGGTCGTCTCGGCGATCAACCGCGCCCTGCGTTAGGTCACCCTCGCGGGGCCGGTCGCTGCCGGCGCCACGCCACGGTGGAGGTCGAAGGGCCGTGGCGTGGCGCCTCCGCGTCCCGACACCCTCGCCTTCGCGTCCCCACAGCTCACAGTGCGGCGCGGCCCTTCGCGAAGAACGCCGCCACCGCGTCCGCGTCGGGGAGGTCACCTGCCGGCTGCAGGGCACAGAACGGGACATTCCAGAACGCGCCCTCCCGGGGGTCCACGGGCCGACGTAGGCGTAGGGCGGCGGGTGGACGGCGTCGCCCGGTGAGATGCCGTAGTTCACCTCGTCGAGCGTGATGGCCAGGTCGAAGTGCTCGGGCCAGATCACCGGCTCGACGTCGGGCGCGAAGGAGCGCAGGCCTGCGTCGCCGCGAGCGAACCATTCCGCGATCAGCGCGGCGTCACCCGCAGCCGGATCGTGCCGTGCGCCCGGTACTGCGGCCCGGCGAGCACCAGCTCGCCGATCCCGTGCAGCGACCGCCGTGTCGTGGCAGGTTGCCCTTCCGTATTGCTCCTCCTGGAACGCTGCATGGGAGCTAGACGCGCACGCGCGCCGTCTCGACCGCACTGCCGTCGGCGAACGTGCATCGGACGCTCACGAGCGGCCGTCCGTCGGGCAGCGGGAGGACGAACCGGCCCAGTGGATCGGAGCGAGCGGCCGCTGAACCCACCTCGCCGTCACCCGCCTCGCCGGAGCCCACTTCTCCGGAGCCCACTTCTCCGGAGCCCACTTCTCCGGAGCCCACTTCTCCGGAGCGCAGTGCGACGTCCACCTCGGCCGGCGGGGTGATCTGACCCAGGAGCCGGTGGCCCGATGTGGCCGCCTCGACCTCCATCTCGATCTGGACCGCGGCGACCTCGAAGGTCAGGATGCGCGGTGACCCCGACGAGCGGGCCAGCACGGGCCCCGCGTCGATCAGCGAGTCGTGGGTGAGTGTGGCGAGTTCGGCGTCGACGGTGCGCCAGGTGAAGCTCTGCCGAGCCGCGTCGAGGACCTGCGGCGGCGGTTCGAGGCGCGGGCGCATCACCGCGGCCAGTTCGGCCAGCAACTCGTGGTCGACCGCCTCGTCGTACGGGCCGTCGTCCGCGTCCTCGCCCGGGTCGGGCGCTGCGCCGTTCAGCTCCTCGTCCATGACCTCATCGACCCTCCGCCACATCGGTGACCCCGCCGGTGGCCAGCATCCGCCGGAGAAGCTTGAGGCAGCGGGCCCGGGTGGGGCCGATGCTGCCGATCGGCATGTCCAGTGCCGCGGCGATCTCCGCGTAGGGAGGCGCCACGATGATCACGAGTTCGAGCAGGGTGCGGCATCGCGGCGGGAGCCGTGCGAACACCTCCCAGAGGGCGCGGTCACGGTCGCGGTCCACGAGCAGGTCCTCGGGGGTCGGCTCGTAGGAGGGACCGTGGTCGAACCTGGTCTCGTCGTCGGTGACGATCTCCCGGCCGCGCAGCCGGAGCAGCCGCAGCGACTCGTGGCGCGCAGTGGTGGCGAGCCAGCCCCCGAGACGTTCGGGCTCACGGATCCGGTCGAGGTGCTCCAACAGACGCAGCCACGTGGTCTGGGAGACCTCCGCGGCATCGACGGGCCCGAGGCGGTAACCGCAGGCCACTGCCCACACCATGGCACCGAAGCCCTCCACGATCGCGTCCCATGCCCCCCTGTCACCAGCGGCTGCACGCCGCACGGTGTCGGCCACCTCGCTCTGATCCACCCGGCCCGCCCAGCGTCGATCTGACCGCGCGTGCCGCGGAGCCACGACCGTAACGCACGAATGGGCGATCACCGGGTAACTCCTCTCGCCGTGTCCAGACGAGGCGGGAGCGGGCACCGCTGATACCGGCCCGCCGCATGAGCCAGATCACACCGAGACACACCGCGCGACCGGCATGGCCACGGACGGCGGGACACCCCGATGCACGGTCCGCCGTCGACCGGCGCCGGGTCAGCGGCCGAGGATCTCCGTGACCGAGCCGGGGAGGTCCGGCACCACGCCCGGGGCGAGGACGTCGTCGGGCTCCGGTTGCGCCTCGACGCTGCGCGGCTGCAGCATCCCGCTCCGGACGTCCTCGGCGAAGTGGCAGGCCACGCGGTGTCCGGTGTCGTCGTCGAGCACCCGCAGCTGAGGTCGCTCGTCGGCACAGCGGACCGGCTGCCGCCACGGGCAGCGGGTGTGGAACCGGCAGCCGGTGGGTGGCGCGGCGGGCGAGGGCAGGTCGCCGGTGAGCAGGATCCGCTCCCGGCGGTCCTCCAGCTCGGGATCGGGCACGGGCACCGCGGAGAGCAACGCCCGCGTGTAGGGGTGCTGGGGATCGTCGTAGAGCGCCTGCGCAGGCGCCTCCTCGACCAGCCCACCCAGGTACATGACGCCGATGCGGTCACTCACGTGCCGGACGACGGCGAGGTCGTGCGCGATCACGAGGTAGGTCAGCCCGAGCTCGCGCTGCAGGCGGCCGAGCAGGTTGAGCACCTGCGCCTGCACCGAGACGTCGAGTGCGGACACCGGCTCGTCGGCGACGATCAGGTCGGGCTCGACGCACAGGGCGCGGGCGATGCCGATGCGCTGGCGCTGGCCGCCGGAGAACTCGTGCGGGTAGCGGCGCAACGCGGTGGACGGCAGGCCCACGGAGTCGACGAGCTCGCGCAACCGCGCGTTGTCGGCGTCGGCTCCCTTCGACAGGCCGTGCGCCTTCATGCCCTCCACCAGGAGGGATTCCACGGACTGGCGCGGGTCCAGGCTCGAGAGCGGGTCCTGGAACACCATCTGGAAGCGCCGGCGCATCGTCCGCAGCTCCTCGCCCCGCAGCGGGGCGATGTCCCTGCCGTCGAAGAACACCTGTCCGGCCGTCAGCTTCTCGAGCCGGAGGATCGCGCGGCCGAGCGTCGACTTGCCGCACCCGGACTCCCCGACGAGCCCGTAGGTCTCACCGCGCCCGATCTGCAACGACACGCCGTCGACGGCGTAGACGTACCCCACGGTGCGGTCGAGGATCAGCCCGCGCTTGATCGGGAAGTGGACCGCGACGTCACGGACATCGAGCAACGGGGAATCCACGGCACTCACTCCGCACTCGCAGGGACCGGGTTGTGGCAACGCAGCAGTCGCCCGCCACTCGTCTCGGCGAGCGGCGTCGTGCCGGTGCAGAGGTCGACGGCCCGCGGGCACCGCGGCGCGAACGCGCACGCGTGCTCCCAGGGCAGGTTGTCCACCACCGAGCCGCGAATGGCGACGAGCTCCTCACCCGACGGGGCGTCCAGCCGCGGGATCGAGCGCAGGAGGCCGTGCGTGTAGGGGTGTCGCGGGGTGCCGAACAGGCGGTGCCGCTGCGCGCGTTCGACGATGCGCCCGCCGTAGAGCACGTTGACGGTCTCGCACAGCCCGGCGACGACCCCCAGATCGTGCGTGATCATGATCAGCGCGGCGCCCGTCTCGCGCACCAGCTCGCGCAGGAGCTCGAGGATCTGCGCCTGGATGGTGACGTCCAGCGCCGTCGTCGGCTCGTCGGCGATGAGCAGCCGCGGCCGGCAGGCCAGCGCGATCGCGATCAGTGCCCGCTGCCGCATCCCGCCGGACAGCTGGTGCGGGTAGGAGCCCAGCCGCCGTCGCGGGTCGGGGATGCCCACGCGCTCGAGCAGGTCGGCGGCGGCCTTGCGGGCCGGCTCCTTCGCCATCCCGCGGTGGCGGGCCAGCACCTCGGTGACCTGCAGGCCGATGGGGATCACCGGGTTCAGCGACGACAGCGGGTCCTGGAACACCATCGACAGGTCCTTGCCGCGACGCTCACGCATCTGCGACTCCGACAGGCCCAGGAGGTCGACACCGTCGAGCTGCACGCTCCCGGTGACCCGGACCCCACGCGCCGGCAGCAGCCGCATGATCGCCATGGCGGTGACCGACTTCCCGCACCCCGACTCACCCACCAGCCCGATGACCTGCCCCGGTGCGACGTCGAAACTCACGCCGTCGACGGCCACGGTGTCGGGTTCGCCCCGACGCCGGAACGCGACCCTCAGGTCGTCGACCTCCAGCAGCGGGGTCATCGGCTTCCCTTCGGATCCAGCGCCTCGCGCAGCGACTCGCCCAGCAGCGTGAACCCCAGCGCCACCACGATGATCGCGATCGCCGGGTAGAAGGCGAGGGCGGGGCGGACGTCGAGGTAGCTCTGCGCCTGGGCGAGCATCAGGCCCCATTCCGCGCGGCCGGGGTCCGCGTCGCCGAGGCCGAGGAACGACAGCGCGGCCGCGTCGAGGATCGCCGTGGCCAGCGTGAGCGTCGCCTGCACGATGACCGGCCCGATCGCGTTGGGGAGCATGTGGCGCAGCACGACGGCGGGCCGCTTGACGCCGAGCGCCGTGGCCGCGATGACGTGGTCGCTGTCGCGCTGCGAGAGCATCGAGCCGCGCAGCAACCGGGCGAAGATCGGCACGCCGACGACGGCCACCGCGATGATCACCGTGGTCTGCGACGGGCTCGCCGCGAGCGCGGCCACCGAGATCGCCAGCAGGAGGCTCGGGACCGCGAGAAGCACGTCGGTGACGCGCATCAGAACGGTGTCGACCCAGCCGCCGAACGCGCCGGCGAGCGTGCCGATCACGATGCCGACGATCAGACCGATGACGGTGGCGAGCACGCCGACCAGCAGCGTCTGCTGGGACGCGAGCAGCATTCTGGAGTAGAAGTCGCGGCCGAGCTGGTCACCGCCGAGTGGGAACCCGTCCTGCGGACCGGGGATGGAACCGGGCCGGAGGTTCTCCTGCAGGGCGGGGAAGGCCTCCGCGGCGCCGTGCGGCGCGATCAGCGGGGCGAGCGCGGCGATCACCACGAACACCCCGACGATGGTCGCTCCGGTGAGCGCCACCGGGTCGCGACGCAGCCTGCGGAACGCCTCGGAGGTGAGGCTGCGCCCCGCGGAGAGGTCGTCGATGCGCGTCTTGCGGCGTGTCGCCCAGGTCGTTGACATCTACAGCCGCACCCGAGGGTCGATGATCGCGTAGGAGAGGTCGACGAGCAGGTTCACCAGCACGTACACCAGAGCTCCGAGCAGCAGCAGGGCCTGCAGCCGCGGATAGTCCTTGAGGGTGATGGCGTCGGCGAGCAGCGTGCCGATGCCGCCCCACACGAACACCTTCTCGGTCAGCACGGCACCGGCCAGCAGCAGGCCGACCTGCAGCCCGATCGTCGTCGAGACGGGCAGCAACGCGTTGCGCAGTACGTGCCGCGAACGGACGGTGCCCGGGGCGAGGCCCTTGGAGTTGGCGGTGCGTACGAAGTCGGAGCCGAGGACGTCGAGTACCGAGGCACGGGTGATCCGCACGATCACGGCCAGTGGGATGGTCGCCAGCGCGACCGCGGGCAGCACCAGATGGCTCAATGCGTCGAGGCTGGCGTCGAACTCGCGGGTCAGCAGGCCGTCCAGCACCACGAACCCGGTGACGTTCGTGGCGTCGACGTCGATCGACAGGCGTCCCGACGGCGGGAACCAGCCGAGCTCCACGGCGAAGAACGCCTTGAGGAGGTACCCCAGGAAGAACACCGGCACCGCGACACCGATCAGCGTGCCGATCACGGTCGCGATGTCGACCGGCCCACCGCGATGCTGCGCCGCCAGGTAGCCGAGCGGGATGCCCAGCGCGACCGCGATGACCAGCGCCAGCACCGACAGTTCGACGGTGGCCGGGAGCGCCCGTCCGATCTCGGCGAGCACCGGTTGCCCGGTGATCGTCGAGGCACCGAAGTCACCGGTCAGAACCCGCCCGAGGAACCGCCCGTACTGGACGAAGATCGGCTGGTCGAGCCCGAGCACCCGGTTGAGCTCGGCGATGCGCTCGGGCGTGGCGCGGTCGCCGAGGAACGCCGACGCCGGTCCGCCCGGGAGGCTGCGCAGCCAGGCGAACACGAGCAGTGACAGCAGCAGCAGGGTGGGGACGACCTGGACCAGCCGTCGCAGCACGAACCGCAGCATCGATCCCCCTCCCGCTGTGTGGACGCGCACGTTGCCCGCGCTCGGCGCGGGCGGGTCTTCGTTGTGGCTGCCCCGGTTGACACCGCAGTGCCCGGCGATGTCAACCGGGGCGGATCCGTCAGCCCTTGCTGACCGTGTAGAAGCGCTCGTCGGTCAGCGGCGACGGGATCAGTCCGGAGACGCCCTCCCGGACCACCAGGGCCGGCGGCGAGCTGCTCACGGGCACCGCGGGCAGGTACTTGGTCATCAGGTCACGGTTGACCTGCTCGTAGGCCGCCGTGTGCCCGGCCGGGTCGACGGTGGAGTCGGCCGTCGCGATCTCGGAGAAGATCGCCGGGTCGGTGAGGCCGAACTCCGGCTTGTTGCGACCGAAGAACGTGCCGACGAAGTTGCCGGCGTCGTTGTAGTCACCGGTCCAGCCGAGCAGGTGCAGGTCGTGCGTGCCGTTGGCCGTGACCGAGTCGAGATAGCCACCCGCCCACGGCTGGGGCACCGGGTTGACCGTGATCCCGGCCTGGCGGAGGTTCTCCGCCAGCGCCGTGAAGATGTTGGTCGGGTTGGGCATGTACGGCCGGCTGACCTCGGTCGGGTAGTAGAAGTTGACCGTCAGGTTCGACTGGCCGGCCTCGGCGAGCAGCTGCTTGGCCTTCTCCGGGTCGTACGGGATCGGCTGCAGGTCGGCCGCGTAGCCGTCCACGGTCTCGGGGAGGAACTGCGTCGCGACGACGGCGCCCTCGGGCAGCTGGGTGCGCACCAGGGACTCGCGGTCGGTGGCGTAGGCGATCGCCTGCCGGACCCGCAGGTCCTGCAGCGCGGGGTTGTTCTTCTGGTTGATGCCCAGGTACAGGATGTTGAACACCGGCCGGACCAGCACCTGGAAGCCCTCGGACTCCAGCGACTCCCAGTCGGCGGGCGAGGGCAGGTCGTAGCCGTCGATCGTGCCCGCCTGGAGCTCCTGCTTGCGCGCGTTCTCGTCGGGGATGACCTTGAAGATCAGCTTCTCGACCTTGGCCTTCTCGCCCCAGTAGTCGTCGTTGCGCGCCAGCGTGATGACGTTGGACGTGCGGTCGAAGCTCTCGAACTTGAACGGCCCGGTGCCCGTCGGATGGTCGGTGGCGTAGGCGCCGTAGGTGAACGCCTCACCGCTCTGCTCGACCTTGTCGGCGTCGTACTGCTGCAGCGCCGCCGGGCTCGACATCGACAGCGAGGTGAGGCCGAACGCGGCCGGGAACGCACCCTTGGCCTTGTTCAGCTTGACGACGGCCGTGGCCGGGTCGGGCGCGGTGCAGGAGTTGTAGACCGGCGTGCCGGTCGCGCTCGCCTGGTTGCTGGTGAAGCCCTCGAACGTGTCGCTGTAGTAGATCGCCTGGGTCTGCGCCGCGGCGTTGGGCAGGTTCACCCAGCGGTTGAAGTTGAAGCAGACCGCCTCGGCGTTGAAGTCGGTGCCGTCGTGGAACTTCACACCCTCCCGCAGGGTGAAGGTCCACTCGGTGAAGTCGGCGTTGGGTGTCCACTCCGTGGCGAGGCCGCCCTCCAGGTCGGAGGTGCCCTGCTTGTACGTCACGAGGGTGTCGAACATCTGTCGCGCCGGACGGAAGGTCTCGCCGTCCTGGGCGAACAGCGGATCGAAGTTGTCCGGGGCGCCGGGCGCTCCGAACACCAGCGTTCCACCGGACCCGCCGGCGCCACCCTCACCGGCACCGTCCTCGCGCTCGGAGGTGGCACAGGCGGCAAGGGTCACGGCGAGCGCGGCAGCCGCGACCAACGCAGACACGCGTCGAGCAGATCTCATGATGCGGGCACCCATTCGTCGGAGACCCGTAGACGTTAGGGCCTCGGGCTACCGATCGGTACCCATCTGAGTCACGGTTGGGCCACAGCAGCCGGCGCGGGCGTAGGCGATCGAGCACTGACCCCTGCCCCCGAGCCTCAGATGTGGTCGAACTCCGCGTTCTTGACCTCAGCCACGAAATCCGCCCACTCGTCGGCGGCGAAGACCAGCGGGCCGTTCTCCCGGTCCTTGCTGTCCCGGACGGCCACGCCGCCGGCGGGCGTGCGGCCGACCTCGACACAGGCGCCGAAGTTGCAGAAACTACTGGTCTTGTACTCGATCAAGGGTCAGCCTTCCGGAGGGAGCGTTCAGGTACTCGCCGACTAGGTCCAGTGTCGCGACCGGGCTGAGGGCCCGTCCGGTCACGTCGGCGAGCACATCCTCGTACAAGGCCACATCGGACTCGGATTCGAGGTATTGGTCGCCGGCCGAACCCTCGACGTACACCATGTCGGCGCCCAGACCATCGTCGAACTTCATGATCGCGAAGTGGCCGATGTGGGCACGATGCATGCCCACGGTGAACGGCAGGACCTGCAGCGAGACGTTGGGGAGCCGCGCCGCCACTTGCATTGCCTGCAGTTGCTCCGTCATCACCTGCGGTCCGCCGACCTGACGGCACAGCATCGACTCGTCGATCACTGCGGTGTAGCGCAGGGGCGGATCACGGTCGAGGAGCGCCTCCTGCCTCTTGAGGCGGAGCGCTACGAGTTGGGTGATCTCCTTGGGCGAGTGCTGCGGGAAGAAGGCCTCGATCACGGCGCGGGCGTATCCCGCGGTCTGCAGCAGGCCGTGCAACGCGATGACGTCGAACGAGTGGATCGACATTGCGTCCGCCTCCAGCGCCGTGTACCTCGACGCGCTGTCCAACACGAACGGTTGAGGCGCCACGCCGTCGACGTAGGGCTCCCACCAACCGTGACCGCGGCTGTCGCGGACGAGCCGGAGCAGCATGTCCGACTCGATGTCGGACGTGACCCCGTAGATGGTCATCAACCGTTGGACGTCGAGCAGCTTCGGCGAGCCCTTCCCTGTCTCCAACCGCGAGATCTTCGACGTCGAACAGTGCGCTCCGGCGGCGACCTGATCGAGGTTCAACCCGCATCTCGTGCGCAGCCGCCTCAACTCCGCGCCGAGGCGCCGTCGGGAGCCTGCCGGCCCCTGGGCACCGACCATGCCGGCCTCCTCGCCTACTGCTGCATCCGGGTGACACTCTGCAATCCCATCTCGAATGCAATTGCAGAACCTCGCTTGACCAGGCAATCTAAGCATCAGCCCGACGCACGGTGGTAGTCACCACGCCGGACTGGCACCCGAGAGGAGGTCGTGGTGAACATCCCGACCCGAGACCTCCGGACGTGCAGACTCCCCTGCGGCGCACCCCGGCACGACCGGGCGCGCGCCTCCCTACCCGGTGCACACCGGGATCCAGGCTCGTCCGGCGATCAGCCGGCGTGAGTTGAGGGAAAGGAGATCGATGATGGTGTCCGACGGAGGAAGAAACCACAGAAGTGAACGCGTCGCTGAGATGGACCACGGGAGGTGGCACCCGTGATCACCGTCATCGTCGCGGGAGTCGGATTCATCGTGATCGTCACGATCGTGGTCGGCATCGCGGACGCCTACCGGGCGCCCGCACGGCGCCAGATCGCGGCCGAGCGTCGGCAGAACTGGGAAGCCCGGCAGTTGGAGTTCCACGGCGTCGAGGACGTCGACGGATGGGACGACGACTGACCAGGCGCGATCTCGGGGAGTGGCCGCGTCGCCCGGTGAGAATCCTGTCCGGTGAGAGCCCTGTTGGGTGAGAATCCTGTCCGGCTGCCCGCTACAGGGCGCGGCGGCCGGACAGGGCCCGGCCGAGGGTGAGCTCGTCGGCGAACTCGAGGTCGCCGCCCATCGGCAACCCCGAGGCGAGCCGGGTGACCGAGAGGCCCGGGAAGTCACGCAGCAGCCGCACCAGGTAGGTGGCCGTCGCCTCCCCTTCGGTGTTGGGGTCGGTCGCGATGATGACCTCGACGATGTCGGTCTCGTCGGACGCCGGGCCGGTACCGCCGAGGCGGGCCAGCAGTTCGCGGATCTTCAACGAGTCGGGCCCGACACCCGCCAGCGGGTCCAGCGCGCCACCCAGCACGTGGTAGCGGCCCTTGAACTCACGGGTGCGTTCCACCGCCAGCACGTCCTTGGGCTCCTCGACCACACAGACGATCGTCGGATCACGGCGTGCGTCGGAGCAGTACCGGCACCGCTCACGCTCGGAGACGTTGCCGCAGACATCGCAGAAGCGGACGCCCTCCTTGACCTTCTGCAACACGTCCTGCAGGCGGGACACGTCGACCGGGTCGACCGCCAGCAGGTGGAACGCGATCCGCTGCGCACTCTTCGGCCCGACGCCCGGCAAGCGGCCGAGCTCGTCGATCAGGTCCTGGACCGGTCCTTCGAACACGACCTAGCCGATGCCGGGAAGGCCGAGATCGCCACCCAGCCCGGCGAGTGGCCCCATCTTCTCGGCCTGCAGGTCCTGGGCGGCCTGCGCAGCGTCGTGCAGCGCACCGACGATGAGGTCCTGGAGGGTCTCCACGTCCTCGGCGTCGACGATCTTCGGGTCGATCCGGACCGAGCGCACCTCCTGCGCCGCGGTCATGGTCACCTGTACGAGGCCGTTCCCGGCCTGCCCGATCACCTCGGCCGACGCCAGCTCGGCCTGCGCGGCCAGCAGCTGTTCCTGCATCTTCTGCGCCTGCTGCAGGATCATCTGCATGTCGGGTTGGCCTGGTTGCACCAGCGGTCTCCTTGCGCGTCGACATCCGGCACGTCCGGTGCGGCCGGTACGGTCGCCAGCGTAGACGGGGGCCGGTCGTGAGAGTGTGCGGGATGTGCGTGCCGCCCGGGTCCTGGCCTGCGCAGCCGTGCTTTCCGCGGCCCTGGGCGGTTGCGCTCCCCGACCGGTCGCCACGGCGCCGACCCGCGCCCCGACCGTTGCGGCACCCCTGGCCACGTCCACAGTGTCCGGCCCGTCGGCTCCCCCGGTTCCGTGGGCGTCCCCGGTGGTCGTCCTGGATCCCGGCCACAACGGCGCCAACGGCGAGAACCCGGCGTTCGTCAACCGCCTGGTCCCCGACGGCCGGGGCGGCACCAAGGCCTGCAACACCACCGGGACCTCGACCGACGCCGGCTACCCCGAACACGCCTTCGCCTTCGACGTCGCCGGCCGGGTGACACAGCGGCTCACGGCGGCGGGTGTCCGGGTCGTGTCGACGCGCGCCGCCGACGACGGCGTCGGCCCCTGCGTCGACGAGCGTGGCCGCGCCGGGGAGGTCGCGGACGCCGATGCGGTGGTGTCGATCCACGCCGACGGCTCGGCGCCCGGAAACAGTGGCTTCCACGTGGCGATGTCCGACCCCGCGGTCAACGCGGTTCAGGACGGGCCCGCGCGGCAGTTGGCGGTGGCGCTGCGGGACGCCATGCGCACGGCCGGCTTCCCGGACGCGGACTACATCGGACGGGACGGGCTGTCGCCCCGATCCGACCTCGCCGGTCTCAACCACGCCACCCGCCCCGCGGCCCTGGTGGAGTGCGCCAACATGCGCAACCCGACCGAAGCCGCGCTGGTCTCGACCCCGGAGGGGCGCGACCGCTACGCCGCGGCCATCACGGCGGGGGTCCTGGCGTTCCTGGGCCTGCCGAGCTGATCGACCGGGCCCCGGCCTCCGAGGAACCGATGCCGGGATCAGCTCGGCGCGACCGCCCGGCGGTTCACCAGCCACGAGGCCAGCTCCACCGCGGCGGCGGCCACCACTGCCACCACCAGGGCGACCTGCAGGGTCGGGGTGTGGCCGGGGTCGAGCTGCCAGAACGCCTGACCGAACGGGATCGGGAGGAACAGGGCGTAGGCGAACGCGGCCAGCGACGCGACGATCATCCCGACCTTCCACAGGACGAGCGGCCGGGCGACGACCAGGAGTACCCAGGTGGCGGTCAGGTAGAGCACCAGGACCGCGGCGGTGCTCTGCTGGATCTCGGTGGCCGAGCCGTCGGCGCGGGCGAGCAGGTAGGTGGCGATCGTGGCCGTGCCGGCGATCAACCCAGCCGGGATCGCCAGCCGCAGCACCCGGCTGACGAAGCCGGCACGGGCGCGCTCGGTGTTCGGCGCCAGCGCGAGGAAGAACGCGGGGATGCCGATCGTCAGGGAACCGATCAGCGTGAGGTGGCGCGGCAGGAACGGGTACGGCACGCCGATGACCCCGATCGCGATGGCCAGCAGCACGGAGTAGACGGTCTTGGTGAGGAACAGGTTGGCGACACGCTCGATGTTGCCGATCACCCGCCGCCCCTCGGCGACGACGTAGGGCAGCGTGGCGAAGGAGTTGTCCAGCAACACGATCTGCGCGACCGCGCGCGTCGCCGGGCTGCCCGAGCCCATCGCCACGCCGATGTCGGCGTCCTTCAGGGCGAGCACGTCGTTGACGCCGTCGCCGGTCATCGCGACCGTGTGACCACGCGACTGCAGCGCTCCGACCATCTCGCGCTTCTGCGCGGGCGTCACGCGTCCGAAGACGGTGGACCGCTCGACCGCGTCAGCCAGCTCCTCGCGTCCCTCGGGCAACTGCCGGGCATCGACGGGCGCATCGGCGCTCCGCAGGTGCAGCGTCGCCGCCACCGCGCCGACCGACAACGCGTTGTCGCCGGAGATGACCTTCACCTCGACGTCCTGCTCGGCGAAGTAGGCCAGGGTCCCGGCGGCCTCGGGGCGTACCCGCTGTTCGAGGACCACGAGCGCGACCGGCTCGACGGTGCCGAGATCGTCGGCGTCGGGGGTACGGTCGGTGCGGCCCAGCAGGAGCACCCGCAGGCCGTCGGCGCCGATCCGCTCGGCCGCTCCTCGCTCGGCGCTGCCGTCGGGGAGGAGCACGTCAGGAGCGCCGAGCACCCAGTTGCCCTCGCCGTCGAAGCTCGCACCGCTCCACTTGCGGGCCGAGGAGAAGGGGACGGTGGCGGTGGGCGTCCAGCCCGGGGCGGGGCACTGCTCGACGACGGCGACGAGGCTCGCGTTCGGGCGCGGGTCGGCGGCACCGAGCGCCCCGAGCACCCGACGTACCACGCTCTCGTCCTGCGCCCCGAACGGCTGGACCCGACCGAGGCGCATGCCGTTCTCGGTGAGCGTGCCCGTCTTGTCCGCGCACACGACGTCGACACGGGCGAGCCCCTCGATCGCGGGCAGCTCCTGCACCAGGCACTGCCGCCGGCCCAGCCGCACCACCCCGACGGCGAACGCGATGCTCGTGAGCAGCACCAACCCCTCGGGCACCATCGGGACCAGCGCGGCGACCATCCCGCGGACGGCGTCGTCGACGTCGGCGCCCGCCGTACGGAACTGACTCCAGATGATCAGGATCGCGGCGGGGACCAGCAGGTAGGTGATGATCTGCAGGATCTTGTTGATGCCCGCGCGCAGCTCGGAGTCGACGAGGGTGAACCGGCTGGCCTCCTCGGCCAGCCGGGCCGCATAGGCCTCCCGACCGACCTTGGTGGCCTGCTGCGCTCCGGAGCCGACAGTGACGAAGCTGCCCGACAGCAGCGCGTCGCCCGACTGCTTGTGCACGGGATCGGGCTCGCCCGTGAGCAGTGACTCGTCGACCTCGAGCCCGTCGGCGGCGAGCACCACACCGTCGACGACGATCTTGTCGCCGGGCCCCAGGTCGATCACGTCGTCGAGCACGACGCCGTTCGGGGCGAGCTCGACCACCGCGCCGTCGCGGCGCACCCGGGGCCGGGCCTCACCGATGATCGCCAGGCGCTCGAGGGTGCGCTTGGCACGCAACTCCTGCACGATCCCGATCAGAGTGTTGATGATGATCACGAAGCCGAACAGGCCGTCCTGGATCGGCCCGATCACCAGGATGATCGCGAACAGCACCCCGACGATGGCGTTGAAGCGCGTGAAGACGTTGGACCGGACGATCTGGCCGACGCTGCGACCGGCCCATGCCGGAACGTCGTTGGTCTGCCCACCGGCCACGCGCGTGGCGACCTGCTCGGTGGTGAGGCCGGTGAGGACGTCCGTGCGCTCCTGGGTGGTCGACACGGGCGCGACTCTACTCAAGGCCACCGACAGTCCCCTCACCGCTGGTCGAGGGCACGGGCGCCGAGCTGGGCGCCGAGGAGCTCGATCGCCGCCTCCTCGGGATCGCGGCGCTCGGCCGGCACGTCCTCCGCACCGGCTGCGGCCTCGGCCAGCATCGACTCCTCGTCGGCGGGAGGGGGCTCGGGATCACTGGGCTCGGGCGGCAGCGGCTCACGATCGTCGGGTGCGGTGGACCTCCGGGTGG
>JAJAZD010000366.1 GCA_026785945.1 Pseudonocardia sp. | reverse complement strand
GTCACGGACGCACTGGCCGCCGCGGCGCTGGCCCGCGCCCACGGCGTCGTGCCGTCCGCGGTCCGCGCCGGTCTCGACGACTTCCGCCCCGGCCCGCATCGCAGCGCCCCGGTCGCGACGGTCCGCGCCGTGGCCTACGTCGACGACTCCAAGGCCACCAACCCGCACGCCGCCGACGCCGCTCTCGCAGGTCAGGACCGGCCCGTGGTGTGGATCGTCGGCGGGCTGCTCAAGGGGGCCTCGGTCGACGGGCTCGTCGCCGCCCACGCCCGGCGGCAGCGCGGTGCGGTGGTCCTCGGCGCCGACCGCGCCGACCGCGCCGAGCTCGTCGGCGCTCTCGCGCGACACGCGCCCGAGGTCCCCGTCGTCGAGGTCCCGTCAGGCGATCATGACCCCATGACGACCGCCGTGCGGCGCGCCGCCGGCCTCGCGCGGCCGGGCGACGTGGTCCTGCTCGCCCCCGCCGCCGCGTCGATGGACCAGTTCGCCGACTACGCCCACCGCGGCCGGGCGTTCGCCGGCGCGGTCGCGGCCCTCGGTGACGCCTCACATGACGCCGCTGCACATGACGCCGCTGCACGTGACGCCCCTGCACATGACGCGCCTGCGGATGCCGACGCGCGTGCGGGTGAACGGTGACGCGCTCGGGGGCCGAGCGTCCCCGTGTCGAGGGAACCGGCCGCGCGTTCGCCCGCCCACCTGCGTCGTCGCGCCAGAACGGGGTCCGCGCGGCGATCGGGCGGGCCGGCGCGGCGCTGGTGCAGTGGCTGCACCGCCCCCTCACCTCGCTGCACCTGATCCTCGGCGTGTTCGGACTGCTCACGCTGTTCGGGCTGGTCATGGTCCTGTCCGCGTCGTCGGTGCAGTCACTGACCGAGGGTGGCTCGTCCTACTCGGTGTTCACCCGGCAGTTGCTGTTCTGCGTCCCCGGGCTGCTCCTGTTCTGGCTCGGCCTGCGGATCCCGCCCCACTCGCTGCGCGCGTTCGCCCCCGCCGCGCTGGTGATCGGGATCGTGTCGCTGGTCGCTGTCCTGGTGCTCGGCGACCTGCGCAACGGTTCGCGGGCGTGGTTCGCGATCGGGTCGTTCTCGATCCAGCCGTCGGAGGCCGTCAAGGTCGCCCTGACCCTGTGGGGTGCCCACGTCCTCGTCGCGCGGCGAGCGGTGATGCACCGCTGGAAGTACGCGATCTCGCCGGTCGTGCCGGTCACCGTCGTGCTGCTGGTGCTGCTCGTGCTCCAGCCCGACCTGGGGATGACGATCACGCTCGGCATCGTGCTGATCGCCCTGCTCTTCTTCGCGGGCGCCCCGATCCGGTTGATGCTCGCGCTGGGCGCGGGCGCCACCGGCGGCGCGCTGGTGCTCGCGGTGAGCGCCGACTACCGGCTCAGCCGCATCACCTCGTTCCTGTCGCCGGGCGACAACCCCCTGGAGGCCGGGTTCCAGGCGAACCAGGCGCTGTACTCCCTGGCCGGCGGCGGGCTGTTCGGCGTCGGGCTCGGGGGGAGCCGGGCGAAGTGGAACTACCTGCCCAACGCCCACAACGACTTCATCTTCGCCATCGTCGGTGAGGAGCTGGGCTTCGTCGGTGCGTTCGCGGTGCTCGTCCTGTTCGCGACGCTCGCCTACACCGGGTTCCGCATCGCCGCGCGCAGCGCCGACCCCTGGCTGAAGCTCGTCGTGGCCACGTCGACGACGTGGCTGGTCGCGCAGGCCGCCATCAACATCGGCTACGTCGTGGGCCTGCTACCGGTGACCGGGCTGCAGCTGCCGCTGATCTCTTCGGGAGGTACGTCGCTCGTGGTCACCATGTTCGTGTTCGGGATACTCGCCAACGCGGCGCGCCACGAGCCGGAGGCCGTCGCGGCGTTGAACCAACGCGGCCCGGGTGAGCACGGCCAGGGTCGGCTGGAGCGCGTCCTGCGGCTGCCCCCACCCCAGCCCTACAAGGCGCCCACCGCCCGTCCGCCGGCGGCCAGGGGGCGGGTCCGATGAGGGACGCACGGTCGATGGGGCCCGCTCCGTCCGTCGTCGTCGCCGGGGGGGGCAGCGCCGGGCACATCGAGCCGGCCCTCGCCCTCGCCGACGCGGTCCGCAGGCTTCGCCCCGACGCCCGTATCACCGCGCTGGGCACCGAACGCGGGCTCGACACCACCCTCATCCCCGCCCGCGGGTACCGCCTCGAGCTGATCCCGCCGGTGCCGCTGCCGCGCAAGCCCAGCGGGGACCTGCTCCGGTTGCCGGGCAAGGTGCGCGGAGCCGTCACCCGGGTCCGCGAGGTGCTCGACGACGTCGGCGCGGACGTCGTGGTGGGCTTCGGCGGGTATGTGGCGTTGCCCGCGTATCTGGGCGCACGCGGCCGGGTTCCCATCGTCGTGCACGAAGCGAACGCGCGGGCAGGGCTCGCCAACAAGGTCGGTGCGCGGTTCGCCGCGCGCGTCGTCACCGCGGTGCCCGGCAGCGGGCTCCCCGGCGCGGAGGTGCTCGGCATCCCGCTGCGCCGCGCCGTCACCGCGCTGGACCGCCGCGCCCTGCGCATGCAGGCCCGGGCCCGCTACGGGTTGCCCCCGCACGCACCGGTCCTGCTGGTCTTCGGCGGCTCGCAGGGTGCGCGGACGCTGAACAACGCGGTCGCCGCGGCGATGCCGGGCCTGGTCGACGCCCGGATCGCCGTCCTGCACGCGTTCGGGAAGGGCGGTACCCCCGGGCCGCGCGCACCCGGCTACATCGCCGTGCCCTACATCGACGACATGCACCTGGCCTATGCCGCGGCCGACGCCGTGCTCGGCCGGGCGGGCGCGATGACCGTGGCCGAGGTGTCCGCGGTCGGGTTGCCCGCCGTCTACGTCCCCCTCCCGCACGGCAACGGGGAGCAGGCACTCAACGCCGGCCCCGTGGTCGCCGCGGGGGGCGGTCTGCTCGTCGAGGACGCGGAGCTCACCGGCGACCGCCTGCTGCGCGAGATCGTCCCGCTGCTCGGTGACCCGCGGCGGCTGACCGCGATGGGCGCCGCCGCACGGGCCTCCGGGCACGCCGACGCCGACGTCCGGCTGGCCAGGGTCGTCCTCGACGTGGTCGGAGCGGGTGCGTGAGCGCCCCGCGGGTCGGCGCCACGAGCGCGGTCGAGCTCGCCGAGCGCGTCCATCTCATCGGTGTCGGAGGTGCCGGGATGAGCGGCATCGCGCGGATCCTGCTGGCCCGCGGCGTCACGGTGTCCGGGTCCGACGCCAAGGACTCCCGCGTCGTGCTGGCCCTGCGCGCGCTCGGGGCCAGGGTCGAGGTCGGCCACGACCCCGCGCACCTTCCCGCGCCGCCCGCCACCGTCGTGGTGTCCACGGCGATCCGGGAGACCAACCCCGAGCTGGCCGCGGCCCGCGAGCGCGGGATCCCGGTCGTGCACCGCGCACAGGCACTGGCCGCGCTCACCACCGGGCGCCGGCTCGCGGCCGTCACGGGGACAGCGGGCAAGACCTCGACGACGTCGATGCTCACCGTCGCGCTGCAGCACTGCGGCCTGGATCCCTCGTTCGCGATCGGGGGGGACCTGGCGTCGTCCGGGTCGGGCGCCCACGAGGGTTCGGGCGAGATCTTCGTCGCCGAGGCCGACGAGAGCGACGCGTCGTTCCTGGCTTTCTCCCCGCAGGTGGCGGTCGTCACCAACGTGGAGGCCGACCACCTGGACCACTACGGCACCGAGGAGGCCTACGTCGCGGCCTTCGAGGCGTTCCTCGACCGCATCCTCCCCGGCGGTTCCCTGGTGGCGTGCGCCGACGACCCCGGTTCCGCGGCGCTGGCCCGCACAGCGCAGAGCCGCGGGATCCGGATCCGCACCTACGGACGCTCCGCGGTCGCGGCCGGTCCCGCGGGGTCCCGTTCCGATGGGGCCGACGTGCGGGTCGACGCCGTTCTGGTCGACTTCCGGCCCGACGGCTCGGGCGCCCGCATCGTGCTGCGCCTCGACGGCGTGGAGCACATGCTGCGCCTCTCCGTGCCCGGTGAGCACATGGCGCTCAACGCTCTGGGGGCGCTCCTCGCGGGCGTGGAGCTCGGCGCGGACCCCGAGACGCTGCTGGTCGGCCTCGCCGCCTTCGACGGTGTGCGGCGCCGGTTCGAGTACCGCGGCCGGGCCGCCGGCGTGGCCGTCTACGACGACTACGCCCACCACCCGACCAAGGTCGCCGCTCAGCTCCGTGCCGCGCGGGACGTAGTGGGTCTCGGACGTGGCCGGGTCGTCGTGGCGTTCCAGCCGCACCTGTACTCGCGGACCCGGGAGTTCGCGACGGCGTTCGGCGAGGCACTGGGCCTGGCCGACGAGGTCGTGGTGATGCAGGTCTACGGCGCGCGGGAGGATCCCGAGCCCGGGGTCAGCGGTGCGTTGATCGCCGACGCCGTCACCCTGCCGCCCGAGCGCGTGCACTACGTCCCCCGCTGGTCCGACGTGCCGGCCGTGGTCGCGGGCGTGGCCCGCTCCGGTGACCTCGTGATCACCATGGGCGCGGGTGACGTCACCGTGCTCGCCCCGGAGATCCTGCTGGAGCTCGAACGCCCAGGTCGGGCGTGACCCGGTCCGCCCCGCGGTCGGCGGCCCCGGAGGGCCCCCCGCGAGGCGCGCCGGACCGGCAGCGCCCGGGGGCGCGGCCACGACCGTCGGCGGGGCACTACCGTCGGCGCAGGCTGGCCGCACTGCTCGTGGTGGTGCTCGTCGGGCTCGGCGTGGGGGCGCGGGCACTGGTGTACGACGCCGGGCTCGCCGACGTGGAGGACGTGCGGGTGACCGGCGTGCTCACCGTGGCGACCCCTGACGTCCTCGCGGCCGCTGCCGTCCCCGTGGGGACTCCGCTCGCCGACGTCGACACCGCGACGATCGCCGACCGCGTGGCACGACTGCCCGCCGTGGCGTCCGTCCGCGTGACGCGCGGCTGGCCGCACACCGTCACCGTCGCGGTCACCGAGCGGGTGCCGGTCGCGGCGACCCCGGCCGGCG
>JAJAZD010000365.1 GCA_026785945.1 Pseudonocardia sp. | reverse complement strand
GCCTGGGCCCGCCGGTGCGCGGACCTGCTGCACCGTCGCCGGCGGGTCTCGTCGGGGTGGCGGCGGGCGTGTTGCGGGCCGGGGTCGTGCCCGGTCCGCTGGAGCCGCTGTACCTGCGCCGGCCCGATGCGCGCGAGCCTGGTGCCCGGAAGCCGGTGGGCGCGTGAGGGCGACGGTGTCGATCGACGCCCTGGTGGAGTCCGATGCCCCGAGGTGCGCGGCGCTGGAGATGGTGTTGTTCCCCGGGGACGACCCGTGGAGCGAGCAGGCGTTCCGGGACGGGATCAGGGCGGGTCACCACTACGTCGCGGCGCGGAGCCTCGGCGGAGCGCGTGTCGAGTCGGCGCGGAGCCTCGGCGGAGCGCGTGTCGGTGCCGCCGGTGGGCATGACGGCGTCCTGATCGGGTACGCAGGGCTCGCGTTCGTCGCCTCCCCGCCGCAGGCCGAGGCGGAGGTGCACACGATCGGGGTCGACCCGGCCCACCAGCACCGGGGCGTCGGGCGTGCCCTGCTCCGGGCCCTGCTGGGCGTGGCCGACGCGGCCGCGGCCACGGTGTTCCTGGAGGTCCGGACCGACAACGACCCGGCCCGCGGGCTGTACGAGGCCGAAGGTTTCTCCGTGGTCGGCCTGCGCAGGCGGTACTACCGGCCCAGCGGCGCCGACGCGCACACGATGCGCCGGGACCTCGCCCGATGAGCCGCTCGTGGATCCGGGCATCGGCGCGGTCGATCGTCCTCGGTATCGAGACCTCGTGTGACGAGACCGGGGTCGGCATCGTCCGCGTCGAGCCCGGTGCCACGACGTTGCTGGCCGACGCAGTGGCCTCCTCGGTCGACGAGCACGCCCGCTTCGGTGGCGTGGTCCCGGAGGTCGCGTCGCGGGCGCACCTGCAGGCGATGGTCCCCACGGTGCGCCGTGCTCTCGCGACCGCCGGGGTGACGGGCCGTGACATCGACGCCGTCTCGGTGACCGCGGGCCCGGGCCTGACCGGCGCCCTGCTCGTCGGCGTGGCCGCGGCCAAGGCCTACGCCGCGGCCTGGGACGTCCCGCTGTACGGCGTGAACCACCTCGCCGCGCACGTCGCCGTCGACACGCTGGAGCACGGCCCGCTCCCGCCGTGTCTGGCGTTGCTCGTCTCGGGCGGGCACTCGAGCCTGCTCGACGTGCCCGACCTCGCGGGCCCCGTCACGCCGCTGGGTGCCACGATCGACGACGCGGCCGGCGAGGCGTTCGACAAGGTCGCGCGGCTGCTCGGGTTGCCCTTCCCCGGCGGACCGCATGTCGATCGCGTGGCCGCGGACGGTGACCCGGCCGCCGTCGCCTTCCCCCGCGGGCTCACCGGACCGCGTGATGCGCCGTTCGACTTCTCCTTCTCCGGGCTCAAGACGGCCGTCGCCCGCCACGTCGAGGCGCTGGGCCGGGCGGGGACGCCGGTCCCGGTGGCGGACGTCGCGGCGAGTTTCCAGGAGGCCGTGGTCGACGTGTTGACGGCCAAGGCGGTGCGTGCGGCCCGCGAGCGCGGGATGGAGACGTTGCTGCTCGGCGGCGGGGTCGCGGCGAACTCCCGGCTCCGCGTGCTGGCCGGGGAACGCTGCGCCGCCGCCGGGATCGCGCTGCGTGTCCCGCGTCCGGGCCTGTGCACCGACAACGGCGCGATGGTGGCGGCGCTGGGCGCGCACCTGCTGACGGCCGGCGCGCCCCCGAGCGCCCTGGACATCCCGGCAGACTCGTCACTGGCGGTCACCGAGATCCTGGTCCGCTGAGTGTGCGCGGTTGGGGGTGCCCGGCTGAGTGTGCTCGGTGGGGGGCGGGAGGGTCGGTCAGGCCGGGTTCAGGCCCGGGGACCGGTCTTCGACGACGAAGGTGGCGCGGGTCTCGACAGGTGCGCCGGGCCGGGTGACGTACGGGAGCACGCGGAAGTCCGCGGTGATCTCGCCCGCGGTGAACCGGGTGCGGACGTAGCCGCGACGGTTCTCGTAGTAGTGGATGTGCGGGTTGTCGGCCAGGTAGGTGTCGGTCCCGCCCGGTGAGCCGTCGCCCCCGGAGCTGATCGAGCTGGTCACCAGTTCGGTGGCGACGACAGGGGAGGCCGGGTCGTCGAACCGGGCGGGGACGTCGCCGGCCCAGTGCTCGTGCATGTCCCCGGTGAGCACGACGACGTTGCGGGTCCCGGCGTCGCGCCAGGAGTCGACGACCCGGTCGCGGGAGGCGGGCGTGCCGTCCCAGGAGTCGGGGTTGAAACCGCGCTCGGCGCCTGCGACGAGGTCGATCTTGGAGAAGAACACCTGCTGGCCCAGCACGTCCCAGCGGGCGCGGGAGCTGCGGAACCCGTCGGCGAGCCACTGTTCCTGGGTCGAGCCGGGTAGTGAGCGGGCCGGGTCGGCGCTTTCGGCGCAGTCGGGGACGAGGCGGTCGCCGCAGGGCTGGTCGCTGCGGTACTGGCGGGTGTCGAGCATGTGGAACTTCACCATCGCACCCCAGCCGGCACGGCGGTAGAGCGCCATGTCGATGCCGTCGGGGCGCTGCGCGGCGCGCAGCGGCATGTTCTCCCAGTACGCCCGCAGCGCGGCGGCGCGCCGGGCGAGGAAGTCGTGGCGGCCGTCCTCCGGCGATTCGTCGGCCCAGTTGTTGTCGACCTCGTGGTCGTCGAGGACCACCAGCCATGGTGCGACGGCGTGCGCGGCCTGCAGGTCGAGGTCGGTCTTGTACTGGGCGTACCGCTGCCGGTAGTTCGCCAGCGTCCCGGTCTCGGGGCCGACGTGGGCGCGGACGTTGCCCTCGGGCGCCAGGTACATCCCGGCCGCGTGCTCGTACTGGTAGTCGCCCAGGTGCAGGACGAGGTCGGGTTCCTCCTCGGCGAGCCGGGCGTATGCGGTGAACCAGCCGTGCTCGTACTGCGCGCAGGAGGTGAGACACATGGTCAGCGACCGCATCTCCGGCGGCGGCGGCGAGGTTCGCGTCCGGCCCGCGGGGGAGAGCCTTCCGCGCGCGCGGAACCGGTAGAAGTACTCGCGGCCCGCGTCGAGCCCGGTGAGCTCCACGTGAACGCTGTGCCCCAGCTCCGGCCCGGTCGTCTCGACGTCGCGGCGCACGATCCGCCGGAACCCCTCGTCGCCGGCCAGTTCCCACTCTACGTCGGTGCGCCGGTCGCCCATCCCGCCCAGGCCGTCGTCGGCGAGCGGGTCAGGCGCCAGGCGCGTCCACAGGACCATGCCGTCGGGCGAGGGTTCCCCGGACGCGACGCCGAGGGTGAACGGGTCGCCGCGTCGGGTGGTGGCCTGCGGTGCGGAGGCGGACAGGGTGGACGCGGACAGCGCCAGGGCGGCCGATGCGGTGAGCCCGGAGATCAGGACACTGCGGCGCGGGAAGCGGGCGGTGGGGACCTCTCGAACCACGCGGTGCAGCCTCCGTCCGGCCGGTGCGCCGGCGCCCGGGATCACACACGGCGAAGCGTACGCCGACCCGGTCCGAGCCCGTTGGTGCCGCAGCACGCACGACGGCGACATCACGACGGCGACATCACGACGGCGCGGTGCGTCGCCGGCCTCAGTCCTGCGTCGCCGCCCACTCGGCCAGGCGCCGCTGCGCCTCCTCGGGGCTCACGTCCTCGACGCGTGTCATGATCGCCCAGCGGTGGCCGAAGGGGTCGATCACCGAGGCGAACCGGTCGCCGGTGACGAACGTGTCGGGCTTCTCCCGCACCGTGGCGCCGTGCTGCACCGCCATCGCGAACACCGCGTCGACGTCGGGCACGTAGACGCAGGTGGACTGGCTCGCCGGGCCGCTCCCGCCGGGCGCGACGAGGTCGTACTCCTCGTTCGGGTCGCCGAGCTGCAGCCGGCCCTGTCCGAAGTCCAGCTCGGCGTGGGGCACGGTGCCGTCCGGGCCGTCCATGCGCTGCACCGTCCGCGCGCCGAACACAGTCTCGTAGAAGGTGATCGCCTGGGCCGCCGGGCGGCAGACGAGGAACGGGGTCAGCGTGGTGTAGCCGTCGGGAGTGCCGTTGCGGATCGTCATGTCGGTGAGCGTGCCTAGGCTGGCACCGTGCCGTCTTGGACGAACGCGACCGACCCGGGTCGCACCGCCACCACGAAGGGCGTGCTGCGGCCCGAGGAGACCGCCCGGCTGGCCGACCTGCGCCGGGACCACCCCGTCGATCCGGGTCTGTGGCCGTTCGTCGAGCGGTACTGGTCGGTGCGCTGGGACCGTACCGGCGCCCCGCCCTACCGCTCGGAGGTGCTCAGCCATCCGGCCGTCAACGTCTCGGTGGAGTACGGCGACCGCCCGCGGTTCGGCTCGGCGATGCCCGCCGTCCTGGTCCACGGTGTGGTGGCCCGCCGGTTCGTCGTCGACCTCGCCGGTCGTGGACGGGTCACCGCCGCGAAGTTCCGTCCGGGCGGGTGGACCGCGCTCACCGGACGACCACCGGCTCCGGGCACGATCGTGGCGTTGCGGGACGAGCTGGGCTGCGACCCCGGGAAGCTGCTGGCGGCCGTGTCGGCCCACGACGACGACAGCGCGTGCGCGGCCGCGCTCGACGCCGCCCTCGTCCCGGCCGCGGTCGAGCCCGACGTCACCTACCTCGCCCTGCTCGACGTGCTCGGACAGATGCTGCACGACCGCACGATCGTGCGGGTGGAACAGGCCGCGGCGGGGGCGGGTGTGGGCGTGCGTGCCCTGCAGCGGCTCTTCGCGTCCTACGTCGGTGTGGGGCCGAAGGCGGTGCTCGCCCGATACCGGATGCATGACGCCGTCGCGGCGCTCGACGCCGGCGAGGACGACCTGGCGGGGCTGGCCGCGTCGCTGGGCTGGTTCGACCAGGCCCACTTCTGCCGCGACTTCCGCGCCGTGGTGGGCACGACCCCGTCGGCCTACCTGGCCCGAGCCACGCAGCGGTGACACGGACCGGGTCACCGTTGAACGATTGGCACTCTCATGAGTAGAGTGCCAATCGCACAGCCCGGCGACGACGTTCCGGCACCCGCGACGACGGGACGCCCGAGGGCTGTCTGCTACTGAACAGAATGCACGCAGACCAGGTAAGCACCCCAGGAAGGGGAGGTCATCAGGTGGCGAACATCAAGCCGCTCGAGGACAAGATCGTCGTCCAGGCCAGCGAGGCGGAGACCACCACCGCGTCCGGCATCGTCATCCCGGACACCGCCAAGGAGAAGCCCCAGGAGGGCAAGGTCCTGGCCGTGGGTCCCGGCCGGATCGACGACAACGGCAACCGCGTCCCGCTGGACGTGACCGTCGGCGACGTCGTCATCTACTCGAAGTACGGCGGCACCGAGGTCAAGTACAACGGCGAGGAGTACCTCATCCTCTCCGCCCGCGACGTGCTCGCGGTCGTCAACTGATCGAGCTCCACCCGCACTAGCCGCCGCCCCGGTGGTCCGTCGAACCACGGGCCGCCGGGGCCGGCGTTTTTCCCGAGCGAGAACCCCAGGAGAGGCAAGAATGGCGAAGCAGATCAGCTTCGACGAGACGACGCGTCGCGCGCTCGAGCGCGGGGTCAACCAGCTGGCCGACGCGGTCAAGGTGACCCTTGGCCCGCGTGGACGTCACGTGGTGCTGGACAAGAAGTTCGGTGGGCCCACCGTCACGAACGACGGCGTGACCATCGCCCGTGAGATCGACCTCGAGGACCCGTTCGAGAACCTGGGCGCGCAGCTCGCGAAGACCGTCGCCACCAAGACCAACGACGTCGCGGGGGACGGAACCACCACCGCCACCGTGCTCGCCCAGGCCATGGTGGCCGCGGGCCTGCGCAACGTCACCGCCGGTGCCAACCCGACCGCGCTGGGCCGGGGCATCGCCGTGGCCGCGGAGAAGGTCGCCGAGATCCTCGCGGCGCACGCGATCCCGGTCGACGACAAGGAGCACATCGCGCAGGTCGGCACGATCGCGTCCCGCGAGCGGGAGATCGGCGACCTGATCAGCGAGGCGCTCAAGGCCGTCGGCAAGGACGGTGTGATCACCATCGAGGAGGGCTCCACGCTCGCCACCGAGCTGGAGATCACCGAGGGCCTGCAGTTCGACAAGGGCTACCTCTCGCCGTACTTCGTGACCGACGCGGAGTCGATGGAGGCCGTCCTGGAGGACGCCTACGTCCTGCTGCACCGCGACAAGATCGGCGCGATCGCCGACCTCCTCCCGCTGCTGGAGAAGGTCCTCGCCGAGGGCAAGCCGCTGCTGATCGTCGCCGAGGACCTCGAGGGCGAGGCGCTCTCCACGCTCGTCGTCAACTCCATCCGCAAGACGGTCAAGGTCGCCGCGGTCAAGTCGCCGTTCTTCGGCGACCGCCGCAAGGCCTTCATGGACGACCTCGCGGTCGCCACCGGTGGCACGGTCATCAACCCGGAGGTCGGACTCAAGCTGTCCGACGCCGGGCTGGAGCTGCTGGGCAAGGTCCGTCGTGCGGTGATCACGAAGGACGCCACCACCCTCGTCGAGGGCGGCGGCACGACCGACGAGGTGCAGGGCCGGATCGCGCAGCTCAAGTCCGAGATCGAGTCCTCGGACTCGGACTGGGACCGCGAGAAGCTGCAGGAGCGCCTCGCCAAGCTGTCCGGCGGGGTGGCCGTCATCAAGGTCGGTGCCGCCACCGAGACCGCGCTCAAGGAGCGCAAGCACCGCATCGAGGACGCGGTGTCGGCCACCCGGGCCGCGGTCGAGGAGGGCATCGTGCCCGGCGGCGGTTCCGCGCTGGTGCACGCGGCCAAGGAGCTCGACGGCGGCCTCGGCCTCGTCGGCGACGAGGCCACCGGCGTGTCGATCGTGCGCAAGGCGCTCTCGGCGCCGCTGTTCTGGATCGCGGCCAACGGCGGTCTCGAAGGCGCTGTCGTCGTGGGCAAGGTCTCCGACCAGGAGTGGGGCCACGGCTTCAACGCCGCGACCCTCACCTACGGCGACCTGATGGCCGACGGGGTCGTCGACCCGGTCAAGGTCACCAAGTCCGCATTGGTCAACGCGGCGTCGATCGTACGGATGGTGCTCACCACCGAGAGTGCCGTCGTCGACAAGCCCGAGCACCAGGCCGCACCGGCCGGTGGCGGACACGGGCACGGGCACTGATCCACTACTGAGCTGTGCGGAACTGCGGCGGCGGGCCTGCCCCGAAGGGACGGCCCGCCGCCGTCCGCACGGGAGCGAAGCGGTGCTCCGCGCCGCTCCCGGCGATCATGCGGCGACGAGAGCGTCAGCCCGTCGCCATCGCCGTCGGGCCGGACATGCGCAGCGTGCGGTCGCGGCCACGGAGCAACTCGTCACGCTCGGACTCCGAGAGCCCACCCCACACCCCGTAAGGTTCCTGCACCGACAGGGCGTGCCGTCGGCACTGCTCCATCACCGGGCAGCTCTCGCACACCTCCTTGGCGCGAGCCTCCCGGTTTGCCCGGGCGGGACCACGCTCGCCTTCCGGGTGGAAGAAGAAGCCGCTGTCCATACCGCGGCACGCGCCCCGCATCTGCCAGTCCCAGATATCCGTGACCGGGACCGGAAGCCTCCTGGTGTCCGCCACGCTGACCACCCTGCCTGTTGTCGCAACCCTCAGACGGCGTTGATATAGCCACCATAGAACCGCGCCAAACCTTGTTCAAGTGTCGTGGCGACAAACACCCCGGACGAGACGTGGCGGCTTGCTCGCAGTGTCGCCGCACCCCACGATGGAGCGATGCAGCCCGAACCGTCAGCGGCAACCTCCGGGCCGCATCGACCCGGGCCGCCCCGCGACGGCGCCGACGACGCGGCAGCCCTCGACGGGCCACCCACCGGGGAGGAAGCCCTGGTGGATGCCGGGACCCCGACCCCGGGCGGCGACGGGCCCCGGCTCGGCGTCGCCGCCGTCGCGCGCCGGCTCGGGATCGCCCCCGCGACCCTGCGAACCTGGGATCGCCGCTACGGCATCGGGCCCACCGATCACGCGCCGGGCCGTCACCGCCGTTACTCGACCGGCGACATGGCGCGCCTCGAACTGATGCAGCACGCGCTGGTCCGGGGGGCCGGTCCCGCCGAGGCCGCCCGGTACGCACTCGACGCGCGCCTGCCCCGGCCCGACGCCGACCCGCCGGACCGGCCCCGCGCTCTGGTCCCGCCCGGTGGTAGGAGCGCCGACGACGATCTCGGCGGGATCGGGCCGACCGGGGCGGCCGTCCCGGACGGCTCGATCCCGGACGGGGACGGCGGGCCGGACGGGGAGGGCGGGCCCCTGCTCGCGCCGGCCGACGGCATCGGGGAGCCCGGGGCGCGCGTCCGCGTCGGGGGCCGGGTGCTGCGCCTGGCCGGAGCCGGCCTCCGGGCGCGAGATCTCGGCCGCGCCGCACTCGCGCTCGACGACTCCGAGGCCCGCACGCTGCTCGTCGAGTCGATCGCCGCGCAGGGCGTGCAAGCCACCTGGGACGACGTCGCGCGCCCCGTGCTGGCCGCCGTCGCGCAGCGGTGGGCCTACACGGGAGCGGGTATCGAGATCGAGCACATGCTCAGCGAGTGTGTGATCAGGGTGTTCGGGACCCACGCCACGACGGTGCCACTGGCGTCCGGCCTGCGGCCCGTACTGCTCGTCGGCATGCCGGAGGAGCAGCACACCCTGCCGCTGGTCGTGCTGGCCGCCGCGCTGGGCGAGCGTCACGTGCCGTCGCGCTCGTTGGGGTCGAACCTGCCGGTCGCCGCCCTGGCCTCGGCCATCCGGCGTACCGCCCCCGTCGCCGTGGTGCTGTGGTCCCAGATGCCGGCGACGGCCGACCCGGGGGTGCTGCGGTTGCTGCCCCGCACCCGGCCGAGGTTCCGCACGTTCGTTGCCGGGCCGGGGTGGGACGGGGTGGACCTCCCGATGCGCACCGTCCGCCTGGAGTCGCTGGCCGGTGCCGCCGAGGCGATCAGTGCCGCGTCGCCGGCGTGATCGATGGCGGGTCTGCGGCGACCACCGTCCCGGCCCGTGCCGGAGCCGGACGTCCGGGCGGTCGCGTTCGGGGCGCTGCCGCACGTACCCGTTCACGTCCGGGCGGGGATGCTCGGCGGGCACGCCGCCGCCCGCCGGGACGACGCCCTCGGCCTGCGGCTCGCCGCCGCGGCCCCCGTGTCCCCGCCCGATGCGAACGGCACGGACCCGTGGGCCGCCCGGATCGACGCGCTGGTGGGCCTGGCCGCTGATGCCCTCGGCCTCGCGGCCCCGGTGCCCGCTCACCGGCTGCTCGACGCCGCGACCGCAGCCGCGGTCGGGCATCCGTCGTGGCGGCCACGGGTACGGCTGGGCTGGGTGCGCGCCGAGCCGGCCCTGATGGCCGGCCGGTCGGCCGAGGCCGTGGCGCCCGCGTCCGCGGCCCTCGCCGAGGCAGAATCCGCCGGATCGGTGCGGCACGTGCTCAGGTCCCGGATCGTGCTCGCGGTGGCGCGGGCGGCCGCCGGTGAGATCCGTCCGGCCGCGGGTGTCGTCGAGCTCGACGCGGTGGCGGACCGGTGCCTGCCCGGGTTGCTCCCTCTGCACTGGCCGTGCCTGCTCGCCGCAGCAGATCTCACCGGGCCGACACGTTCGGCCCAGAGATCGGCAAACGACACGCTCGCTGACGTGACGCACCGACGACACGCCGCAACGGCCACGATAAGCGTCGTCCGCCAGAGGAGTGACCCGGTCGGCAGGCGCCTGTTGGGGGAGTCGCCGTGGGTTCCGTGGCGTCGTGGGGTAACGTCACTACTCCATTCGGAGATCAGTAACCCACATGACGAGCGCCACTCGGCGCATCGCCCCCGAATGGGGGGCACATCACGGCCCCGATCGTGTCAAGGTGGGCCTGTCACCCGCCGATGCGGGGGGTGACACATCACCCGGCTGCAGGAACCTGCAGGAAGGATTCGTCGTGACGACGGTACTCATCTGCGACGATCGTCGTAGCGTCCGCGAAGGGCTCACCCGCGTGATGTCCGCGGTGCCGGGAGTGCACCGGATCGATTGCGTGGCACACGGGGACGAGTTGCTGACCCGGTTCTCCCGGCAGCCCGTGGACGTCGTCCTGGTCGGCACCCAGCGCGCGGTGCCCACCGGGGTCGAGGCCACGCGGCGGCTCGTCGCTGCCCACCCGCAGGCCAACGTCATCGTGTTCGGTGCCCCTGACGACGCCGGCAGCATCGCGGCCGCTATCGCGGGCGGGGCCCGGGGCTATCTCCGCTGGGACGCCTCCCGTCCGGAGTTGGTGGCCGCACTCGCGCACACCCTCGCCAGCACGGCGGTGCCCGCGCCGCGGGCGCCCACCGATCCAGGGGTTCAGCTCACCGAGCGTGAACTCCAGGTTCTGCGCGGCATGAGCCAGGGCAAGAGCAACGGGCAGATCGGGCGGGAGCTCTACCTGTCCGAGGACACGGTGAAGACCCATGCCCGCCGGCTCTTCCGCAAGCTCGGGGTCCGGGACCGCGCCCAGGCGGTGGCTCACGGCTTCCGCCGCGGCCTGGTGTCCTGAACGACGAACTCCCAGACCGCGTCCGGGTCTCCCGCCCCGGCCGCCCGACCCGGGGCCCCGGCGGGGCCCGCCCCGGGGCCCCCCCCCCCGGGGGGGGCGCGGCCCCCCCCCCCCCCCCCGGGCCCCGCGGGCGCCCCCCGGGCCCCGGGGTCGGGCGGCCGGGTCGGGAGACCCGGACGCGGTCTGGGAG
>JAJAZD010000364.1 GCA_026785945.1 Pseudonocardia sp. | reverse complement strand
GCGGTCGAGGTGCGCACCCTCAGCCCCGCGGGGGGGGAGGGGGGGGGGGGGGACCCGGGGGCCTTCGCGCGGGCGTGCCGGCCGGCCCGGGGGGGGGTGGGGCGGCGCTTTCGCCTCCCGGGGGCGGGCGCGGGCGACGAGCTGGGCCTCTCCGCTGCGACCGGGCTCACCGCCGGACTGCGGACGACGCTGGAGTGGGTACGCACGCTGACTGCGGCGGAGCGCACGTCGTGAGTGCGCTCGTCGTCGAGGAGACCTCGATCCCCGGCCTGCTGCGCATCGACCTCGTCCTGCACTCCGACGGCCGCGGCTGGTTCAAGGAGGGCTTCCAGCGCGCCAAGCTGGAGGCGCAGGGTTTCCCGCCGTTCGAGGTGGTGCAGAACAACGTCTCGTTCAACGCCGAGGTCGGGGTGACCCGCGGCGTCCACGCCGAGCCGTGGGACAAGTACATCTCCCTCGCCCACGGCCGGGCGTTCGCCGCGATCGTCGACCTGCGGGCCGGTCCCACGTTCGGGCTGTCGGAGACCTTCGAGCTGCACCCCGGCAACGCGATCTTCGTGCCTCGCGGGTGCGGGAACTCCTACCAGACGTTGACGCCCGACGTCGTCTACACCTACCTCGTCGACGAGCACTGGTCCCCGGACGCGTCCTACACGCTCCTGCAGGCCTACGACCCGGAGCTGGGTATCGACTGGCCCATCGAGGAGGCCGCGGCGATCCGCTCGGACAAGGACCGCGGCCACCGGCCACTCGCCGAGCTGACCCCGATGGTCGTGTGACGGTGCGGGCACTGATCCTCGGCGCCGGCGGGCAGGTCGGCCGCGCGCTGGTCGCGGCGCTGCCCGGCGCCTCGGCCCCGGGCCGGGCCGAGTTCGACATCTCGGCGCCGGCCGAGCTCGACTGGGCGTCCTACGACATCATGATCAACGCGGCCGCCTTCACCGACGTGAACGGGGCGCAGACTCCCGACGGCCGCCGCGCCGCGTGGCGGGCCAACGCGTCGGGCCCGGCGGCGCTGGCGCACATCGCCCGCGACCACGGGCTGACGATGGTGCACTTGTCCAGCGAGTACGTCTTCGACGGCGCGTCCCCCGCGCCGTACGCGGAGGACGCGCCGATCGCGCCCCTGTCGGCCTACGGCGCGTCGAAGGCCGGGGGTGATCTCGCGGTCCGCGTAGCGCCGCGGCACTACATCCTCCGCCCGACGTGGGTGGTCGGCGAGGGCCGCAACTTCGTGCGCACCATGCTTGCCCTCGCGGCCGAGGGCGTGGAGCCCACGGTGGTGGCCGACCAGATCGGCCGGCTCACCTTCGCCACCGACCTCGCGGAGGCGATCGTGCACCTGGTCACCGGCCAGGCCCCGTTCGGCACCTACCACGTCACCGGGGGCGGCGAACCCGCCTCGTGGGCCGACGTCGCCCGCCTGGTCTACGACCTGTCGGGACATCCCGAGCTGGCGGTCGGGCGCACCACCACCGCCGACTACTTCGCGGACAAGCCCCTCGCCGCGCACCGCCCGCTCAACAGCGTGCTGGACCTGACACGCGCGGCCGAGGCCGGCGTCGCGCTGCCCGACTGGCGCGAGCAGCTCGCCGCCTTCGTCCGCGCCTGATCACCGGCTCGGGCAAGACGCTCGACGTCCCTGGTGCGCCGGCCGCCCTCACCCCTTGAGCGGCTCCCACCACGCGCGGTTGTCGCGGTACCACGCCACGGTGGCGGCCAGGCCCTGCTCGAACGGCACCTGCGGCGCGTAGCCGAGCTCCCCGGCGATCTTGGACCAGTCCACCGAGTAGCGGCGGTCGTGGCCCAGGCGGTCCGCGACCGGCTCGATCATCGACTCGTCGGCCCCGACGGCGGCGAGCAGCCGGTAGGTCAGGTCCCGGTTGGTCAGCTCCGTGCCGCCGCCGATGTTGTAGACCTCGCCGTCACGGCCCTTCTCGGCCACGAGTTGGATGCCGGCGCAGTGGTCGTCGACGTGCAGCCAGTCGCGCACGTTGAGGCCGTCGCCGTAGAGCGGCACCTTCGCGCCGTCGAGCAGGTTGGAGACGAACAGCGGGATGACCTTCTCCGGGAACTGGTGCGGCCCGTAGTTGTTGGAGCAGCGGGTGATGCACACCGGCAGGCCGTGGGTGCGGTGGTAGGACCGCGCGAGCAGGTCCGAGGACGCCTTCGACGCCGAGTACGGCGAGTTGGGCTCCAGCGGGTGGTCCTCGGTCCAGGCGCCCTCATCGATCGACCCGTACACCTCGTCGGTGGACACGTGCACGAACCGCGACACCTTCGCGTCCAGCGCCGCCTGCAGCAGCACCTGCGTGCCGAGGACGTTGGTGGAGACGAAGTCGGCCGCACCGGTGATCGAGCGGTCGACATGGGACTCGGCGGCGAAGTGCACCACGACGTCGGTGCCCGTCATCACCTCCGCCACCGTGGCGGGGTCGCGGATGTCGCCCCGGACGAACCGCGGTGCCGGATCGCAGCCCGCCAGGTTCGACAGCGTCCCCGCATAGGTCAGCAGGTCCAGCACCACGACGTCCGCACCCGCGAACGCCGGGTAGGCACCCGCCAGCAGCGACCGCACGTAGTGCGACCCGATGAAGCCGGCACCTCCGGTGACGACAACCCGCACCACGACTCCTTCAGATGCTCGGGGCGAACGATTTCGCCACGTCCATGACGTACTCGCCGTATCCCGACTTCGCCTGGAGTTCCCCGAGGGCGTAGCAGGCGGCCGGCTCGATGAAGCCCATGCGCATCGCGATCTCCTCGAGGCACGCGATCCGGATGCCCTGCCGGTTCTCCAGCACGCGCACGTACTCCCCCGCCTCCAGCAGCGACTCGTGCGTGCCGGTGTCGAGCCAGGCGAAACCGCGTCCGAGATCGACCAGCTGCGCGGTGCCCCGCTCGAGGTAGGCGCGGTTGACGTCGGTGATCTCCAGCTCGCCGCGCGCCGACGGCGTCAGCCCGCGGGCGATCTCGACGACGTCGTTGTCGTAGAAGTAGAGGCCGGTGACCGCGCGGTTGGACCGCGGCACAGCGGGCTTCTCCTCGATCGACAGCAGCCGGCCGCTCGCGTCGGCCTCGGCCACCCCGTACCGCTGAGGGTCGCGCACCGGGTACCCGAACAGGACGCACCCGGCGCGGCCTCCGGCGATGTCGGCCATCGCGGTCGTGAGGGACCCGGAGAAGCCGGGGCCGTGGAAGATGTTGTCGCCCAGCACCAGCGCGGCGGCGTCGGCCCCCACGTGATCGGCCCCGATCACGAACGCCTCGGCCAGCCCGTTCGGCTGCGCCTGCTCGGCGTAGTCGATGTGCAGCCCCAGCTCCTCGCCCGTGCCGAGCAGGCGGCGGAACATCGGCAGGTCGTGCGGCGTCGAGATCAGCAGGATCTCCCGGATCCCGGCCAGCATCAGCACCGAGAGCGGGTAGTAGACCATCGGCTTGTCGTACACCGGGAGCAACTGCTTGGACACCGCACGGGTGATCGGATGCAACCGGGTACCGGAACCGCCGGCCAGGATGATGCCCTTCACACGTACACCGCGAGCGTCAGCGTGCCGATCCAGGCGAGCGCGAGGACCTGCAGCACGCGGTCGCCCAGCGCGATCTCCTCCGGCTCGCCGCCGTTGCCGCTGTCGACGTCCACCGAGTAGCGCAGCACCGCCACCACGAACGGGACGATGGAGATGACCGACCAGACCGTGTTGTGCTGGGCCTCGCGGATCTCGAACGCCCACAGGCAGTACGTCATGATCAGCACGGTGGCCGACAGGGCCCAGACGAACCGCAGGTACGACGCCGAATAGCTCTCCAGCGACTTGCGGATCTTCGCGCCGGTGTGCTCGGCGAGCATCATCTCGGCGTAGCGTTTGCCCGCCACCATGAACAGCGAGCCGAACCCGGCGGAGAGCAGGAACCACTGCGAGAGCGGGATGCCGGTGGCCGCGCCGCCGGCGATCGCCCGGAGCAGGAAGCCCGACGCGACGATGCAGATGTCGAGCACCGGCTGGTGCTTGAGCCCGAAGCAGTACGCGAGCTGCACGGCGATGTAGACGGCCAGGACGATCAGCAGCTCCGCGCTCGCCAGCAGGCTCACCGCGAGCGACCCGACCAGCAGTACCACCGCGACGACCATCGCGAGGCGGGCCGGCACGATACCCGCCGCGATCGGGCGATTGCGCTTGGTGGGGTGGACGCGGTCGGCCTCGACGTCCTTGGCGTCGTTGACGAGGTACACCCCCGACGCCGCCAGCGAGAACGCCACGAACGCCAGGGCGAGGTTCACCACGATGCCGCCGGTGAGCAGGTCACCGGCGGCGAACGGCGCGGCCAGCACCAGGACGTTCTTCACCCATTGCCGGGGCCGCATGGTCCTGACCACGCCGCGGAGGACCCCCACCGGCGTGCGCTGCGGCGGGGCCTCGGCCTCTGTCGGTACGTCGGTTCTGGTCATCGGTTCCCCTTCCGGGAAGCGCCCCGGACGCGGCGGGCCGCGGCGGACACCCGACGCCCGGCTGTCGCGACGAGGGCACCCAGTGCGGCACCCGCGATCACGTCGCTGGGGTAGTGCACGCCGAGCACGAGCCGCGAGAGCGCCATGGGCGGCACGAGCACGGCCGCGAGCGGCACACGGGTGAGGCCACCGAACAGCACCGCGGCCGCGGTGGTGGACGTGGCGTGGGCGGACGGGAAGCTCAACCGGCTGGGCGTGCCCGCCAGTACCCGTACGCGGGGGTCGTCGGGACGGGGCCTGCGTACGACCCGCTTGACCGCGATGGACGCGCCGTGCGCCAGGGCCACCGTCGCGGTTGCGGCGACCCACTCACCGCGACGCCCCCGGTCCAGCGCTGCGCCGATCGCGCCGAGTGCGAGCCAACCGGCCGCGTGCTCGCCGAACAGCGACATCCCGCGCGCGACCCGCACGACCGGGGCCGCGGCCAGCGCGCCCTGGACTCCTTCAAGCAGGCGGATCTCCACACCCGGCATCGGTGGCGGTGGGGCCACCGGGATGGGCGCGGGACGCTCGAGGAGCTCGGCCAAGGGGGAAGGGCCTCCAGTACGGCGGCGACGGGCTCGGGGCCTGTTGCTCGGTTGCGCGGTAGACCTGATGCTACGCGCGGCCACCCGTTACCTCGGGCGAGGGTACCGGTCAGAACCACCGTTCGAGGACCAGCGCGAGCCCGTCGTCGGCGTTGCTGGCGGTGACCTCGTCGGCCACCTCCAGCAGTGTGGGATGCGCATTGCCCATCGCCACGCCGTGACCGGCCCAGCGCAACATCTCCAGGTCATTGGGCATGTCACCGAACGCGACCACGTCGGCCGCGGCCACGCCCAGCCCCTCGACGACCTCGGCGAGCCCGGTGGCCTTCGTGACGCGCGGCGAGGCGAGCTCCACCAGGCCGCGCGAGTGGGAGAACGTCACGTCGGCGGTGTCGCCCAGCGCCGGCGTCAGCGCGGCGACCATCGCGTCGCTGGTCAGTTCCGGGCACCGGACGAGCAGCTTGACCGCCGGCTGCGCGAGGAGCTCCGAACGGGTCGCGATGCCGTTGTCGGCATCCGGCCAGGCGTGGAGGTAGCCCGGCTCGGCGAGGAACGCGCCGTCGGCACCGGCGCCGACGCGCTCCACCGCGAGCCCGCACCCGGGCAGCGTCTCGGTGGCCGCCGCGGCGAGCTCGGCCAGCGTGGCGGGGTCGAGGGTGCGGGCCCAGAGCACGCGGTCCGCGGCGACGTCGTAGAGCACTCCGCCGTTGGCGCACACCGCGAGACGCGCGACGTCCGGACCACCGAGCTGCGCCACGATCGGCGGGATCCACCGTGGCGGACGGCCCGTGGCCAGCACGAACCCGACCCCGGCCGCGGCGAGCCTGCCGATCACGGCGAAGGCGCGGGGGGTGACCTGCTCGTGCGGGTCGAGCAGCGTGCCGTCGACGTCCGTGGCGACCAATCGGGGAGCCTGCACGGTGCCCAGCCTACGGGTGGCCCCGATCGAGGCGGACCGGCATCAGCAGCGACACGGACCCCGCCGACCGGACGACCACGGGTGCGATCGGTCCGTCGAGCTCGAGCATCAGCTGGCCGGGCCCGCCCGCGTCGAGCGCCTGCAGCAGGAACTCGGCGTTGACCCCGACGCCGCCGTGCCCGGCCTCGGCCCCGATCTGCAACTGCCCGTCCGCATCCACGTGCATGACGGCGAGCCGGTAGTTCGCGCCGTCCTGCGCGCGCCGCATCTCGCGGGTGTCCGCGGCCCGCACCCGGGCGACGTCGACCGGGATGCCGTCGCCGGCGGCGCGCAGGAGGCGTCGGTAGTCGGGGAACGCCCCGTCGACCACGGTGCTCCGGACGATGACGGGCCCGGAGCGGGCCGTGAGGTCGCCACCGTCGACGGTGATGGTCACCGGGCCGTCGGCGAGGTCGGTGAGCCGGTCGGCCGGCGCCAGCGCGTCCACCGCGTCGGGGTCGTGCCGGACGGCCAGCACGCGACGGATCCCGGCCAGTGGCATGCCCACCCGCCGCAGCACCGCGACCAGCCGCGCGACCGCGAGCTGGTCGGGGGCGTAGAAGCGGTACCCGTTGTGCCGGTCGACCACGGCCGGGTCCAGCACGCCGGCGGCGTCGTAGAACCGCAGCGCGCTGACCGTCAGCCCCGACTCCCGCGACATCTGCCCGATCCCGCGCAAGCTCTCCATGTCCGGAGGCTCCCGTCTCGACATGGTCGAGGGTCAATGTCGGACCCGGATGACCTGGAGGCCTCCGACGCCGTCGACCGGGCCAGGTCGGCACCGTTACCGGGTCAGAGGATCGCCGCCGCCACCACGAGGCCCAGTGCCACGTGCGCCGCCGAGACGACGAACGCCTGCGGGCGGACGCGGTCGGCCGTGAGAACGGAACCGATGTCGATGCCGGTGACCCACTCCAGCAGCCGCACCCCGCCGACCTGAGCGATGATCCCGACCAGGCCGAAGATCAGCGACGCGAGCAGCCCCTCGGTGAGCGTGCCGACCGAGGTGTAGATCGCCACCACCACGATGAACGCCATGCTCACCATGCCCGCGGCCGTGACGATGACGGCGTTGGGCAGGCCGTCGCGGACCATGCGGTTGAGCTTGCCGGGAGTGGTCAGGTCCACGGCGTAGAAGCCGAGCAGCATGAGGAGGACCCCGAGCACGGCGTAGAGCAGGATCGCACCGATCCCGCTGCCGATCACGGACAGGAAGCCCGGGTTGATCAGGGCAACACTGGTCACGGGTGGGGTCACGACACATCCTCCAGGGGAGCGGGTCAGGATTCCGGAATGAGGTGGGGGACGAACGCGGCGCCGTCGTCGGTCACGAGCCCGACGGTCTCGCGGATGCCCAGGCCGGCCGCGGTGTCGCCGACGATCCAGGCGCCCAGCGCGGGACGGTGGCCGTCGAACTCGGGCAGCGGGTCGAAGAGCTGGTAGACGTAGCCCTCCTCGCCGTACACGCCACCCGTCTCGTGCTCGCTGCCGGGCGAGACGATGGAGATGTTGGCGCCCTCACGGCCCAGCCGGGGCTTGCGGACGTACTCGGTGAGCAGGCCCGGCTGGTCGAGGAAGGCCGGCAGCAGGTTCGGGTGGCCCGGGTACATCTCCCACAGCACGGCGAGCAGGGCCTTGTTCGACAACAGCGTCTTCCACAGCGGCTCGACCCACAGCGTCTCGGGGAGGCTGCGCAGGACGTGCTTGCCGAAGTCGTCGCCGAGCACCCACTCCCACGGGTAGAGCTTGAACACCGCTGCCATCGGCGCCTCCTCGAGGTCGACGAAGCGGTCGAGCGCGGCGTCCCAGCCGATGTCCTCGATCGCGAGCCCGACGGTGGTGAGGCCCGCCTCGGCGGCGGTCTCCTGCAGGTAGCCGACGGTGACGTGGTCCTCGCCCGTCGAGTCGGCGCCCGACCACGTGAAGTAGACGTCGTCGCCGGGCAGCCGTGCCTTCAACTCCACCCAGCGCTCCACGAGCTTCTCGTGCAGGGAGTTCCACTGGTCGTCGCCCTCGTGGGTGTCCTTCAACCAGTTCCACTGCAGGATCGACGCCTCGAGCAGCGTGGTGGGCGTGTCGGCGTTGTACTCCAGCAGCTTGGCCGGGCCACCGCCGTCGTAGCGCAGGTCGAAGCGCCCGTAGATGTAGGGGTCGTTGCGGCGCCACGAGGCCGCGACGCCCTCCCAGGCCCACTCGGGCAGCGCGAAGTCGCGGAACCGCTCGGTCGTCACGACGTGGTCGACGGCCGCCAGACACATCGAGTGCAACACCTCGACGTCGGCCTCCAGCGACAGGACCTCGTCCATGGCGAAGACGTAGTGCACCGACTCGTCCCAGTACGGGCGCGGTGCACCGCCCCGGCCGCGGCCCGGGGAACCGTAGACCATCCCCTGCTCCTGGACGGTCTTCTCCCAGCCCGGCCGGGGCTCCCCCGTGCGTCGCTCCATCTACGAGCCGCTGGAACCGCTGTTGTTGACCCCGAGTCCGCCGCGGGACACCGACGGGCTGCCCGCCGACGTGCCGCCCGACACGCTCTTGCCCGACGGGGTGGTGACCCGCGTGCTCTCCTTGGGCACCACCGAGGTGCCACCGGTGGCGGGCGTGCCGATGGCGCCGGTGCCCCCGTAGTCGTACCGGTACTGCCGACCGCCGCCCCCGATGAAGATCGGGTAGAAGCCGCCGGCACCGCCGGCGTAGCTGCCGTTCGACGACGCGGGGGTCACGCAGTTGGAGTCGTCGACGACGAGTTTGGTCTCCTCGTCCACGCACTGGGCCGAGACCTCCTCGTCGGGCTGGGCCGCCGCGTACCCCACGGCGATCACCGCGACGACGCCGACGGTCACACCGGCCCCGATGAGGACCCGCTTGCGCGTGCGCTTCGAACGCTCCTGGGCCTGCGCCTGCACGCGCGCGGCCTCCTCCTCGCGGCGGGCGGCCTGTTCGCGGGCGCGACGCTCGGCCAG
>JAJAZD010000363.1 GCA_026785945.1 Pseudonocardia sp. | reverse complement strand
GCCGGTCCCGCGGGGCTGGCGCCTCGGTGCTGGGGCCGCTGGTGGGGGCCGGCGCTGCGCGGGTTGTGGGGGGCGGGCGGCCGCGGGCGGCCCCCCCCCCCCCCCCCCCTCGCCGGGGTCCCGCCCGTGCGGCCGCACGGCGATGCCGACCCCGGCCAGCACGTCGTCGAACAGCCCGACGATGTGTCCGGCCTCGATCTCGAGCACCTCGTGGATGTTGTTGCGGTACACCGTGGCGATCGCCGCGGTACGCCCGAGCAGGTGCAGCCGCATGCCGGCCTGTTCCGCCCAGGCCGGACGTCGCCCGACGAGCACCAGCTCGTGGCGTTCGGGATGGTGGTAGTAGGTCCCTGGGGGGACCGGTCCACCCGGACCGACCTCGAGGTGGATCTGCGTGGCGTACAGCGATCCCGGCGAAGGGTAGGCGTACTTGGGCAGCAGCCGCTCGTCGGAGTGGTGGGCCGCGACGTGCCGCAGCAGCGCGCCGAGCTCCTCCAGGGTCAGCGACAGGGGGGAGCGGGGTCCGGCGACCTCGGGTCGGCGGCCGAGCACGTCGAGGAGGACGGCCCGGTCGAGGGGCTCGCCCTCGTAGAACCGGTAGGTCTTGCGGCCGAACGCCGCCGCGCGGTCGCGGGCCGGCGCGTCCCGTCCCGGCAGCCCGATCGTCGGACGGTTCCGGAGGTCGGTGTCGGCGCGCAGCCCCGGGGCGGACAGCTGGGCCCGGACCTGCAACCGGCTGGCCTTGGACCGGTGGTGGGCCCCGTGGTTGCCCTGGTCCATGAGCGCGGCCTCGCGCGGGTTCAGCTCGATGCAGGCCACGAGATCGCTGACGCCCGTCCGGGGGTCCTCCCGGACGACGACCCCGGCATGGCGGATCCAGTCGTGTCCCTCGATCGCCGTTCTGACCTCGTCCAGCTCGATGCGGTGTCCGCGGACCTTGACCTGGTTGTCGGCGCGGCCGACGAACTGCAGGCTGCCGTCGGCGTTGTGGTGCACGAGATCGCCGGTGCGGAAGGTCCGGCCGCCGTCGACGAACCGCTCGGCGGTGAGGTCGGGGCGTCCCAGGTATCCCCGGCCGACCTGCGCACCACTGATGTACAGCTCTCCGACCACGCCCTCCGCTACCGGACGGCCCGAAGCGTCGAGTACGCGGTACTCGGTCGCGGCAGCGGGGAACCCGATAGGGACCGGATCGGGTCCGTCGGCGACCCGGTGTGGGTCGACCTCGTAGGACGACGCGTTGATCGTGCACTCGGTCGGCCCGTAGAGGTTGACGAGACGGCACGCGGGCAGGGTCGCCACGCACTCCGCCGCCAGCTGCCGGGGCAGGGCCTCGCCGCCGGAGAAGACGGCCCGCAGCGAGGTGCACGCCGTCACCTCCTCCAGCCCGAGCAGCACGGACAGCAGCGTCGGCACGCACTGCAGGGTGTTCACCTCGTGGCGGCGGATCAGCGCGACGAGCCGCTCGGGATCGCGGTGGCAGCCGGATTCCCCCATCACCACGCGGCTGCCGCAGGCCGGGGCGAGGATCTCCCACTGGGCGGCGTCGAAGCTCATCGGGGTCTTCTGCAGCACGACGGTCGACGCGTCGATGCCGTGGTGCTCGGTGAGCCAGCCCAGCTGCCCGACGATGCTGCCGTGCTCGATCATCACGCCCTTCGGCCGGCCCGTGCTCCCGGATGTGTAGATGACATAGGCCAGCGCATCGGGCGTGATCCGCGGGCGGAGCACATCACCCGGCGGCCCGTCCGCGTCGCAGTCCCGCGTCGTGACGATCCGGGTCGACGACGGGGCCAGGCCGCGGAGGCGGTCCCTCAGGTGCTCCTGCGTCACGATCATCCCCACGCCGGAGTCCTCGATCATCAGGCGGACCCGCTCATCGGGGTAGTCCGGCGACAGCGGGACGTAGGCGTGGCCGGAGAACAGGATGCCCCACGCCCCGGTCATCAGCGTGAGGGACGGCTCGACGTAGAGGCCGACGCAGTCCTCGGTCCCGGTGCGTACGCGCAGCAGGTGCGTCGCGAGCATGCCGGCCTGGTGGACCAGGTCGGCGAAGGTCAGCTGGGCCCCGCCGTCGACGACGGCGACCGCGAGGGGGTCGGTCGACGCCCGGTGCAGCAGCATGTCGGGCAACGAACGGCCGTGGGTCGATCCGGTGGTGCGCAACGTCGGCTCCTCACACGCAGGGCTCCTGCGCGGCGTGGCTCTCGCGATGGTCAGCGGGCGCGGATGGTCAGCGGGTCGGAGGGGCGCACCCGTGGCGGCCCGGACCCCGATCGTTCGCCCGCGCGTTCGAGTCCGGGTCGAACCGTTCGGCGGGTGGCCCGCGCGCTCCAGCCTCGTTCGACCGGCCTCTCGTAGCGTCCCGGCCGTCCGACAGACCGGCGGGTCGGCGCGCGTCCCGTCGCCGACCAGGTAGGGAGCTGTGGTGGACGACAGCGATCGCACGCCTTTCACGGTCCGCATCGACGAGGAGGCCGTTTACGACCTGCGCGAGCGGATCCGGGCCACCCGGTGGCCGGACGCCGAGACCGTCGACGACTGGTCCCAGGGGGTGAGCACGGAGTACCTGCGCGACCTCGCCGCGTACTGGTCGGAGAAGTACGACCCGGGCCGCATCGCGACCCGGCTCAACCGCCATCCGCAGGAGATCGTCCGGGTCGACGGACTGGACCTGCACGTCGTGCACGTGCGCTCCACGCATGCGGGCGCGTTGCCGCTCCTGCTCACGCACGGCTGGCCCAGCACCGTCGCCGAGTTCGACGGCGTCATCGACGCCCTGACCGACCCGCCGGACCCGGCGGACGCGTTCCACCTGGTGATCCCGTCGTTGCCCGGTCACGGGTTCAGCGCCCGGCCCACCGACACCGGCTGGGGGGTGCCGCGGATCGCGCGGGCCTGGGCCGAGCTGATGGCCGTGCTGGGGTACGACCGCTACGGGGCGCACGGCGGGGACTGGGGGTCGTGGGTCACCGGTGTGCTCGGCCAGGTGGACGCCCCGCACCTCGCCGGACTGCACCTGACGATGCCGATGGCGCCGGCGTGCGAGGTCACAGGCGAGCTGTCCGAGCGCGACCGGGCGGCGATGGCGAAGATGCAGGGCTTCGGCCGCAACCGCTCCGCCTACGCGGCCCTGCAGTCCACGCGGCCGCAGACCCTGGGCTTCGGCCTGCACGACTCGCCCGTCGGTCAGCTTGCCTGGATCCTGGACCGGTTCTGGGAGTGGTCCGACCACGACGGCGACCTGCGCTCGGCCGTCGACCGCGACGTCCTGCTGGACATCGTGACCACGTACTGGCTCACCGGGACCGCCACCTCCGCGGCCCGCCTGTTCTGGGAGAGCTTCGGCTCCGACCCGATGGCGCAGGTGGACGTCCCGACCGGGGCGTCGGTGTTCCCGAACGACGCCTGGATGCCGCGGGCGTGGTGCGAGCAGCGGTTCACCGACCTCCGCTACTGGCGCGACCTCCCCGACGGCGGCCACTTCCCCGCGATCGAGCGTCCCGACGTCCTGGTCGAGGAGATCCGGACCTTCTTCCGCCTCGTGCGCTGACCCGCCCCACCGACGACGAGTAGGCATTCGATGACCCACGTCCTGATCCTGAACATCCCGGCCAGCGGCCACGTCCAGCCCACCCTCGGCGTGGTGGAGGAGCTGGTCCGCCGCGGCCACCGCGTCACCTACGCCGCCGCCGGCCGCTACCTCGACGACGCGGCCGACGCCGGTGCCGAGGTGCTGCCCTACGAGACCACCCTCGACCCCCAGACGATCGTCCCCGCCGAGGCGGAGAACTGGCTGGCCCGCGTGCTGATCGGGTCGGTCCGGGCGGGTGGGGAGATCGCCCCTGCGGTCCTCGCCCACTTCGCGGGCGGTCGGCCCCCGGACGTCGTCGCCTACGACATCTCCATGCAGTTCCTCGGGCGGGTGCTCGCCCGCCTGTGGGACCGGCCCGCGGTGCAGTTCTACCCGGTGTCGGCGAACCGCCAGCAGTACGGCGAGGCCGAGCTGGGCCGCGCCGACCTCGACCTGCTCCGCCGCGAGTACGTCGGTCTCGCCGCCGCCCACGGCGTGCACGGCACGTTCGAGGAGCTCAACAACGACTCGGGCGTCGCCAACGTGGTGTTCCTCGCCAGGGAGTTCCAGTTCCGCGGCGACACCTTCGCCGAGCCGGAGTGGACGTTCGTCGGCCCGTGCGTCCGCGGGCGCGACCGCGAGACCGACTGGCGGCCCCCCGCGGACGGCCGCCGGGTCGTCCTCATCTCCCTCGGCACGACCTACAACACGCAGCCGGAGTTCTTCGGGACGTGCGCCGCCGCGTTCGCCGACCTCCCCTGGCATGTGGTGATGACGGTCGGGAACCTCGACCCGGCGGCGGTCGGGCCGGTCCCGCCCAACGTCGAGCTGCACCCGTGGGTGCCGATCCAGGCGTTCCTCGACCCGGCGGCGGTGCTCGTCTGCCACGGCGGGTGGGGAACCGTGATGCACGCGCTGTTCGCCGGTACGCCGATGGTGGTGGTGCCCCAGATCGGGGAGTCGGACGAGGCCGCCGCCCAGGTCGCGGACCTGGGGCTGGGCCAGGTGCTGCGGCCGGGCGAGGTCACCGCGGAGGTGCTGCGCGACGCCGTCGTGCGCCTGGCCGACGACGCGGACGTCGCCGCGTCGGTCGCGCGCCTGCAGCGGGCCGTCCGCACGGCGGGTGGGGCCGCGAAGGCGGTCGACCGGATCCTCGGGCACGCCATCCCGTCCCCGGTGGTGCACCTGCGTTCGGCCTGACCGTCCCCGCGCGACCCGGCACGCCGGACCGGCCCCGATCGCCACCGCGGTGACCGGGGCCGTTCGACGTGCACGCCTTGCGGAGGAGCGCTACCCCCGGACACCACGAGTGGGGACACGACGAGAGGGGGGGGGCCGCCGGGGGCGCCCCCCCCGGCGCGGGGGGGGGGGGGGGGGGGGGGGGGCGGGGGGAGGGCGCCGGGGGGGGGGGTTGTGGGGGGGG
>JAJAZD010000362.1 GCA_026785945.1 Pseudonocardia sp. | reverse complement strand
GCTGTGCCGTCCGCTGCTGTGCGGTCCGCGTCGGTGCCGTCCGCGTCGGTGCCGTCGGGCGGGGACGCGGTCGACGAGAGCACTGCGGAGCCGGCGGTGGTCGTGGCCGTCGCGCCCGCCGGTGCCGAGCCGTACGGCGCTCCGGACCTGCCGTCCTCCGTGGCGACGTCCGGGCAGGCCGTCGAGGAGGACCTGCTGGCCTCCCCGGGGACCTGGGAGGCGCCGTCGAAGGCGGAGGACGCAGAGGTCCAGCCGGACGCCGCCGCTCCGCCCGCCCCGGCCGACGCCGACCGGCTGCGCATCGACGATGGGGAAGGCGTGCTCGTCGCCGTCGACCCGGGATCCGCCAGTGACACGCCGATGGACCTCGGTCTCCGCGGGAACGCCCGTCAGGCTCGGCCGCTCGGCGGCCGGCCGGCGGATCCGGAGAGCATCGTCGATCCGGCGCAACGCGGGATCATCAACTTCGCGCAGGGTCCCGGCGCAGAGTTCCTCGGCCTCGTCCTGAACGGCAAGTACCAGAGCACCGCTGACGTCGGGGAGGCGGTCAGGGGCTTCGTCACCGCGTATTCGAACTACCTGGAGTGCGGTGCGCCGGTGAGCTGCGTCACCGCCACCTCGGCAGACGGCGTCACGACGATCGTCCCGGGCAGCGCGGCCGTCGGCGTCGGGACTGACCAGCGGCGAGTCGACCCGCTCGGTTCGTTCGATCCGGTCAACGTGCCCGAGGGCACGGCCGGCCTGGGCCTCGTCACGATCAAGCCACCCAATTTCGGTGCGAGCGGCAACTACGCACAGAACCTCCCCGGGGTCGAGCGCTCGGACCTCACGTCGGCGCGTCAGCTCAGCAGGTTGTTCCCGGACATGCCCGTCACGGGAACCACGGTCGCGGGGCTCAGCGGCGACACCGTGGAGTTCGACCACCCCCTCTCCGCGTGGCCCGAGCCGGGTGAGTACCGCGTCAGCAACCCGTGGGGCATCCCGGTGGCCGACCAGTTCTCGATCCTGAACAACCTGCACAGCTCGACCTACCCCCTCATCAGCCTCACCCCCGGGACCACGGCCGCTCCGCCGGGAACCGCACTGGGCCTGTACAACAGTTTGCTCGATCCGACGGCCGACGCCGCCGGCTACGCCGACCAGCGCGCCGCGGACTCCGATCTCGCACTGTTCGACCTCGCCCGGCTGGGTCCGACGGCGTCCGAGGAGGAGATCCAACAAGCGCTGCAGGCGGTGATGTACCGCATTCCCGTTCGCCAGGTGGACTCCACCCCGCTCGGCATGCCGCTGCCCGATCCGTGGGACGCCGAGGCCCCGGTGATTACGCCGCTCGGGCGCCCCTCTCCCATCCCACGGCAGAGATCCATGCCGCTCCTGCCGGGCACCGAGATCCGCGGACTGCTGCCGCCAGGGGCGAACGGGGGGGACGGTGAGCCGATCGCGCGCTCCGACAGCCTGACGAGTGCCCTGGAGCCGACGATCGGGAGGGGCACTCCGGCGCAGCACGATGATCTCGACCCGGGAGATGCAGATCTACGGACGGCCTCGGGTGCCACCTCCGAGGGCGCCGCAGGCGACTCGGGTGTGGAATCCGGATCGGGCGAGCGTGACAGTGCCGGGCTGGGCTCCGCTCGGGGCGTCTTCGGGCCGGCCGAGGGCCACCTCCCCGACTTCGGCGCGAACGAGGGGGGCACGATCTACCGGCCGGACGCACCCGATCCCGAGGAGGAGCGCCGCCTTCAGGCGTTGCTGCGGCCGCTGCCGCAACCACGGTTCGAGCTGCCGAACGTGTGGGTCTTCCCACCGGCCGGCCAGTCCCCGGTGGAGGACTGGCAGGAGCGGTGGCCCACGGCTCCGACCGATGAGGAGCGCGAGGCGATGCAGCACACGCCACCGTTCCCGGGCGCGCAGCCGCAGGCACCGCGCGAGGGTGAGACGCGGGCGGAGCGGTTGGCCCGCCTGGGGGTCCTCACGTTCTCCGCCGGGGACGCCCGCTCGCCGGACGGCCTCCGGCGGCTGGCGCCGTCGCCCACCGCCGGGCGGCCGGTCGCCTCGGCCGGTGGCGAAAGCCGGTCGCCGGTGCCGGACACGGCGGTCGACCCGGGCCCGTCGCCGGCGTTGGTCCCGCAGCTGGTGTGGGACGTCCTGACCGGTCCGGTGACGATGTCTCGGTCGGCGGACGGGTCGACGTACGAGGCGGCGGGGGGTGTGCCGTTCACCTCGTCGAGTTATGTCGGGGTGTACGACGTGAACGGTGCGCTGATCTCGACGAAGCGGGGCAGTCCGCCGGCTCGGGTGAACACCGGCCTGCACCTGGATCCGTGGACGGGTGTGGCGGTCGCGGCCGCGGCGGCGGCCCCGGGTCTGGCGGGCAGGTTGTTGGCGGCGAACGGGCCGCCGTTGTTCGGTGGTGGCTCGGGGGTGCTCGGGCCGATGGCGGGTGCGGGGGCGTTGGGTGCGCTGGTGCCGCCGCCGCTGGAGGGGGTCTGGGACAGGGTGGGCGAGCTGGGTCGGCAGGTGCAGAGGACCTTGACAGGCTCTGCGCCTGCGGTCAGGGGGGGTGGGGTGGGTCAGTTGCGGGTGGGTGATGGCACGTCGGCGGGGGCGGCGTCGGCGAACCGGTACAACCGGGAGCAGCTGGGCCGGGTGACGAACTTCGTGGGCAACCGGCAGCCGGCCCCGTTCGTAGGCGGGTCGGCCGGGGCGTCGGGTGGAGGTGCGCCGGGTGCGCAGCCCGTCGTCGAGCCGGCGCCGCGGCCGCCGGTCGAGCCGACACGTCCGGCGCCTGCGGTGCGGCAGGAGGCGGTCGAGGTCGACCGGGGTCCGGTCGGGTCGGCGATCCAGCACGTGCAGGAGAACGTGGTCCGACCGGTGCAGGACGCGTTCGAGCGGGGCAGGGCGGCGCTCGGAGGGGCGCTCCAGTCGGGTTGGCGGTGGCTCACCGGCGGGGGCCGGTAGCCGGGCGGCCGCTCGGGTGGGCCGGGGTGTCGCCCACTCGGCGGCGGCCGCGCGGGTCTCCAGGACGTCGCCGCTGCCCACCCGCCCTGTGACCACCGGCGCACCGCCTCGGCCGCGGCGGCGAGCCGGCCGACGTCGGTGATCCCGCCGCCGGTGGCACCTGTCGGGTTCCAAAACCCGGCTACGGCCGCTGAGCTGCGGTTTTAGGCTGTGCGTTCGTACCCGTTGAGCAGGCCACCCAGGACGGGTCGGCGCTTGATCCGTCGGTGGGCGAGGTCCGGGGTGGGGTGATCTGGGTGGGGCGGGAGAAGCTGAAGAGCTCGATGGGGCCGTCGCCCGTTGTGGTGGGTGCTGTTTTGGGCGAGGACGGTCCGTAGGTGGCGTTCACCGAAGATCAGGATGCGGTCGGTGAGCTCGGTCCTGGCGGTGAGGACGAAGCGTTCGGCGAAGCAGTTCGCTCGCGGACAACGCGGCGGGATCTTCACGGTGTCGATCCCTGCGCCGGCCATGACGGCGTCGAACGTGGTGGTGAACTGTCCGGCGCGGTCGCGGACGAGGAACCGGAAGCCGTCACCGCGGTCGTCGAGGTCCATCAGCAGGTTGCGGGCCTGCTGGGTGGTCCACGTTCTGGTCGGATGGCTGGTCGTCCCCAGGATGTGCACCTAGTACCACAGGGCTACCGTCGGCGTGTCGGGCCTGACGATCTTGATCATTTGTGCTGATCTTGCGCGCATGCGGTGCTGCGATGACGATGGTCCGGTGGTCGATGACGAATCGGTGTCCTGCTCGGACCTGCAGGACTGGTCGATGGAGTTCGAGGGTTTGACCGGTCGGGTCTCCGGATTGTTTGTGCACCCGGAGGCTTATTCACAAGGATGAATCAGTAGTCAGTCCTGCGTGGACTGGCCGGGATCGGCCCGTGCCGATGTGATCTACGCCTCGCTTGTTTTCTACGGCGTGTTGCGCTTTGGGTGCAACAGCTCTTCCTGTCTTGTTCGGTGTTCTCAATCATCGAGCGAAGATCGGCGAAGAGCTGTTGCGATACAAGGCTATGACAGGGCTGGACGATGAGCAACTCACCGATCTGGCGGTTCGAGTGCACGCGGTCTGCGGGGGCAGGTTCGTTTC
>JAJAZD010000361.1 GCA_026785945.1 Pseudonocardia sp. | reverse complement strand
GGGGGGCGGGCCCCCCCGCCCACCCCCCCCCCGCCGCGCGCCGGGGGGTGCCCCCCCCCCCGGGGGGGGGGCCGCCCCCCGGGGCCCCCGCCCCCGGGGGGCCGGGGGCCGCGGACGTCGGCGGTGTGCCGCCGGTCAGCCGAGGGACGACACGACTTCGAGGCTCCGCTCGTCGACCATGCCGCGGTACAGCCGGTCGGTCCGCAGCAGCGTGGTGTAGGTGCCGATGTCGCGCACCCGGCCGTTCTCCATCAGCACGATCTGGTCCGCGTCGACGACCGTGGACAACCGGTGGGCGACGATCACGGCGGCGGCTCGGGTGCCCATGTTGGGCGACCACCCTCCGCATGGCCGACTCGTTCGCGGCGTCGAGCTGGGAGGTCGCCTCGTCGAGCAGCAGCACGGTGGGCCGTCGCGGGAGGGCGCGCGCGATGGCGAAGCGCTGCCGTTCACCGCCCGAGAACGTCTCCCCGCGGTGCCCCACCTCGGCGTCCAGGTCGGCGACGGAGCGGAAGCGCGATTCGAGACCGACGCGACGCAGCGCATCGAGCGCCGTCAGGTCATCGACGTCCCTGACCCCGTAGGTCAGGTTCTCCCGCAACGAGCCGGCCTGTACCGGGGTCTCCTGCTCGACGAGGGCCACGACGTGGCGCAGCTTCCCGAGGTCCCATTCGGTCAGGTCCCGCCCCGCCACCGTGCCGGAGTCGAGCGGGAACAGTCCCTCGACGAGCTTGAGCACGCTGGACTTGCCCGAGCCCGACGGACCCACGATGGCCGTCACCCCGGTGCGGGGTATCCGCAGCGAGAAGTGCGACACGGCGGACACCGGCGAACCGCGATAGCTGAAGGTGACGTCGACGAACTCGACCGCCGTCGTCCAGTCGACGGCGGCGTGGATCCCCCGCCCACCCGGGGCACGGTCGAGGACGGGTGCGGGCTCCCCGATGGCGTCCTCGGGGTCACCGACGGTGCCGGACGGGGCCTCGCGCTCCATCCGGTCCACCTCCGCGGATCCGTTCGAGTGCGGCCCGGCCCGCGCCCAGGCCGAGGAGCTGGTGCGGCAATCCGGCGCCGAGCCCGTGCTCGCCATTCCCGCGCCCCGTGCGTCACCCCCCCCCCGTGCTCGATCCGGTGCGGATCGACCCGCCGAGCTGGGCGAGCAGCGAGCTGGGCACGCTGACCCGCGCACTGCCACAGGCGCACGCCGCGTGCCTGGGGTGCCGGGCCGTGCAGCTCGCCGGACCGCCGGCCCGGCTGCTCGACCTGGGCGGTGACGTGGCCGCGGACGCCGCCCGCACCGTCACGGTGAGCAGCCGTCCACTGGGCGTGGGCCCCGCGTTCCCTCCAGCCCCACCCGAGTCGCGCGGCCGGACCGCGTCGGCAAGGATCACGCCGTGCGCGTCGTCATCGCCGGTTCGTCCGGTCTGATCGGAACCGCCCTCGTCGCCCATCTGCGGGAGGCGGGGCACGACGTCCTGCGGCTCGTCCGCAGGTCGCCGGCAGCCCCGGACGAGCGTGGGTGGGACCCGCCGGCGGGGCGCGTGGAGGACGGGACGTTCGACGGTGTCGACGCGGTGATCAACCTCAACGGTGTCGGCATCGCCGACCGCCCGTGGAGCGGCGCCCGCAAGCAGCTGGTCCGCGACAGCCGCAACGTGCCGACGGAGGTGCTGGCCGCGGCCGTCGCCGATCACCGGGTGCCGGCGTTCCTCTCCGGATCGGCAGTGGGGTACTACGGCGACACGGGTGGCCGCGCGGTCGACGAGTCGGGGCCGGCGGGACGAGGTTTCCTCGCCGACGTGTGCCGCGACTGGGAAGCCGCCACACAGAAGGCGCACGACGCCGGTGCCCGGGTGGTGCTGCTGCGGACCGGCCTCGTGCTCTCCCCCGCGGGTGGCCTGCTGGGTAAACTGCGGCCGTTGTTCTCGCTGTTCCTGGGGGGTCGGCTGGGGTCGGGGCAGCAGTACATGCCGTGGATCTCCCTCGACGACGAGGTGGGTGCGATCCGTTTCGCGCTGGAGAACCGGGAGGTCACCGGCCCGGTGAACCTCACGGGGCCGACCCCCGTCACGAACGCGGACTTCACGAAAGCCCTCGCGGCGGCGGTGGGGCGCCCGACGTCGATCCCCGTTCCCGCCTTCGCGATCCGAACCGCACTCGGCTCCATGGGCGAGGAGGTGCTGCTCCACGGCCAGCGTGCCGTCCCGGCCAAGCTGCAGGCCGCCGGGTACCAGTTCCGCCACCACGCCCTCGGCGAGGCCCTGTCGGCGGCCGTCGACCGGTGATCGGCGTGCCGGTGCACGATGTCGTCGTCGTCGGGGCGGGTCTCAGCGGGCTCCGCGCGACCCGGCTGCTGTGCCGCCGGGGCCTCGACGTCGTGCTGCTGGACGGGGCCGACCGGCCGGGCGGGCGGATGGTCACCGACCTCGTCGACGGGTTCCGTTGCGACCGCGGGTTCCAGGTGCTCAACACGTCCTATCCCGCTTTGCGTACCACCGCCGACATGCACGCGCTCGCCCTGCGCCCGTTCGAGCCGGGCGCGGCGATCCGGGGCGCCGACGGGGCGCTGCACACCTTCGCCAACCCGTTCCGACGCCCGTCGCTGGCCTGGGCCACGGCCACGGACGGCCTGCTGCCGCTCGTCGACAAGGCCAAGCTCGTGGCGTGGACCGCGCGCGTGCTGGCCACGCCACCCGCCCGCACCGCACGGGGGATCGACCGTTCGGCCGCCCAGGACCTCGCTGCGGCCGGGCTCGACGGGGCGGTCGTGGAGCGTTTCCTGCGCCCGTTCCTGTCCGGGGTGCTCGGCGAGTCCGCGCTCTCGACGTCCGCGGCGTTCGTGCGACTGCTGTGGCGCAGCTTCGCGCTCGGCACGATCGGCGTGCCCGACGCCGGGATGGGCGCGTTCCCGGCGCAGCTCGCGGCCGGGCTGCCCGACGGGGTGCTGCGGCTGGGCCGGCGGGTGTCGGCCGTGCGGGGTCACACGGTCTTGACCGACGACGGGCCGATCGAAGCGCGCGCCGTCGTGGTGGCCACCGACGCCGTCACGGCCGGTGCGCTGCTCCCCGGCCTCGACGTGCCGCCGATGCATGCCCTGACCACCTGGTACCACCTGCCGCCCGTCGCGCCGGCGTCGACGACACTGCTGCACCTGGACGCGACCGGCGGGCCGATCGCCAACACCGCGGTGCTGACCGCCGCGGCGCCGAGCTACTCCCCCGACGGCCGGGCGCTCGTGTCCTCCACGCACCTCGGCCCGGCCGACCGGGTCGGTGAGGTCACGGTGCGGCGCGAACTGGCCCGCCTGTACGGCGTCCCCACCGACGACTGGGCGCACCTGCACACCGCCGAGGTTGTGCGGGCGCTGCCGTCGTTCCGCGCCGGACACCCGGTGCGCAGACCCGTCGAGCTCGCGGACGGCATCTTCGTGGCGGGCGACCACCGCGACACCCCGTCGACGCAGGGCGCGCTGGTCAGCGGCCGCCGCACCGCCTCCGCCGTCGCCACCGCCCTGGGCGCCCCCTGACCCGCGAGTCGGGGCCCGCGTGCGCGCGAGTCGGGGC
>JAJAZD010000360.1 GCA_026785945.1 Pseudonocardia sp. | reverse complement strand
GAAGACGATCTTGATCTCGGCGCCCCAGACGTTCGCCACGGGAGGCGGGGCGCAGGACTCGGCCGTCGTCGAGAGGATCCGCAGGGGGCTCTTCAGCTCCTTGCGGATGGTGTACGAGCGGCTCGTGACCTGACCGGCGACCAGGCGGTCGTTCAGCGTCTCCGGCTGATATCCGTCTACGTCGAAGATGCTGACGTCGTAAGCCACGCCGTAGGCGAGCTCCCCCTCGGCAATCTCGACTTTCCCGTCCTTGAAGCTCTTCACCAACGTGGCCGTGAGCAGATCCTCGTCGTTGTACCACCGGCGCGCCACAGGTCCGCTGTTGACGGACGGGTTCGATCTGTCCGGGTTGACTTCGCCCAGCGGCTCAATCTGCACGAGAGACGACGAGATGGGGCGCAGCCGGATTGTACCGGCGGCGCGCGGCCCCGGGGCGGCGGGGGCCCCCCGGGGCGGCGGCGGGCGGGGCGTGGCGGCCGCGGCCGGTGGGCGGCAGGACTTCGATCGCGTGCTGGTGACCACGGCCGCGTCCCTGACCGGCCGGCTGTGCTCCGACCTGACGGCGGCGGAGCGGGAGCGGTTGGCGGCCGTGGAGTACCTGGGCGTGCTGTGCCCGTCGGTGCTGCTGCGCCGCCCGGTCACCGGTTCCTACATCACCTACATCACCGACTCGCGACCCTTCACCGCGGTGATCGAGATGACCGCGCTGGTGGACCCGGCCGAGATCGGCGGCCACACGCTGGTCTACTTGCCCCGCTACACCGCGCCGGACGACCCCGCCTTCGACGCCTCCGACGAGTCGCTGCGCGCGGAGTTCCTCGACGCGTTCCTGCCGATGTACGGACTCGACGATGCCGACGTGCTGTCGTTCACCGTGGCGCGCGCGCGGTACGTCATGCCCGTGCCGACACCCGGCTACCCGCAGCGCGTGCCGTCGGTGAAAACCTCGGTGCCGGGCCTGTTCATCCTGGGCAGCGCCCAGATCACGGTCGGTACGCTCAACATCGAGCAGACCCTGAAGCTCCTCGACGAAGGCTGGGCCGAGCTCGGAGCCACCGGCGAGCCCGGTGATGCCGCACCGGGGGTGCCCGACGCCGCCGTGGCGCCGGCGAGCCGATGAGAGGTGGCCCGATCGTGGCGAGCCCGGTGGCCAGCGTCTCGCTGGACATGGACAACCTGTGGTCATACATGAAGATCCACGGCGACCCGGAGTGGTCGTCGCGGCCGAGCTACCTCGACGCGCTGACGCCGCGGATGCTCGAGCTGTTCGGCGCGCACGGGCTCACCGCCACCGTGTTCGTCGTCGGTGCCGACGCGGTCCGGGACGACGGTGCCCGCGCGGTCGGGGCGATCGCCGATGCCGGGCACGAGGTCGCCAACCACTCGTTCGAGCACGAACCCTGGTTGCACCGCTACGAGCGTGGCCGCCTCGAGGAGGAGCTGGAGCGCACCGAGGCCGCGGTGCAGGCCGCCGGTGCCCCGCGGCCGGTCGGATTCCGCGGGCCCGGTTACAGCCTCTCGCCGGACCTGGTCGGGCTGCTCGCCGAGCGGGGTTACTCCTATGACGCCAGCACCCTGCCCACCTGGATCGGGCCGCTCGCCAGGGCGTACTACTTCCGGAGCGCGTCGCTGACGCCCGCCCAGCGCAGCGAGCGTGGGGCGTTGTTCGGATCGGCGTCCGAGGGGCTGCGCCCGGTGCATCCCTACCGGTGGAAGGTCGACGGTGGCGGCGACCTGCTGGAGCTGCCGGTCACGACCATGCCGTTGCTCCGCGTACCGATGCACGCGTCCTACCTGTTGCAGCTGCACCAGAGCTCGCCGCGGCTCGCCCGTGCCTACTTCGACGCCGCACTGCGCGCCTGCCGCCTGCGCGGCGTCGGACCGTCCCTGTTGCTGCACCCGCTCGACCTCCTCGACGCCCGGGACGCGCCGCGGCTGGGTTTCTTCCCGGGGATGGCCCTGGCGGCGACCGAGAAGGTCGGGGTCGTGGCCCGCGCGCTCGGCGCCATGCAGCGGCACTTCACCGTGGTCGGGACCGGGGAGCACGCCCGTCAGCTGCTGTGCCGCGGCGTGGCGCGCCATCGACCCGCGGGCCGGGCCGGGCCCCGGGCGGGGTGATCGGGGGGGTCAGCCCGCCTGCTGTACCGGTGCGAGGGCCTGTGCCGGTGAGGAGGTCCGTGCCGACACGAGGGGAATGCCCGGTTCCCGCACCCGCCCGAGGTTCGCCAGCTCGGAGTCGACCATGATCTGGGCGAGCTCCCGCGGCTGCACCCGGGCCGACCAGCCGAGCAGCTCGCGAGCCTTGGTGGGGTCCCCGATCAGGGCATCGACCTCGGTCGGTCGCAGGTAGCGCGGGTCGAACCGGACGTGGTCGCGATAGTCCAACCCGACGGCGGTGAAACAGTGCGCCGCGAACTCGCGCACGGTGCACGCAGTGCCCGTGGCGATCACGAAGTCGGTCGGCTCCTCGTGCTGCAGCATGAGCCACATCGCCTCGACGTACTCCTTCGCGTACCCCCAGTCCCGGACGGCGTCGAGGTTGCCGAGGTACAGGTGGTCCTGGCGGCCGGCCGCGATGCGGGCGCACGCCACGGCGATCTTCCGCGTCACGAACGTCTCGCCGCGCCGCGGCGACTCGTGGTTGAACAGGATGCCGTTGACCGCGTGCATCCCGTACGCCTCGCGGTAGTTGCGGGTCATCCAGTACGCGTAGACCTTCGCCGCGCCGTAGGGGGAGCGCGGGTAGAACGGCGTCTCCTCGTTCTGCGGGGGTGGTGTCGCCCCGAACATCTCCGAGCTCGACGCCTGGTAGTACCGGCAGCGCAGGCCGGTCATGCGGGCGGCCTCGAGCAGCCGGGTGGATCCGATGCCGGTGACCAGGCCGGTGAACTCCGGCTCGTCGAAGGACACCCGGACGTGGGACTGGGCGGCGAGGTTGTAGACCTCGTCGGGCCGGATCTTGTCCAGCAGCGTCACCAGTCGCGAGCCGTCGGTGAGATCGGCGTGGTGCAGGTGCAGCTTCCTGCCCTGCTCGTGCGGATCGGTGTAGAGGTGATCGATGCGCTGGGTGTTGAACGAGGAGGACCGCCGTATGAGCCCGTGCACCTCGTAACCCTTGTCCAGCAACAGCTCGGCGAGGTAGGACCCGTCCTGACCCGTGATGCCGGTGATCAGCGCGATCTTGCCCTCGGCAGGCTGGCGCAGGTTCATCGAGGCCTCGCAGTCGTCACGGGAAAGCGCCACGGCGCGTATGCCCGGGGCTTCCTGGTGACTCGGCGGAACTCGACGGAATGTTACCCGTGGATTGTCTGCGACGACCCCGCTACGCTGCGGCGATGTCGAGTCCTGCGCCGGAAGGCATTCCGGGGGAACTGCGCCGTGATGTGCCGTTCTTCGTTGCGGGACACCGCGGTTTGGTGGGTTCCGCACTGTGGCGCCTGCTGGAGGCAGAGGGGTTCTCACAGCTGGTCGGACGTACCTCGGCGGAGCTGGATCTGCGCGACCGGCGGGCCGTTCGCGCGTTCTTCGACGAGGTGCGCCCGGCTCACGTCGTGCTGGCCGCGGCGCGGGTCGGCGGGATCCACGCCAACGCGACGAGACCGGCCGAGTTCCTGAGCGACAACCTGCAGATCCAGGTGAACGTCCTCGACGCCGCTGCCGAGTTCGGCACCCGCCGGCTGCTGTTCCTCGGATCGTCGTGCATCTATCCGAAGTTCGCCGCCCAGCCCGTTCGGGAGGACGCCCTGCTCACCGGCGAGCTGGAGCCGACGAACGATGCGTACGCGATCGCGAAGATCGCCGGCGTGCTGCACGTCCAGGCGTTGCGCCGGCAGTACGGGTTGCCGTTCGTCTCGGCGATGCCGACCAACCTCTACGGTCCCGGGGACAACTTCCACCCGCTCGACAGCCACGTGCTGCCGGCCATGATCCGCCGGTTCCACGATGCCTGCCGCGGCGGTGCCGAGTCGGTCGTGTGCTGGGGCAGTGGGGCTCCGCGCCGTGAGTTCCTGCACGTCGACGACCTCGCCCGGGCATGCCTGGTGCTGCTCGAGCGCTACGACGACACGCCGCCGATCAACGTCGGGGTGGGGCGCGACGTCACGATCCGCGAGCTCGCGGAGACCGTCGCCGAGGTGGTGGGCTTCGGCGGCCGGATCGAGTGGGACACCACCAGACCCGACGGCACCCCCCGCAAGCTCCTGGACGTGGCCCGGATCTCCGCGCTCGGCTGGCAGGCGCGCGTTCCGCTGCGGAGCGGGATCGAGCAGACCTACGCCTGGTTCCTCGACCGGGTCGGCGACGGGGCGCGTGCGGCCTTCCGGAGGTAACGCCGGACCGGCGCGCAGCGAATCCTTCCGCGGGTGAGCGCCACCTGATGTCGCCCCGGATCGGACGTCGGTCCGGCCCGGCGCACGGTGCTGAAACCGCGGAGGGCGGCAAGTACGTGGTCCCGAGTCTCCTCCTGATGCCGCGGTGAGCCGGCTGGTGCGTGTCCTCATCGGGCTGGCGTGCCTCGGCGTGGTCGTCGCCCTGGTCAGGGTCTTCAACGGCGGGCCGGACGCCGGTTCGGACGAGCGGCCCGTCGCCAGCGAACGTCCGTCGTCGGAACTGGTCCTGGGTGTGCACAAGTTCGGGGCGTGCATCGACTGCTCGGAGGAGCTCGGCCCGAACGGCGTCGACGCCTACGCCCGGTGGCTCGGCGGCAACCGCGTTCTCTATGCCGAGGACAATGTCGGCGACACCTACTGGGAGTATTTCGAGCAGGGCTGGCCGGACTCGTTCCGGCAATGGCAGGAGTGGAAGGCCAAGAATGCCGAAAGGCGGGTGGTCCTGGGTGTTCCCCTCTATGTCGACGCCGAGCCCGGAACCGACTACGAACGCATCGCCGCCTGCGCCCGCGGCGCCTACGACGTCCACTACGTGGCGCTCGGCACCAACCTCGTGGCCGCGGGCCTGGGCGACAGCATCCTGCGTATCGCGTGGGAGGCCCACGGGACGTGGGCGCCGTGGAGCTACCGGAACAACATCGACGACTGGCGCGCCTGCTGGCGCCGGGTCGCCACCACCCTCACGGGCGTGGCCCCGGACCTCCGGATGAACTGGAACGTCGGCGACGACAACGGCGGCAACCGGTCCGACATGATCGACTCCATCAACGAGCGCGGCTTCGACAACTTCTACCCCGGCGACGACGTCGTCGACGAGATCGGGATCGACAGCTACAACATCCCGAAGATCGTCGACTATGACGCACATTTCGGCGACCACGTGGGATCGCTGGGCTGGTTCGCCCGCACGGCGCGGGAGCACGGCAAGCCCCTGACCTTCCCCGAGTGGGGACTGTGGGACAGCACGACCCTGGACACCGTCGACGGCTCGCGCGACGACGTGGTGTACATCGAGCGGATGTTCGAGTGGATGAACGACCCGGCGAACGGCGTCACGTGGGTGGCGTACTTCGATGTCAACGTCGACGCCTCGACCGCCCACCAGCTGCAGCCGAACTGGGCCGACGGCACGGTGTTCCCGCGGTCGTCCGAGCGGTTCCGGCAGCTCTTCGGCGCGCCGCGATGAGCGTGCCGGCGAGGGTGACCGGTGCCGCGCGGCGCACGGTGGCGCGGGCCGCGAAGCTGGCGCGGATCCTGACCCACGCCGACTACCGGCGGGCCCTCGCCGGCGGTGTGGCCGCGGCGGTCGAGCACGAGCGACTCGACCTGCCCGGTGACATCCGCACGGTGCTCGACGTCGGGGCCAACCGTGGGCAGTTCGCACTGGTCGCCGCCCGGCGGTGGCCCCGGGCGCGGGTGATCTGCTTCGAGCCGCTGCCCGAGGCGCGGCGGGTACTGGCCGCGGTCGTCGACCGCATTCCCGGTGCCGAGATCCGCGACGTGGCGCTGTCGGACCGGTGCGGCGACGTCGACCTGCACGTGGCGCGCGCCGACGACTCCTCGTCGCTGCTGCCGATCACCGAGCGGCAGGCCGCGATGTTCCCCGGTACCGACGAGATCGGGGTGCTCCGCGTCCGCTCCGCCCGGCTCGACGACGAGCTCTCCCCGGACGCTCTGGCGGCACCGGTCCTGTTGAAGATCGACGTCCAGGGCGGTGAGCTGGGCGTGCTGCGAGGAGGTGGCGAGGTCCTCGCCCGGGTCGACGTCGTGCTGGTCGAGTGCTCCTTCGTCGAGCTGTACGCCGGTCAACCCCTCGCCCACGAGCTGATCGGTTTCCTCGCGTCCCGGGGGCTGGTGCTCAGCGGTGCCGGGGTGCCCACCACCGACGGTGTGGGCCGGGTCGTGCAGCAGGACCTGGTCTTCTCCCGGCTCGGCCCGGCGAGCGACTGACCCGGCATGGTCGCCGGCGCGGGCGGGAGCGCGGATCCGTCCATCCTCTATCTGGTCCCCTACCTCACCGACCCGGCCGTACGTCGCAGGCTGCGCATGTTGCGCGCCGGCGGGGCCCGCCGAGTCGTGGCGGCCGGGTTCCGCCGCAGCACGGCGCCGGTGGCCGACATCGACTGTGTCCCCGTGGTCGACCTCGGACGCACCGAGGACGGCAAGCTGGGCCGGCGCGCCGTCTCCGTTGCCGCCGCGCTGCTCGGCGTCCGCGGGTGGGGGCGGCGGATCGAGCCCCCGTCGGTCGTGCTGGCGCGCTCCCTGGAGGCGCTGGTGCTCGCGCGCGCCTACCGGTCGCGGTTCGCCCCTCGCGCGCCGCTGGTCTACGAGACCCTCGACATCCATCGCGCCCTGCTCGGCGACGGTGTCACGTCGGTCGCGCTGCGCGCGTTGGAGGCCCGTGCGCTGGCCGACTGCTCCCTGCTGGTGACGAGCAGCCCCGGATTCGTTCGCGAGTACTTCGACCGCTTCCACCACGGCGTCCCCCCGGTGCTGCTGGCCGAGAACAAGATGCTCGGCTCCGAGGTGGGCCCGGTAGGCCCGGTGGGCCCGGTGGGCCCTGCGGTCGGGCGTCCGCCCGGTCCGCCCTGGACGATCGGCTGGTTCGGCCTGCTGCGGTGCACCCGCAGCCTCGAGCTGCTCGGCGCGCTGTGCCGGGCGTTCCCCGGCCGCGTGCGGGTGGAGGTCCGGGGCAGGGCGGCCGCCTCGATGGGGGACAGGCTGGAGGTGGTCGCGTCGGCCACGCCCGGGATGACCTACCACGGCCCGTACGACCGCGGCACGGACCTCGCCCGGATCTACTCGCAGGTGCATTACTCCTGGACCGCGGACTTCTCCGAGTCGGGGGCGAACTCAGACTGGCTGCTGCCGAACCGGCTCTACGAGGCCGGTCCGTCCCACTGTGTGCCGCTGGCGTCGGCGACCGTGGAGACCGGTCGCTGGCTGGCCGCCCGGGGAGCCGGTGTACTGCTGAGCGAGCCGTGGGAGACATCGCTCCCGCAGTGGTTCGGCTCGGTCACCCCGCAGTCCTACGGCTCGGACCACGAGGCGGTGTCCCGCATCCCGCGCGGTGACTTCGTCGACACCGAGGCCGACGCCGCCGCGTTCGTCGAGCGGCTGACCTCGATGGCGGTGGCGAGGTGAGCGGCACCCGGGGCGCCCGCATCCTGCTGGTGGCGATGAACTACGCCCCTGAGCTGTCGGGTACCGCTCCGTACACGACCGCGTGGGCGCGGCACATGGCGCAACGACACGACGTCGCCGTGTTGGCCGGGCCACCGCACTACCCGGAGTGGCGGATCCACGACGGGTACGACGGCTGGCGGCGGTCGTCGACGATCGACGGCGTGCACGTGCACCGGCTGCGGCATTTCGTGCCCTCCCGCACATCCGCCCCCGCGCGCCTCGCCCACGAGACCACATTCGCCGCGCGCGTGCTGGCCGAGCACGGCCGGATCCGGCGCAGGCCCGACCTCGTGCTGGCCGTCACGCCGCCCCTGTTCGGCGCCGCCGCCGCCGCCGCGCTCGCCCGACGGCTGCGGGTGCCGTTCGGTCTGGTCGTGCAGGACGTCTACACCGCCGGCCTGCGGGAGATCGCCACCGGGGCCCCGCGCGGTGCGGCACGTGCCATCGAGGCCGTGGAGCGCCGTGTCCTGCGCAGCGCCGCATCGGTGCTCACGATCCACGAGCGGTTCGGTGCCACCCTCAGCGCGCTCGGGGTGCCACCGGCCGGCATCGACATCGTCGGGAACTGGGTGCACATCCCGCAGGCCACCGGCTCCGGCGCCGAGCAGCGCGCCCGCCTGGGCTGGGGCGAGGAGTTCGTCGTCCTGCACGCCGGCAACATGGGCGCCAAGCAGGGCCTCGACACCGTGGTGGAGGCGGCGCGGCTCGCCGACGACGACGACCTGCCCCTGCGCTACGTCCTGATGGGCGACGGCAACCAGCGGCCGGGGCTGGAGCGGCTCGCGGCGGGCGTCCGACGGCTCCAGTTCCTGCCCTCGGTGGACTCCGCGGCCTACGCCGACATCCTGAAGGCGGCCGACCTGTTGCTGATCAACGAGCGGCCGGAGGTGACCGAGATGAGCCTGCCGTCCAAGCTGACGTCGTACTGCGCGGCCGGGCGGCCGATCCTGGCGGCGACCGGCCGCAGCGGGGCCACGGCCGCCGCCGTCACCTCCACCGGCGCCGGCCTGGTGATCGCCCCGGGGCGCCCGGACGCGATGAACCAGGCGGCGCTGCGGCTGTCCGCGGACCCTGTCCGGGCCGCCGGGATGGGCCGGCACGGGGCGGTGTTCGCGGAGCAGCACCAGTCCTCGGTCGCCGCGATGACGGGCTACGACCGGTGGCTGGACGGGCTGCTCGCGGCCTCGCCCGACCCCCGCTAGCCGCAGGTACGCGACTACCCGGGTGTACGGCGTCCCTACCGGGCGGCCATCTCGTGAGGCACGTCGCCGTCCTGTGACGGGTCGCCCGCCACCGGGGTGCCGGATGTCGTGTCGGCCGTCGGCGGCTCGGCGTCGGCCCGTTCGGTGGCCGGGGGCGGTGCGGCAGGGCCCGGGGTCGCGTCACCGGTGGAAGCACCGGTCGGCGCTGTCTGGGGCACCACCGGCTCGGGTCGGGCCACGGTCGGAACGATCGCGGTCGGAACGGTCGCGGTCGGGGCGGTTGCGGCTGCCGGGACCACTGCGGCCGCGGGTCCGGCCGGTGGCGATGCCGGGCGGCCGTTCGTGCGCGGTCGGGGGACGGGTGAGGGACGGTTGCGGTCGGCGAGTGCGTGGACGTGCTCGACCGCCGCGGCCCGTGGCCGGACGTCGCGCACGGGGACGACGTCGGGCGGTGAGGTCGGGCGGCGCACCGGGCGGGCGTCGGGCGCACCCGTCGCACCGGGCGCGGACGTGCCGTTCGAGGAGCGGTGCATCGCGTCCCAGCGCTCCGCGACCGGACGGGCCGCCTCGGGCGCAACCGCCGCGGCGGGCCCCGGAACCGTGCCGCCCCGCACCGCGGGCGGCGGACCGTCCCGGGGTCCGAGCACGACGAGCGGTGCGTTGTCCTCCAGCTCCGCGCACAACGCCGCGAGTTCGCCGAGCTTGCTGACACCCATCCGGCCGACCAGCACGGCCAGGTCGGCGACGGCCGACACCTGGGCGACGGCGGCACCGTCGGCGACACCCGTGACGAGCGTGAGGTCGTGGCTGTCGTGCTCGTGCGGGTGCCTGCGCAGCGACAGCGTCGTCACGGCGGTGTCACCGGGTGCGGGTGCCCGCGCGGCGGCCTTCACGAGGTCGTCGGCGTCCACCGCCTTCCAGCGCATGCCCTCCGCGCGCAGCCGGTCGCGAAGGTCGGCGACGACCTGCGCCAGGTGCCGCTCCGCACCGGGCAGCGCGAGCACGGCCACGACCGGGTGGTCGAGGGTCGCGCAGCGCGCCACCACCCGCAGCAGGCCGTCGGACTGGTTGTCCGCGCCGTACACCCGGACCCGGGGGTTGATCGACCGCAGGTCGGAGACGCTGCGCACGGACCGCCGCCGGACGCCGAGGCCGAGGGCGAGGGCGAGGCCCGCGAGCCCGCCCACGAGGCCGCCCAGCGGGGCGGCCAGCGCGGGGCTGACCCCGAGCCGGACCGGGGTCTGCACGCCACCGATCCGCGTCACGAGGTTGGCCGACCGCAGGGCGGAGTTCTGCCCGTCGGCGATGTCCTCGCCGAGCCGGGCACGCCGGCCGGCCTCCGCCGCGGGATCGGGAAGGGCGCCCTCCTCGATGGCCTGCCCCCCGAGCTCGGTGATCGCGGTGAACTGCTCCCGGGCCAACGAGGCGGTGTGCTCGACCGCCTGGCGGCCGAACTCGTCGGCGTCCCGCTCCGCCTGTTCGGGCGTCGGTGCCACCACGGTGACGAACAGGACGGCACCGGCGTCGCGGATGCCGACGGTGGTGCGGGCCCGCAGCCCGTTCAGCGCCGCGCGGGACTCGCCGACGACCCGGGCGTACACGGGGTCGGAGTCGACCAGCTGCAGCGCCGAGGAGACGATCTGCACGCTCTGCACGGGGTTGGTGCTGACGTCGACGCGCACGTAGGTGGTGGCCGAGTACTGCGCCGCCCGGGTGGACACCAGCCCGGCGCCCATGCCGAGCACGACCAGGGCGACCACCACGGGCCACCACATGCGCACGGCCAGCAGGCTGAACGACGCCGGAAGCCGCATCGGTCGGGCCCCCTCTCGACGTGGTTCTCACGAGACGCACCGGTTGTCCGAGCGGACGGTGAGGTCCTCGGTTCTGCGTCGCCCCAGGTAGTGATCGCTCCCCGGGCGCCCGGCGTTAGCGGTAACGGGCCCGCGGCACCCGGCGACATCCATCGCGGGCTCACAGGGAGGGCAGCGGCGCCGCGCGACCGGTGGTCCGGCGAGGGGAGAACGGTGGCTCGTCGACGCACGGTGCGCGGCACCGGTTCGGCCCGCTCGCGCCTGATCGGCCGAGCGGGTTGGAGCTTCGCCGACCAGGCCCTGTCCAGCCTGTCCAACGCCGCGCTGTCGATCCTGATGGCCAAGGCCACCGGGGTCGAGGGCTACGGCGCGTTCGCGGTGGCGTTCACCGTGTTCACGTTCCTGGCCGGGGTGTCACGGGCGCTGGTCAACCAGCCCTACCTGATGACGTTCTCGGGGGCGGCCCCGGACGCGGCCCGGGCAGGCGTCCGTGCCGGCACCGGCCTGGCGCTGATCTTCGGTGCGGGCTGCGCGGTGCTGATCGTGCCGGTGGCGCTGGTCGTCGGCGGGTCGGCGGCCGCCGCGGTGTCGGTGGTCGTGTTGTTCCTGCCCGTGCTGCTCGTGCAGGACGTGTGGCGGTCGGTGTTCGTCGCCCGGCAGCAGCCGCGCGCCGCCGCCGCGAACGACGCGCTGTGGGCCGTCCTGCAGTTCGGCGGGCTCGGCGTCGCCGTCTCGGCCGGGGTGCGCGACCCCGTCGTGCTGATCCTGATCTGGGTGGGCACCGGCTGGGTGGCCGCCGCGGCCGCCGTGGCGCGGGGCCGGGCCCTGCCCTCGGTGCGGGACGGGGTCGGCTTCGCGCGCCGGACCCGAGGCGCCTCCCGTTTCCTCGTCGCCGAGTGGCTCACGGTCCTGGGTGCCGCCCAGCTGGCCCTGCTGGCCGTCGGCACCCTGGGCTCGCCGGCGGACGTCGGGTCGCTGCGGGCCGCGCAGACCCTGCTCGGCCCGCTCACGATCCTGGTCGTCGGGACGTTCGGGTTCCTGCTGCCCGAGCTGGTCCGCCGTCCGGGGTCGTCCACCCGGCGGCTCCGGCTGGTGGCGGCCGCGGTCGGCGGGCTGCTCACGGTGACGACCCTGGTGTGGGGACTGGGGCTGCTGGCCCTGCCCGAGCACCTCGGCCGCGCCCTGCTCGGCGACATCTGGCCGGGGGCGCGCGAGACGCTCCTGGCGATGACCCTGTGGATGGTCGGCGCCGCGCTGTCGACCGGTCCGATGACGGTGATCCGCGCCTGCGGCGAGACACGGGCCACCTTCCTGGTCAACGCCCTGATCGGTGTGCTGCTCCTGGTCTGCGTCCCGGTCGGGTTCGTCCTCGGCGGTGCGCCCGGCGCCGCCGCGGGGTTCGCCGTGGCGAACCTGCTGCCGGCGCCCTTGTTCTGGGTGCAGCTGGAGCTCGTGTTGCGACGACGCCGTCCTCCGGTGGCCCCCGTCGTGGTCCGGACGTCGGGGTGAGCGAACCCGTCCCCGACCGGCAGGTGGGTCAGTGGGCGCCGCGGCGCAGCAGCTCGCGCAGCGTCAACAACACGATCTTGACGTCGAGCCACAGCGACCAGTTGGCGATGTAGTAGTTGTCGTAGCGGGCCCGGTCGGCGATCGAGGTGTCGCCGCGCAGGCCGTTGACCTGGGCCAGGCCCGTGAGGCCGACCGGCACGCGGTGGCGGGCCCAGTAGCCCTCGTGCGCCGCGGTGAACTCGGCGACGAAGCCGGGGCGTTCGGGCCGGGGCCCGACCAGACTCATGTCGCCGCGCACGATGTTCCACAGCTGGGGCAGCTCGTCGAGGGAGGTGCGGCGCAGCAGCCGGCCCACCCGGCCCACCCGGGGGTCGCCGGCGATGTTCCACTGAGTCTGGGCCTCCCGGTCGCCGGCAGGCTTCATGCTGCGCAGCTTGTAGATGCGGAAGCGCCGGCCGTCCCGACCGACCCGCTCCTGCGCGAAGATCAAGGGACGGCCGCTCTCGACGAGTACCGCGAGCGCGCAGAGCGCGATGACCGGGGACAGCAGCAGGGACGCGACGGCCGCGCCCACCACGTCGATGCTCCGCTTCACCCACCAGCTGATGCGGCGGGTCGGGTCGGCGGAGAGCCGGACCAGCGGGTAGCCGCGCAGCCGCTCGACGTCGGGCGCGTCGTGGAACAGCTCGTGCATGCGCGGGAGCATGAGGATCGAACAACCCAGGCGGTTCGCCGTGATCGTCGCCTCGACGGTCTCGTTCGGTGATGCTCCCGGGTCGGCCAGCACCACCGTGCCGATGTGCTGTTCGATGATGATCGTCGCCAGGTCGCCGCGCAGCAGGTGGTTCCCGGCCCGCGCGGTGCTCCCGGAGTGGTCGAGCTCGACCATGCCCACCGGACGCAGACCGAACTCGGGGTGCTCCACCATGTTGCGGAACAGGTCGAGCCCGACCGGGTCGGTGCCGAGGACGAGAGTGCGGTCGCCACGGTTGAGCCGGCGCCGCGCAAGGTTGCACACCGCGAACACCACGATCCGCAGGACCTCGCTGAGCACGATGAAGACCAGGACGACGTAGAGCACGTCGTCGTCCTTGGGTCCGGTCTGGTTGAGCAGCAGGAAGATCGCCACGCCGAGGCCGAACGCGGCCGCCACCGAGGCGACCGACCGCGGGAAGCCGTCCATGTAGGACAGGCGCAGCCTGCGCCGGTAGACCCGGGCGTTGGAGCGGCAGACGACGAGCACCGCCATCAGGGCCAGCACCGCGGTCGGGGTCATGTCGAACAACCGGCCGGCCTCCAGCGTGGCGAGCACGTCGGCCAGCACGAGCAGCACCGTGATGCCGCTGATCCGCTCGTTGAGGCTGCGTGGGACCCGGGCCCGCCGGCCGGCGGGCCGCTCGGGGGCCGCCGCCGCGCGGTGCAGGCGCGGGGGGGTGCGCAGGAGGGGGGGTGCGACGGTGAGATCTGGCCCCCGGGCAGGGCTGGCGATGCGACACCTCCGAGAAACCCGTCCCCGACCACGTTCGAGTGACCCGACGGGCCACCCATCACGGAGTGTTGTCGGCACCCGCGCAGCGCCCGTTACCCGACGTGCGGCGCGGCGCGAAAAGGTGACCGGTAGCGATTGCGGCTCCGCGATCGAGTAACGCATCGTGTCCCGAACAGCTGATCCCGACCTCGTCCGCACCCGCCGGAGCCGCGGCCCGCTGCTCGTCGGCGGCGTGCTCGCGGTCGTCGCGCTGAGCCTGGTCTGGCTGCCGCTGTTCGGCGACCAGGCCGTGATGGCGCTCGTCGGGCGCGACGTGTTCGACGGGCGGCACCTCTACACCGGCATCCTCGACGCCAAACAGCCCGGCATGCACCTGTGGTACGGCGCGATCGACGCCGTGTTCGGACCCGCCCAGCCGATCGCCCAGCTGTTCAGCGTGGTGGCGGTCCTCGGCACCGCCTGGCTGATCACCTGGACCCTCGTGCGGCGGCTGGAGGTACTGTGGGTCCGGGACTGGGCTCCGGTCCTCGTCACCGCCGGGATGCTGCTCACCCTCGACGAGTTCCACCTCGGGCAGGCCGAGCTGGTCGTGTGCCTTCCAGCCGTGGGCGCGCTGGCCCTGGTCGCAGACCGCCGGGACACGGGGTCGGGACCCACGGTGCGGCGGGCGGTGCTCGCCGGGGGGTGCCTCGGCGTGGTGGCCGTGTTCAAGCTGCTGCTCGTGGCCGTCCCGGGGGCGGCGGTGCTGGTCTACGTCCTGGCGGCGTCCCGGGTCGGACGCCCGCGCACGCTCGCGGCGGTGGCCGCGGGAGCGCTCGCGGCGCCCGCGGCGGTCGTCGTGTGGCTGGGTCTGAGCGGTGACCTGCCGGCCGCGCTGTTCGCGTGGTTCGCCTACCCCGCCCAGGTCCTGGAACAGGGCGGCGTGCGGTCCCTCGACACGCTGGTGACCGCGGTCAGCCGGTTCGGGCTGCTCTTCGCGGGCGTCGGGCTGCTCGCGCTGTCGCGGGTGCCCACGGTGGTGCGCCGGCGCGACCCGCTCGACATCGCGCTGCTGGCGTGGTGCGTCATGGGTGTCGCCACCTACGCGATCCAGGTCTGGTGGCACTACTACCTGATCGTCCTGATCCCGGGGCTCGTCGCGCTGGCCGTCCGCCAACTCGACGACATCGCCCGCCGCGGCGGGCCCGCGCGCCGGATCGGCCTGCCCGTCGCCGCGGTGCTCACGGTCCCGATGGTCCTCTACGGGCTCTACGGGGCGGGACTGGTCGTGCTCGACGGTGGTGGCCTGACCGCGCAGAGCCGGGACCGGATCGCCGAGCGGGTCGGCGGGTACGACGGGATCCGCCGGGAGCTCGCTGCGGCCGGGCTGGCGCCTACCGACACCCTCTACGTCCTGGGGGACGCCCGCTACCAGTTGGTCGCCGACCGACCCTACGCACTGGGCACCAACGGGTGGTCGGCCGAGTTCATCCCGGCCCAGCGCTGGGAGCTGATCGCCGTCGAGCTGCGGGACTCGCCCCCCGACCTCGTGCTCGTCGACGAGACCTCCGCCGACGCCATGCGTCGCCGCGGCGCGGGCGCACACGACGTGCTGACACAGCGATACGACGTCGTCCGGCACGGACCCGCCGGCACCTGGTATCGCGCGCGCGAAGACGCGTCGCGGCGGTAACGCCGGTGCCCGGTCGTCCGACTTCTCAGCCGCCGGGTCCCGCGCGCAGGAGCCCCGGGAATCGGGGGAGGACCATCCGGATGGGTGGAGTGAACATGGCGGACACACGACCGGCTCCACACCGGAGGCTGCTGGGCGCGGCGGCCGGGCCGCGCGGCCTCCTCCTCGCGATCGGCATCGGTGTGGCGCTGCGCCTGATCGCGATCGCCGTCATCGACGCCGAGACGGTCAACCTCCACGAGTTCGGCACGATCGGGCACAACATCGTCGACGGCCACGGGTTCAGCTACCACGCTGTCGGCCCGGACGGCACGATCCAGACCGACGGGGCCCGAGGGGACGCCACGCTGCTGACCGGCCCCCGGCTGCCGTCGGCGTTCCTGCCGCCCGCCTACACGGCCGTCGTCGCCGGCGCGATCGCGTCGGTGGGCGGGCACGTCGCGACGGTGCACCTGCTGCAGCTGCTCAACCTGGCCGTGGCCGTGGGCGCCACCGTTCTCATGCACCGCCTCGGCCGGCTGCTCGGTGGCTCGGTGGCCGGGACCGCGGCGGCGTGGGGCTTCGCCCTCTATCCACCGCTGATCTACGCGGCGACCCAGGTCAGCGCGGTGAACCTCTACCTGCCCCTGGAGATGGCGGTGATACTCGCCCTGCTCGAGGCCGCCCGGCGCACGGGGCTGCGAGCCACCGTCGTCGCCGTCACCGTCGCCGCCGTCACGCTCGGGGTGCTGTGCCTGTTCCGGTCCGAGGCGATCATCCTGGCGCCGGTCGCCGCGGTGTTCCTCGTCCTGGCCCGTCGGCGGTACCGCCGCGGCCGGGCCGCGCTCGCCGGGGCGCTGGTGCTGTGTCTCGCGCTGGTGCTCCCCGCGGCGTGGATCGTGCGGAACAACCTCGTGCTCGACCGCCCGGTACTCACCATCACCACCAGTGGCGGGTTCAACCTGTGGATCGGCAACCACGACGGCGCCACCGGCTCGCAGAAGCGGTACGCCACCCCGGCCGCCACCGAGCAGGCGATCGCCCGACTGCCGGTGACCGACGGCTACGAGGTCGACCTCGACGGTCTCTACCGCTCCGAGGCGCTGCGGTCGATCCTGGGCGATCCGCTCGGAACCGCGGTGCGCGACCTCGGCAAGCTCGCCATGATGCTCGGTGCCGACGTCCACGACAGCCGGGCCACCCACCCGCTCTACCTCGGGTCATGGGCGGTGCTGCTCGTGCTCGGGATCGGTGGCCTGGTCACCGCGCGGCGCCGCGGTCCCGTGCGGTGGCTGTTGCTCGGTCAGCTCGCGGTCGCTCTCGCCGTCCCCACCGTGTTCTTCGCACTGGCCCGGCACCGGCTGGGTGTGGAGTTCGTGCTCCTGCTTTACGCGGGCGCCTTCCTCGCCCGCTTCGCCGCCCGCGGGCCTGCCGCCGCGGCTCCGACGGCCGTGCCCGCCCCGGCCTCGCCGGGTCGCGACGAACCGGCCGCGCGGTGATCGTTCCGGGTGCGAGTGCGGTCGCCGCGGGAGTCTCGGCGCTGAGCGACCGGACGGCGACCAGCACGGTCCGCTGGGTCGCCACGATGTTCGCGTTGTTGATCCTGCTGCAGCGGTTCTCCGTGCCGGGGCTGCCGGTGCCGATGCTGCTGCCGGTCTTCCTGGGCTGGCTGTTCCTCGCCTGGCGGGCCGGCGTGGTGGAGGTCGACCAGCGGCGCATGCAGCTGTGGGTCCTGGCCGTCGCGGTGACGGGGGCGGCCATGCTCGTGCAGACCGCGGTGCACCCGGCGCCCGTCGTCAGCATCAACTCCTGGGCGTTGATCCACGTCGTCTGGCTGCCCGCTGTCATGAAGCTCGTGGACCGGCGACCGGCGACCCTGCGGTCGGTGTTGCACGTGGTGGTCGGGATCTGCGCCGTCCTTGCCGCAGCCTGCATCGCCATGATGGCCGTCCAGCTCGTCGGCGTGCCCTACCGCGACGTCCTCGAGGACGTCTTCCCGCCCACGCTGCTCGAGCAGGGCTTCACGATCGCCTCGCCGATCCAGTTCGGCTCGCCGATCTACCGCGCGAACGCCTGGATCGGGCTCGAGCCCTCCACGGTGTCCTACCAGCTCGGGATCGGCGTCCTCGCGGCCATCCTGGTCCGCAGCCGGATCCGGCTGCTCCTGCTCGTCGTCGTCGGGATGTTCGCCACCGTCGGAGCCTCGGGGTTCGTGCTCGTCGGGGTCGGGCTGCTGGTGATCCTCGCCTTCCCCGCCCGCAGGCTCCTGCCGCGGATCGTGGCGCCGGTCGTCGCGGGCGGGGCGGTGCTGCTGTCCACCCCGATCGGGCAGACCCTGCTCGCGCGCGGCGAGAACGCCTCCGAGGACGAGTCCGCGTCGCTGCGGGCGGTCCAGCCCTATACCGAGCTGTGGCCGACGTGGTCGGCCGACGTGACCACCGCCCTGTTCGGCGCCGGCGCCCGCGCCGCGCCGCGCGGGGGGGGCGGGCGGGTGGGGGGCCGGCTGGGGCCCCTGGCGGGCCAACTCTTGGACGGCGACGGGCGGCTGGGGGGGG
>JAJAZD010000359.1 GCA_026785945.1 Pseudonocardia sp. | reverse complement strand
GCGAGGTGTTCGGCGTGCCGCTGGGTGACCCCGCACGCCGCCGGCTGGTGGTGCTCGCGGCCGCGCTGCGGCACGCGGGGGTGCGGGTCGACCTGGCCTACGGTGGGCGCGGGCTCAAGGGCGCGATGAAGTCCGCCGACCGCTCCGGTGCGCGCCTGGCCCTCGTACTGGGGGAGCGCGACCTCGAGACGGGCACGATCGGCGTCAAGGACCTGTTGTCGGGCGAGCAGGCGCCGATCGAGCTGGCCGCCGTGGTCGGCGAGGTCCTCGCCCGGCTGTCGTGAGCGAGCCGGCGGCACCGTCGCGCGCGGCCGTACGACGATCCCGGTCACCGGGCGTCGATGGGCGGCGCCGGTGAGCGGCACCGACCGGCGGCGCTGGGACGAGCGGCACGCAGTCGGCGAGGTCGGCGTCCCGGCACCGCCCGACGCGCTGCGCGGCCGGGAACACCTGCTGCCCCCCGGCGGCCGGGCCCTCGACGTCGCGTGCGGCCGGGGTGCCGTGGCCGTGTGGCTGGCCCTGCGCGGGTTCGCGGTGGATGCGGTCGACGTGTCGACGGTGGCGCTCGACGCGGGAGCGGCGTCGGCGACACGAGCGGGGGTGGAGGGCCACTGGTGGCCCGCGGACCTGGACACGGGCCTTCCGCACACCTGTACGGGCCCCTACGACGTGGTCGTCTGCCAGCGCTTCCGGGACCCGCGCCTGTATCCGGTACTGGCCGACCGCCTCGCACCCGGGGGGCTGCTCGTCGTCACGGTGCGCTCGGAGGTCGGGGAGGGCCCGGGGCCGTGGCGGGCACCGCCCGGGGAGCTGCCGGCCGCGTTCGGCGGGCTGGAGATCCTGGCCCACCGCGAGGGCGACGGAGAGGCGAGCCTGCTGGCCCGGGGGCCCGGGGGGGCCCCCCCCCCGCCCCCCCGCCCCGCGGGGGGCGGGGGGGGCGCCCCCCCGGCCCCCCCGGGCGCCCGGCGGGGGGGGGGGGGGCCGCGGGGGGGCCCGGGGGCGGGGTGCACCCCCCGGGCCCCCCGCCCGTCAGACGCGTTTCCCGGGCGACTCCCGGCTCGCCACCAGGGCGGCCAGGGCGGTGGTGATCGGCACCGAGGCCACGAGGCCGATGCTGCCGACGAGCGTCCGCACCACTTCGGTCGCGATGTCCTGGCTGGTCACGATGTTGCCCAGCGACTGCTCGGACAGGGTGAACAGCAGCAGCAACGGCAGGGCGGCACCCGCGTAGGCCAGCACGAGCGTGTTGACGGCGGAGGCCACGTGGTCCCGCCCGATCCGCATGGCCGCGCCGAACAGCGCGGGCGCGCCCATGGAGGGGTCCGCCCGCCGCAACTCCCACACGGCGCTGGTCTGGGTGACCGTCACGTCGTCGAGCACGCCGAGCGCCCCGATCACGACCCCCGCGAGCAGCAACCCTCGGGCGTCGACACCGGTGCCGAGGGACGCGATCAGGTTGCTCGTCTGGTCGTCGAGGCCGGTCAGCTGGGCTGCGGCGGAGAACGCGGCGCCCAGCCCGCCGATCAGGGCCAGCGAGACGAGCGTGCCGAGCACCGCGGTGGACGTGCGTGCCGACAGGCCGTGGGTCAGGTAGAGCACCGCGAACATGATCAGGCAGGAGCCCACGACGGCCACCGCGAGCGGGTCCCGCCCGCTGAGGATGGCCGGCAGGACGAACAGCAGCAGCACCCCGAAGCTCAGCGCCAGCGCGCCGAGCGCGGCGAGCCCCCGCCAGCGTCCGAGCAGCAGGACGGCTGCGGCGAACAGACCGGCCAGCCAGAGAAGCGCGTCACCCCGCTGGAAGTCCACCACCTGGTACGAGCCCGGATCGTCGGGATCGCCACCCGACCAGCCCAGCACCACCTGGTCACCGGTCGCGAAGCGCGGGGTCCCCGGTTCGACCGGCAGCACCTGGACGAGGTCGCGGTCGGGCCTCGGTCCGTCCGCCATTCGGACGACCAGCGCGACGCACCCGCCATCACCCGTCCCGGGGCTGCAGTCCGACGCGCGGGAGGCGGTGACCTCGCCTCGCACGGGCTGTTGGGCCGTCACCGCTGCCGACGTGGGCGGTCCGGCCGTCGGCCACAGCAGCACCGCTCCGACGAGGGTGGCCAGGGCGCACGGGATCAACAGGGCCGCGATGAGGAGCCGCACCCGACGCCCGGCCGGGTCCGCCTCGTGTCCATGGCCGTGCCCGTGTACGCGGCCGGTGGAGGGCGGTGCCGCCGGTGGCCCGGTCGGTGGCCCGACGTGCGTGCCGAGGCGCTCGGGTGCCGGGGGCGCGGGTGGCGGGGCAGTGCGTGCTGCCCGGGTGGGGATCCGCGGCGCAGCGGTGTCCGGTCCGGGAGCGGTCGGCAGATCGTCGGTGTCGGTCGGATCACCGTGGCGCCGCTGATCCGGCCACGCACGGTGGGCATCGTCGCTGGTCGGTGCGGGTGTCCCTGCCGGAGGTGGCCCCGCCGGAGCAGTCCTGGCCGGAGCGGTCCTCGCCGGAGGTGTCCCCGCCGGAGGTGTCAGCGGCGTGGTGCCCGGCCTGCCGTGGCGGTGCCTGCCCGGATCGGGCCGGGCGGCGACGGCCTGTCCACGGTCCGGGAGTCGCGGCGGGGCTCGGTCCGGTTCTCGCGGAACACCCATCTCATGCGGAAACACGTGACCCATAGTGTCAATGCCGCGTCGAGCCCGGTGCGGGCGTCCACCGGAGGCGTGTCACCCCATCAGGCCACGTCGCCGATTCAGACGGTGGCCGGCGGTGCCGGGTCGAGGTGCCGCAGGACGCGGGCCGCGACCGCGACCGGGTCGCCACCGGTGTCGATCCCGGCGCCGGGCTCGCCGGGCCCCAGGTCCTCCAGCGTGGTGAGCTGGCTGTCGAGCAGCGAGGGCGGCATGTAGTGGCCGGTGCGGGCGTCGACGCGCCGGGCGATCAGCTCCGGTGCGGCGAGCAGGTGGACGAACCACACCGAGGGATGCCCGTCGCGCAGGAGGTCGCGGTAGGAGCGCTTCACGGCCGAGCAGGTCACCACGGCGCCCCGCCCGGCCGCCTCCTGCTCGCCGATCCACTCGGCGACGCTGCGCAGCCACGGCCAGCGGTCCTCGTCGTCGAGCGGGTGGCCGGCGGCCATCTTCGCCCGGTTGCCCTCGGAGTGGAAGTCGTCGCCCTCGGTGAACGCCCAGCCCGTGCTCGTCACGAGCTCGGCCGCGACCGACGTCTTGCCCACCCCCGACACGCCCATGACGACCAACGTCGTGGTCCGGTGCGGGTCTGTCGGCCCGGGCGCATGCGGCGGGCTCGCGTGCTCGTTCATGGCGGAAGCTTGCCCGAACACGGCGCCGAACACGAGTGAGGGTGCTTGCCAGCAGTTCGAACATGTGTTCGACTGTGCTGCATGAGGTGGAGTGGACAACAGGTGCTCGACGACGGGGTCGGGTCGGAAGCGGCGCTGCCGGGGCTGCGGGGGCTCCTCCGGTCGGTGCGCACGCCGGAGTTCGCCGGCACGGTCTTCCACGAGGTCGAGGCGAAGTCGGCGCTGAACCGCGTCCCGGGATCGTCGCCCGTGCCCTTCCGGTGGACGGTCAACCCGTACCGGGGCTGCTCCCACGCGTGCGTGTACTGCCTCGCCGGGCCGACGCGGGTGCTGCTCGCCGACGGGCACACCAGCCCGATCGCCGACCTGCGGGCGGGCGATGAGGTGATGGGCACCAGGCAGGTCGGCGGCCGGCGGCGCTACGTCGCCACCGCCGTCCTGGCGCACTGGTCCACGACGAGGCCCGCGCACCTGGTCCGGTTGACCGGTGGCACCGAGCTGGTCGCGAGCGGCGAGCACCGGTTCCTCACCGAACAGGGGTGGCGGCACGTGACGGGTGGCTGGTGCCGCTCCGGGCGGCGGCCGCGCCTGCGGCCGGGCAGCTCACTGCTCGGCCCCGGCGGCCCGCGGC
>JAJAZD010000358.1 GCA_026785945.1 Pseudonocardia sp. | reverse complement strand
GCAGGCCACGCCGGCCACGGCCATCCCGGCGAGCATGGTGGGCGGGCTCTCGTGGGCGCGCGCGGCGGCGTCGGACCGGGGCCGGGCCAGGAACCCGACCCCGAAAGCCTTGACGAACGCGGCCACCGCCAGTCCCGCGGTCAGCGCGACCGTGGCCACCGCCAGCGGCATCACGATCGCCGTGGCCATCCCGCCGACGGCCAGGCCGTGCACGAGGGCCTGCAGCAGCAGCCACTCGCTGACGAACGCCGCCCCGAGGGGTAGCGCCGACGCCGACAGCGCGCCGAGCCCGAACGCCGCCGTCGTGACGGGCATCCCGGCACGCAGGCCGCCGAGGGCGTCGAGGTCGCGGGTGCCCGTTGCGTGCAGCACCGAGCCCGCCGCGAGGAACAGCAGCGTCTTGAACGCGGAGTGGTTGCCCACGTGCAGCAGCGCCGCGGTCAGCGCCAGACCGGCCAGCAGCAGGTTGTCGGCGCCGGCGAACATTCCGGCCGCCCCCACCCCGACCAGGACGATGCCCATGTTCTCCGTGGTCGAGCAGGCCAGCAGGGCCTTGAGGTCGGTGGCGATCGCGGCCTGCAGGATCCCGTACACCGCGGACACCGCGCCCAGCAGCAGGACCAGCACCCACCACCAGGGGGTGCCGCCGCCGAGCAGATCGAACCCCACCCGCACGATCCCGTAGACGCCCAGGGTGACCATCGCCGCCGACATCAGCGCCGACACGTGGCTGGGGGCCTCCGGATGCGCGCGCGGCAGCCAGGCGTGCAGCGGCACGATCCCCGCCTTCGACGCGAACCCCACGAGGGTCAGGACGAACACCAGCCCGGCCGTCGCGGGCTCGAGCTGCGCACCCGCCGAGCGCAGCGCCGGGAACGAGTCGTCGACGGAGTGCCCGGCCAGCACCACGAACCCGATCAGGATCGCCACGAACCCCACGTGCGTCATCACCGCGTACCAGCGGGCGGCCGAGGCCACCTCGTCGCGTCGGCGATGTTCGGCCGCCACCAGCAGCAGCGAGGTCAGCGCCATGAGTTCCCAGCACAGCAGGAAGCCGCCGACGTTGCCCGCCACCGGCACCAGCAGCATCGACGCGACGAACAGCGGTAGCGCCGCCTGCACGCCGCGGCCGTCCGGACCTCCGTAGCCGATCGCGTAGATCCCGGTCGCCACCGCGACGGCACCGACGACAGCGAGGAACAGACCACCCAGCGCGTCCACGGTGATCGTCAGGCCGGTGAGTGGCAGCACGCCCGGCAGCTCCACCGTCAGGCGCTGCCCGGCCAGCGCCGCCACGCCGGCCAGCACGGCCGCCGCCCCGCACAGCGCGGTGCCCGCACCCGCGACGGCCGGTCGCGCGGTGCGCGGTGCCAGCAGCGCGGCGACCGCGGCGGCGAGGGCGAGCAGCAGCGCGACACCCAGTGCGGCTCCTACCGCGTTCATCGACCGGTGAGGGTGCGCAGTGCCTCGACGATCGCCTCCGGGCGCGGAGGGCAGCCCGGCACCTCCAGATCGACCGGGACGACGTCCCCGACCGCGCCGGCCACCCCGTACGCGCCGGCGAACACGCCGCAGTTGCGGGCGCAGTCCCCGACCGCGACGACGAGCTTCGGCTCCGGGACGGCCTGGTAGGTGCGGCGCAGCGGTTCGCGCATGTTCCGGGTCACCGCGCCGGTGACGAGCAGTGCGTCGGCATGTCGCGGTGAGGCGACCAGCCGGGCGCCGTACCGCTCGGCGTCGTACACCGGGCCGAACGCCGAGCCGATCTCGATCTCGCAGCCGTTGCACGAGCCCGCGTCGACGTGCCGGAGCTGCACCGAACCACCCAGCTCGACGGCGCGGTCCGGTCGGTCGGCGACGGGCCGGGGCGGAGGCGGCTCGGCGCTGGTTCCGACACGACGGATCCTGCGCCACAGATCAAGAACCACGAACGGACCGCCTGACGGTGTGAGGAACTCGGGTGGGCGGGGTCAGTCCGGCAGCAGCACGGAGTGCAGTGGCCGGCGCGGGGTGGCGGGTAGCGGCGCGGCGTCGGCGGGCGCGCGCCCGACACGAAGGACCAGCTGGGCGTGTTCGGGGACCCGGAGCACCGTGTCGGCGAGCTTGCGCCGGGTGTCGGCGACCTCGACGGCCTGGCTCAGCGCCGTCGTGGCCAACCCGAGCAGCGTGGCGGCCAGCAGGACGGCGCTGGTGGCCTCACCGGCGCGGAGCCAGTCGAGGACGCCGTCGCCGGAGGTCGTGAGCACCATCAGCGTCGAGCCGTCCGGCCCGGTGTTCAGGTGTTGTGGCGGCTGGCTCAGCCGTCCCGAGGGGAACCGGCGCAGACCGGGGCTGTCGTCCCCGGCACCGCGAGCCGGGAGCGACCCGCGGGGGATCCCGTCGCGCCCACCGCCGTAGCGGCTGGTCCAGAGGGCCAGCTCGGCGGCGTGGCCGGGGGCGTCGGGTTCGAGGGTCGCGGCCTCGCCCAGCACGGCGTCCAGCCGTCCGCGGGCGTCGTCGCCCACGACGGGGTGCAGCCCGGCGTGCCAGGCCGCGGCATGCTCGGCGAGCACACCGAAGTCCTCCCGCCGGGTCGGCTCGGGGCGGAGCCCACGCCGGTCGCTGTGCCGGCGCTCGATCGCGGCGGCCAGTGCGGCGTCCCGGGGATCGGCGGGCCCGTCGGTGGTGTGGACGAGCGCCAGCAGCGTGCTGTCCTCGGGATCGGGCAGCCGTTCGGTCGTGGTCGCCACGCCGACATCGGCCAGTGCCACCCGCAGATGGTGCAGCGCCGCCCCGCAGCTGATCACGAGGTCGCGACGGTCAGGGTCGGTCCCGACCAGCTGGCGGTCGCGGTCCCCGTACAGGCGCACCTCCCCGTCGCCGAGGCGCCACTTCCAGGGCTGGGTGTTGTGCACGGACGGGGCCCGCAGGGCACGCTCGACCGCCCGCACGAGTACCGCCCGGGACACCGGCCGGACCGGTGAAGCGGCGACTGTCACCTGGCCACGATGGGCCGGTGCGGCTCCGGCGGACAGTGCCGGACGGCCTCGACGGGCGGGCCGAACGTCGCTCCGTCGGGTGACGGGCTGTCGCAGGTCCCGCCGGATCGGGTCGATCGGCCGGACGCGGCAGCGGTGGGATGGCCGATCCGGAAGAGCATCACAGGTTGCCAGGCCGGGTCGTCTGCCGCTGGCGAACACGCCACTCCGGTCGGCGTAGACGTCACCGGCAACGGCCGCGCCGACCGCCACGGTGGCCAGCCCGCCGGCGGCCATCGTGAGGAACCTCCGCCTGGTCGGCGGCTCGGTCGGCGCCCCGATCGGAGACCTGCTGTCGTCGATGATGTCGACCATCGTTGTCGCGGCCTCTCACGTCGCCCGGTTCTCCTGCTCTCGACCACGGTGCCGCGCGAGCGGCTCTGTCCGGCAGGGCCGATGGCCTTCCCGGACCCCGGGACCTTCGGCGCGGAGCGGACGGCCGAGCCACCGCGACGCTCCGGGCGTCAGCGCGGCAGATCGGCCCGGTCCCCGACCGGCAGCCGGCCGGTGTGGGGTGGGAGCGGTTGCGCGGAGGGCGGCCACCCGATCCGCAGCACCAGCTGCGGGGACAGCGTGCCGCCGAGGACCTCGTCGCGCAGCAGGTCCCGGGTGCAGGGCACCTCCAGGGGCTCGCTGTAGGGGCTGGCGCCCAGGCCCAGGGTGGTGGCCCGCAGCAGCACCGCGCTCATCGCCTCCCCGGCCCGCAGCTGGGAGAGCCGGTCGTCCGACGACGTGCCGAGCACGAGGAGGGTGACCGTGTCCGTCGAGCCGGGACCGGGGTCGGCGAGCTCGCCGCCGGCGAACCGGCGCATCGGCGGGCCGTCGCGGCGGAGCGCGGGATCCGGGGTGTTCGCCACCGGTACCCCGTCGACCGCGGGCCCGTCCGCGGCCGAGCGCGGCCCGCTCCAGGTGGAGAGCTCGGCGCCGTAGCCGACCGAGCCGGCGTGCTCGACCGCGGCGGTCCGGATCGCGATGGACACCGTCGACACTGCGGTGGCGTCGGTCAGGACCCGCAGCGTGGCCCCCTGGTCGGCGGCACATTCCACCAGCTGGGTGAGGAACCGGTCGGGGATCGGCCAGTCCCGGAAGCGTCGCCGGTCGGTGACCCGTCGGCTGATCGAGGCGGCCGGCTCGGTCGCGGGGGAGTGGTCGACCCCGGCGCCGGGGCGCAGCTCGACCACGGCGAGCAGGTCGGGTTCGGTCGGGTCGGGCAGGCGGTGCACGACGGCCCCGACGTCACTCGCGGCCAACGCGACCCGCAGGTGGTGCAGCCACGCCCCGCAGCTCAGCAGGACGTCGCGGCCGTCCGGGTCGGTCGCGACGAGCCAACGCGACACGTCGACGCCCAGCCGGATCGTCTCCCCGTCGAACCGCCAGGACCACGGCTGCGTGTTGTGCACGGAGGGCGCCCTGGCCGCGAGGGCCAGCGCCGCGTGGACGGCGTCCTGGTCGACGGTCCCGGTGATCACGACGCCGGCCGGTGCAGCATCGAGCCGACGAGCCCGGCGAGGTCGACGAGGCGGTTCGAGTAGCCCCATTCGTTGTCGTACCAGCCCACGATCTTCACCTGGTCGCCGATGACCTTGGTGAGGCCGGAGTCGAAGACGCACGACGACGGGTCGGTGACGATGTCGGAGGACACGATCGGGTCCTCGGTGTAGGTGAGATAGCCCTTGAGCTCGCCGCCGGCCGCCGCGCGGAACGCCGCGTTGACGGCCTCGACGGTGGTGGGGGCCCTGACGGTCACGGTGAGGTCGGTCGCCGAGCCGGTGGGCACCGGCACGCGCAGCGCGTACCCGTCGAGGCGGCCCTCCAGCCGGGGCAGCACCAGGCTGATTCCCTTGGCCGCACCGGTCGAGGTGGGCACCACGTTGATCGCGGCGGCGCGGGCCCGGCGCAGGTCCTTGTGCGGGCCGTCCTGCAGGTTCTGATCCGGGGTGTAGGCGTGGATCGTGGTCATCAGGCCGCGTTCGATGCCGAACGCGTCGTCGAGGACCTTGGCCATCGGGCCCAGGCAGTTCGTGGTGCACGACGCGTTCGAGACGACGTCCTGGGTGCCGTCGTAGTCGTCGTGGTTCACACCCATGACGACGGTGAGGTCCGCACCCTTCGCCGTCGCGGAGACGATCACCTTCGCGGCTCCCGCGTCCAGGTGGCCCCGCAGATCGGCCGCGGCCTTGTAGTGGCCGGTGGACTCGATGACGACGTCCACGCCCAGCTCCCGCCACGGCAACGCCGCCGGGCCGTCCGCGATGGCCAGTGCCCTGATCCGACGGTCACCCACGACGATCTCGTCACCCTCGACGGACACGTCGTGCGGGAGGCGCCCCAGCACCGAGTCGTACTTGAGCAGGTGCGCCAGCGTCGCGATGTCGGTCAGGTCGTTGACCGCGACGATCTCGACGTCGGTCGTGCCCGCGGCCCGGTGCACGTCCACCGCCCGGAAGAAGTTCCTGCCCACCCGGCCGAAGCCGTTCACACCCACACGGATCGTCACGGTCTGTTCCTCACCACTGCGTCGGGTAGTCGATCGACTCGGACGATGGCGGGCTGCGCGCACCGGACCGCGTCCACACACTCCCGTGGCCTGTGGTGCGCGCGGTACCGACGAAGGTCCCGGCGACTGCGGCCGGTGGTCCCGCGACGAACGAGGGGCCTATGTGCCCTATTGCTTCCCGCCGGGCCCGCCCATCGTGGCGGGACAACACTGTGAGACCAGGAGGTTGATGCTGTGAAGGCTCTCGTCTACCACGGGCCGGGTCAGAAGGACTGGGAAGAGGTGCCGAACCCGAAGATCGTCCGTGGGACCGACGCCATCGTCGCGGTGGACGTGACGACCATCTGTGGAACCGACCTGCACATCCTCAAGGGTGATGTGCCAGCCGTGACCGCGGGCCGGATCCTCGGTCACGAAGGGGTCGGCACCATCACAGAGGTGGGTCAGGCGGTGTCGACCCTCGCCGTCGGGGACCGTGTGATCATCTCGTGCATCACCTCGTGCGGTTCGTGCTCCTACTGCCATCAGCAGCTGCCCGCCCACTGCCTCAACGACGAAGGGGCATCGGGGATCGGCTGGATCTTCGGGCACCTCATCGACGGAACCCAGGCCGAGTACGTCCGCGTACCCTTCGCCGAGAACTCCCTCCACAAGATCCCCGCGGGCGTGAGCGACGACGCCGCCCTGATGCTCTCCGACATCTTGCCCACCGGCTTCGAGATCGGAGTGCGCAATGGTCGCGTCAAGCCCGGTGACGTCGTCGCGGTCATTGGTGCGGGACCGGTCGGGCTGGCGGCCACGATGACCGCCGGGTTGTACGGTGCCTCGCGCATCATCGCCGTGGACCTCGACGACAACCGCGTCGCGCAGGCCAAGGCCTTCGGAGCCACCGACGCCGTCAACAGCAGTGACCCAGGCTGGCGCGACGCCGTGCTCGCCATGACCGACGGCCTCGGCGTGGACGTGGCCATCGAGGCCGTCGGCGTGCCCGTGACGTTCCAGATGGCCACCGAGCTGGTTCGTCCCGGTGGCACGGTCGCGAACGTCGGGGTGCACGGAACGTCGGTGGAGCTGAAACTGCAAGACCTGTGGATCAAGGACATCGCCATCACGATGGGCCTGGTGAGCGCCACGACCACACCGATGCTGCTCAAGTTGGTCGCCCAGGGCACGCTTGCGCCGGAGACGTTCGTGAGCCACCACTTCACCTTCGACGCGTTCCTCGACGCCTACGACACCTTCTCGCGGGCGGCGGAGACGAAGGCCCTCAAGGTGTCCATCACCCGGTGAGAAGAGCGTGCCGGACCCGACCGGTCAGGAGCGGGTCAGTGCGTCCAGCTCCGCCTGCAAGGCGTGGGAGAGAACGGGCAGGTCGGGCACTCGGTCGGGGTCGGCGACGGTGACAGTGAGTTCCCCCGCGTAGGACAGGGCCACGAAGCTCACGGTGAGGTTGCCGGCCTCGCCGACCGAGATCGGGATGACCGCGGCGACGGGGACGCCCGCGACGGTCAACGACCGGTCCGGGCCGCGAACGTTGCTGACCAGGGTGTGTATCCGGCGCTGGTGCTCCATGTGGCGGCGGTACAGGCCCGTCACGGCGAGCAGCCGGAGCAGCGGCTGCAGGAAGGCGATCGGCGGTCGTCCTGTCGCCGAGGCCCGCGCCAGCCCCACGGCCCCGGCGATCCGGGCCAGCCGCTGGGCGGGTGGTCCGGTGCCGGGCACCCCCACGATCAGCGGGCGACCTGGTTGCCCGGTGCGTCCGCCGGCGCCGCCCCGCGGCCCGCGACCATCACCGCCACCCGGAGGACCCCCACGGGCTCGCCGCGCCGCTCCAGCAGCGTGTGCGGGGCGCCCGCGACTGCGGTGAGGAGCACGTCGTTCACGGTGCCACCGTGCCGGTGCGCGGCGGCCCGCAGCGCGGCCAGGTCGGCGTGCACGGCGGCGAAACGCCGTCGTGGCCCGGTCGGGTGCAGGATCGAGCAGGCCACCGCGCGCGGGGGGGTGCATGCCGCCGATGGCGGCCATGGAACTGCGCAGCTCGTGCCGGGCCGCGGGGAACCGAGCGAGCGCCCGACACCGGGCCTGAAACACGTCGGCGGCCAGCCGGCGGCGCGCCGGACACGGCTGCGGGAACGCCCGGACCGGGCCGGGGACCGCGCCGACGCGGGCCAGGACCGCCAGCGCGGACACCGGGGCAGGTGTGACACCCGCCACTGTCGTGGACCCGTCGACCACACTGTTCAGGATCGGGTCGATCTCGAAGCTCGTCACGGCCACAGCCGTCATGCAACTGGTCGTGGCCGGTCGGCTGGACCTGGATGCGCCGGTGGCCGACACCCTCGACTTCGAGCTGCCGACCCGGTTCGCCGAACCGGCGACCCTGCGCCACCTCCTGACCCCTACCGCAGGTTTCGAGGACCGGATCGCCGGCGTCATCCGGCCGGCCGGCAGCTCGCCACCGACGCTGCGCGACGAGGTCTCGCTGGACCCACCCGAGCAGATCTACGCACCGGGGACGACCCCGTCGTACTCGAACCACTCGAATGCCCTGGCCGCCTATCTCGTGGAGCGGGTCACGGCCGAGCCGTACAGCCGGTACGTCCAGCACGAGGTGCTCGACCGTGCGGGGATGGCGACGGCAACCCTGGATCAGCGGCTCCCGGCACGCCTTCGTGCGCAGATGTCGAAGGGCTACGAGTCGAGCCGGTCGCAGGAGGCGGTGGTCGGCGGGCTGGTTTCGCTGAGCCTCTCGTACTGAGTACCGGCGCCCGATCGGAAGGAACTCGATCAGCGGCGCCGGAAGAACACAGGGTAGCTCGCTGCCGACAGCCCGCCGGCTATCCCGCCGACGACCGCGCCCGACGCCCAGGAGCCGGTCGCCGCGCCGATCGTCACCACGATCACCGCCGTCCCCAGCACGACCATGGCGACGAACGCCAGGATGAACCGCCGGGAACTCGTGGGCCTGCGCACGGAGATCACTCCATTCTGTCGGGTCGCCCCTTCGCCCCGATCGACCAGGACGAACGCGCTCGCGCGTCGTCGTCGTTCGGAACGCCTACGGCCGCGACCGCCACTCCCAGCACGGTCGCGGCCCGGATCGGAGGAGATCGGATGCGGGATACGCCCCGCTACGACTCCGACCTGTCCAGATTGCGCGAGCCAGGTTCGCGGCGACAGAGGCGATGGTCCCGTCCGGGTGAGGCCACGGCGCGTCGCGGGGTCTTGGCGTTTACACGCCACCTGCGGAGCCCACCGGCTGCGGAACGCCGGCCGTGGGCTGGTCGCGTGGCTCCGGCGGCGGCTCCGACCCGCCCTGGTCGAGCCGGAACGGCGGGTACCGGTCGGTCATCAGCGCCACGTAGGCGAGGACCCGGTACATCCACCGGTTGAGGCCGACGATCACGTCGAACAGGGCCTTCGGGTAGCTGCCGGTGACCAGCAGGACGACGCCGGCGATCAGCACGAGCAGCGCGAGGATCCCGCCGCCGTCCACAGCCGTCCAGATCCGGGATCCACTGATCAGCAAACCGACGATCAGCAGGTGCGGCACGGCGAGCAGCCACTTCACCAGGACCAGGCCGCGCGAGAGCCGCAGCGGGTAGGCGACGTCGAACGTGGCCGGATAGTCCGCGGCCGGGCCGAGGGTGAACGGCGGGTAGCGGTCGGTGCCGACGCCACCGGTGTTCGCGTAGTAGGACACCCGCCACGACCAGCGCAGCACCCCCGCGGTGAAGGCGAACAGCGAACGCGGATAGCTGCCAGTGACGAGGACGCAGGCCCCGGCGAGCGCCGTCACCACCACGAAAGCGGGCCACAGGAGGGCCAGCACGAGCAGGCTACGGCCGGTGCGCCGTGGGCGTTCATCACCACGACCGTCCACCGGCCGTCGGTGGCTTTCCAGTTCAGATCCTGGGTCCCGGGACCGGTCGCGGAGCTCACCCATAACTGTTGCGCCGTCGGCGGCGCCACCTCGGAGCTCCCGGGGTGGCTGCGGTACAGCGGAACGGGACCGTCGCCGCCGATACCGACGACGGCGTCGTGGCCGGCGCCGGCCAGGTAGGCGTCGACGTCGGCGGCCGGGCCGATCCCGGCGAAGACCTGCCGGTCGGGGCGGGTCGAGGTGACGCGCAGTCGGGTGTCGGTGACGAGCGCGTCGATCGGCCATCCCGGCGATGTGAGGACGAGATCGTCTCCCGTGACGGCCACCGTCGGGCTCCGCAGATCAAGCGTCGTGGTGACGTAGCCGTCCTCGTCACGTCCGAAGGCGTACCCGGCGCCGAGCAGGCCCCCGCCGAACAGGAGGCCGACCCCGGGCAGCATCAGTAGCGCACCCACGATCAATGCGGTCACGCGTGCGTTGGTCATCCTGGGAACCCCACGCTGGATGTGGTCGTTCCTCACGTCCGCCCAGTCTGGGATCGGTCGCTTGCCGGCCAGTAGTGCCGAATGCCCCTGTGATCCGCGCTTCCAGGCGGATCTGTGGCATCCGGTGCGGGACCTTCAGCCCTGCCGCCGGGACCCTGAACCTCGAGGCCGACCGAGTGAGGAGCACGTGAATGTGGCGGAACTGAGGGCGAAGACCCGGGACACCCCGACCGCCCAGCGGGCGTTCGGCGAGCCGATCGTCCTGGACGGCGTGACGGTCATCCCGGTGGCGCGGATCTCCGGCGGCGGCGGACTGGGCACCAGCCCCACCCCGCCCGGATCGGCCGGACACGACGGCGCCGATGCCGGCTCGGGGGGTGGGTTCGGGATCGGGATGACGCCCGTCGGGGTCTTCTCGATCCGGGATGGCGCGGTCACCTGGCGACCGGCGTTCGACCTCAACCGCGTCATTCTCGGCGGGCAGCTCGTCGGCCTGGTGACCGTGCTCGTGGTGCGCAGCTGCGTGAAGATCCTGGAGCGCCGCGGGTCGGCGTCGCCGAGACACCCCCGCCCGGTTGGCGGAGGGAACGCCTATCGGCGGCATCACGTAGTCCGGGGCAGTACGCGAGATGGACCTCACCCCCAAATACCTGCGTGACGCGGCCGCGTCGACGGCGATGCGGGCGTTCTTCGCCGCGTCCACCGTCCGGGAGTCCGCGGACCGTGGCGGGGCCCTGTGCGTCCTCGTCAGGGCCGTTGTCCTCTGCCCGTCGCGGCTCTTGCTCCGCGAGGCTCCCGCCATGCCCCTGACACAGTCCCCGTCGTCGCCCGCCCGGACGGCACGTCCGCCGGTGTCGGCGTGACGACGATCGGTACGCACCGCGATGTGCTCTGGCACCCCGCCGCGGCCGACCCCGCTCGCGTCGCGCTCGACATCGAGACCGGGATCGACGTCGCCCTGAACCGCAACAGCCGGTTGTACGGCCACCGCGTCAGAGCGACAGCGGGGGCCGATGGCGTGGTCACCCTCACCGGAGCCGTGTCGACCCAGGCGCTGCGCAAAGAGGTCGAGCTTTCCTGCTGACGGTGCCCGGCGTCCTGAGCCTGCACGACGACCTGATCGTCGGACGTTGATCGTCCTCGCCGGTCCGTCGCGGAGCCACCCCGCCCGGTCGCCGGAGCCGGACGGGTCGTCGTCGTGCGGGTGACCCGCCCGCTCGCCGCCGGCCTCGGCCTCCTGGCCGCCGTCGCCCTGCTGAGGAGGCGGTACCTGCACTGGGGCGCCACCGACCAGGAGGTGACCATGGCGCTTCCCGGCGACGACCTCGTCGATCACGCCGACCTCGTGGCCACCCGCGCGATCACCATCTCGGCCGCCGCGTCCGACATCTGGCCGTGGCTGGCGCAGCTGGGACAGGGCCGCGGTGGCTTCTACAGCTACGACGCCCTCGAGAACCTGGTGGGTTGCGACATCCACAGTGCCGACCGGATCGTTCCCGAATGGCAGTCCGTCGACGTTGGCTCCGAGGTCCGGTTCGCCCCCGAGATCGCACTGGCCGTGGCCCGTGTCGAACACGGACGAGCTCTCGTGCTGCGAGGCGGGATCCCGATGGGCCCCGTTCCGCCGCCCTACGACTCCACCTGGGCCTTCGTCCTGATCGACCGGGACGACGGCACGACCCGGCTGGTGACGAGGGAACGCTACGAATACTCCCGCTGGTGGGCCGGGCTGGTCCTGGAACCCGTCGAACTGGTCAGTTTCGTGATGAGCCGACGGATGTTGCGCGGCGTCAAGGCGCGGGCCGAGCGGACGCCGGTCGGCGCACGGGACCCTGGCGCTCGGGACCTTCAGCGTTAGCTGCTGCGTCTGACGCTGCGCAAAGTCACGACGAGAACACCTGCCGCCCGACTGGGCGTCCGGATACGAGCACCGGCTCATGCCCACGACAGAGCTTCTGATGACCGTGCGCAGTACCCATCCCCAACGTCGCGCGGACCGCTCACCGTGCGGTCGGTACGGCCGTTCTTCATCGCCACGTTTGCGATCACGTGGGGCCTCGGGATCCTCTTCACCTTGTTCCTTGACGAGGTCGAAGCCGTCTTCGGACCGATGGGCTACACCAACCCGTCCTCATTCTCACGGTCTACGCGCCCGGCTTCGTCGGCATCTTCATGGTGTGGCGGCACTACGGCCGCTCCGGCCTGGTCAGCGCCGCTGCAGCGCCGGTTCCCGCCGCTGTACGCCGCCCTGATCCTCGGCGTCGTGTCCGCCGTCTGGCACCTGCCGGCATTCCTGCTGTCCGGCACCAAGCAGAGCTCGTGGGCGGTCGCTCACTTCTTCGTCGGCATAGTCGTCATCTCCGTCATCCTCACTCCGATGTTCAACGCGGCCGGCGGCAGCCTCTTGATAGCGGCGTTGTTCCACGCCCAGATGAACGGCCCCGCCTGGCCCGACGCCCAACCCTGGGACATGGTCGGCTTCGTCGTTGTCGCCGTCGCGGTCGTGTGGGTGAACCGGGCGACGATGCGGCACGGCCGCGACTCCCATCCTGATGCCTGAGGATGAACCGGTCGACCTCAGCGCGAAGCCGGGGTTCCAACGGCACTCGCCGAACAATCGGGCGGAGATGGGTGTCCGACGGCCCGCTCACCCCCGACGGGGGTCTCGAAGGTGGGTGAGTTCGCGGGCCCCACAGCAACCCCACGAACGTGGCCGTCGCCGCGGTGCGAGCCCGAACAGCACCGGGTCGTAGTGGGAGCCGTAGTTCGGGAACAGGAACTCGCCGAAGTTGATCATGGTGTGGGAGGGCACCGCAGCGAGCACACTGCCCCCGTTGTTGTCGTACAACCAGACGATGAGCACCCGCAGTGCGACCGCCGACTGAGCCGCGTCGTCACGCCGGACCTCGGGCGCTCAGTGCGGCACCGATCGCGACTCCGACGCCGGCCCCGATGCCGAGTCCGATCGCCAAATTTCCCGACAGGATCCCGATGGTCAGCCCAAGGCCCGCACCGATCGCCGTCCACATTGCCAGGATGGTGCTGCGGTTGTTCGTTTCATCCGTCACGGGCTGCTCCAGTCCGGGTCCCATGCCGGATCGTCGGATCCGACCAGATCATCCTGAGGGCGTCCAGCACGACCCCGACAGAGGCGGAGGGCCTGCTTCCGGTGGCTCTCGCGTGCCCTTCGAGCCGGACCACCGCGATCAGAACCGCGACGCGTCGGCGTGACCGGGGCAGTGGCCGCCCCTGCTCAAGGGTCGTCCGCACCGGGGACCGGGAGCCCTTCGGCCCGAGACGGCCGCGGGTCCGCGGGGCAATCTCGACGTGCGGCGCGACCGACGTGCCGACCGTCCTGAGCCGGACAGCCGTCCGGTGTCGACACGGAGGTGGCCCATGACAGAGCCGGTACCGGTGCAGGTGAGCCCGCTCGAGACACGCATCCGGCCGCCGTTGCGCCGCAGCAGGCGGGACAGCGTGTTCGGCGGGGTGTGTGGAGGGGTCGCCCGCTACCTGGACGTCGATCCGGTGCTGCTGCGCGTCGCCGCGGTGGCGCTCGCGCTGTCGGGTGGGTTCGGGGTGCTCGCCTACGTCGTGGCGTGGGTGGTGATCCCGGAGGCCGGCAAGGACGAGCCGGAGCGGTCCGTGCCGCCCCCAGGGCGGCACTCGGTGACGATCGCCGTCGGTGCGGTGCTCGTGGGGCTCGGCGCGCTGCTGCTCGTGCAGCAATGGCTCCCGTGGTTCGGCGCCGACTTCCTGTGGCCGCTGGTGGTACTGGCGATCGGGGCCACGGTCCTGATCTCGGCACGGCGGTGACGGCGATGACGACGATCCCGGATCGGGAACGGGTCGAGGCCGACCCGCCTGCGCTCCTCCCACGACACGAGCCCGGGGTGCGGTGGGACCGCGTCGCCTTCGGCCTGCTGCTCGCCGCGGCGGGCGTCGGATGGCTGCTCGACTCGCAGGGTGCCTCCGTGCCATGGCACCTCGCGCCCGCCGCGGGCGTGGCAGTCGTCGGGGCGGTGCTCCTGGTGAGCCTCGTGGGCGGACGTGGCCGGACCAATGTCGCCACACTCGGCGTCGTTCTGCTCGTCGCGGCCATCGCGGTCGGGGTCGGTGCGGGCCGGTTCACCGGACCCGTGGGCGACCGGACGATCACCCCGGGGACCGATGACTGGTCGGGCACGACGATCTCGGCGGGCACCCTGACCGTCGACCTGACCCACGGGCCGCTGCCCGCCACCGGCCGCCTCGACGTGGCGGTCGGGGCCGGGCGCGTCGTGCTGCGTCTCCCGGCGGACCGGCCGATCGAGGTCCGGGCCGCGGTCGTGGCGGGCACCGTCAGGGTCGACGATGTCGCCGTCCAGGAGGGCGTCGACCTGAACTGGACGGATCCAGCCAACGGCGACGCGCCGCTCACCGTGGTGGTCGACGTCGGTGCCGGCGACGTGGAGGTGTCCCGTGCGACGTACTGACCATCCCGCCCCGGTACTCGGTGGCGGCCTCGCCTTCCTGCTCGTCGGCGCCGCGCTGCTCCTGCAGGAGCTCGACCTGCTCGTGCTGAGTTGGGCACTCGTGCTGCCCGCGATCCTCATCGTGGTGGGTGCGGTCACCGCGCTCGCCGGGGTGGCCGCCGCACACCGGCGCCTGTCCTGAAGTCCCTCAGCCGCTCGGCGCACCCGCAACCAGGTCGAGGGGTCATGCCCGATACGGGGCCAGTGCCGCTGGTGCCGCGAGGCCGGGCGCGCGACGGTCCCAGGGGCGCTGAACCCCGCCCTCCAGCTCACGAGGAGCGGTGATGATCGTCGACCATGTTGACCGGCGCACCGTGCGGAGAGCACCTCGGAGCTGGCCTGTCGGGCCCCTTCGGTGCACAACAGCCGGCCGTGGCGCTGGTTGCTCGGCGCGCAGACCGTGCACCTGTACGCGGACCGGCGCCGCTGGCTGTCGGCCACTTCACACGACCCGGCGTAGCGGGCTCCTCGTCACGGCACTGGTGCTCTGTTCAACGGTTCTGTGAGCATCTACGAGGTGCACAACGGCAACTGGTACGACTTCGGCTTCATGATCGGCATCTCGATGCCCTTCTCTGGAGCGGTGTCGTCCCGGCGCGCGGCCTCTTCGCGCCGGCTGGCCCGCGCCCGCGGGTGACCGGCGCAGGCAGCCGGGGCGGCCACGTCGGACGTGGCGACGGAATGCTGCCTGACGCCGGCCCCGACGGCGAGGACATCGAGCATCCTCGGCTTCCCTCGAACTCATCACGCGACCGTCAGCAGGCGGTCCGCGGGCGGGCGGGACACCACGACCGGGCAGGGCGCGAACTCCACCAGACCCCTGCTGGTCGAGCCGAGCAGCATCACGCCCGCCTGCGCGTGCGCACGGTGCCCGATCACGACCGCGTGGGCCGCGGGTGCTCGATCGAGGAGGGCCCGCAGCGGGGTGCCCTCGACGACGTGGCGCTCGATCCGCAGCTCTGGGCGCCGTTCGTGCACCGGGGCAAGATGCTGCTCGAGCAGCGCGGTGCCGCGACCGGTGAGGTCGGATCGGTCGTCGCCCAGCCGGTGCGCCGCTCCGGAACCGTCGGGCAGGACCTCCGACCACGCGTGCACGGCGAGCAGCCGCGCCCCGATGGACTCCGCGAGTTCGCCGGCGAGGTCCAGCGCGATGTCCCCCGACGGCGTGCCGTCGACCCCGACCACCACCGGGCCGCCACGCGTCGGGGCGAGCTGTGGTGGGGGGCCGCGCCCGCCGGCGCCCGGCCCCCCGGCCCGCGCGCGGAGGGGGCGCGCGGCCCGGCCCCCGCACACCCCCCGCGCGCGGGCGGGGTGGCGGGGCGCGGGCGGGCGCGGCCGCCCACCACAGCTCGCCCCGACGCGCCGCGCACCACAGCTCGCCCCGACGCGCCGCGCACCACAGCTCGCCCCGACGCGTGGCGGCCCGGTGGTGGTCGGGGTCGACGGCACGCCGTCGGGGGACATCGCGCTGGACCTCGCCGGCGAACTCGCGGAGTCCATCGG
>JAJAZD010000357.1 GCA_026785945.1 Pseudonocardia sp. | reverse complement strand
GGTCTCTGATGCTCCGCAACTCTGTAGGTCTCTGATGCTCCGCATCGGGGACCGTCCACTGCCGGTGGTCGGCCGGGCCCGCATGTACGTCTGCGGCATCACCCCCTACGACACCACCCACCTCGGACACGCAGCCACGTTCGTCTGGGCCGATGTGGCGGCCCGGGTGCTGCGCCACCTCGGCGTGGACGTCGAGGTGTGCCGCAACATCACCGACGTCGACGACGTGCTCGACGCCGCCGCGGCGCGCAGCGGAACCCGGCCGGACAGCTTCGCCGCGGTCCAGCAGTTCCGGTTCGACCGGGACATGACCGCACTCGGTGTGCGCCGTCCGACCCATGAGCCGCGGGCCCACAACCACGTCGCGCAGGTCGTCACGCTGGCGGCGGCGCTGCTGGAGGTCGGGGCGGCGTACCGGCGCGGGGGCACGATCTGGTTCCGCGGGGCCGAGGTCCCCGCTCGGGCGGGACTCGACGCGGCCACGGCCGCGGCGCTGGCCGCCGAGTTCGGACACCCCGGCTATCCGCGGGCCGACGACCCCGCCGACGTCCCGGTCTGGCGGGAGGCGGCCCCCGGCGAGGCCGCGTGGCCGAGCCCGTGGGGCGAGGGACGGCCCGGCTGGCACGCGGAGTGCGCGGCGATGGCGCTGACGACGCTCGGCCCGGCGCTCGACCTGCATGTGGGTGGCGCCGACCTGCGCTTCCCGCACCACGCCTACGAGTCCGCGATGGCCGAGGCCGTGACCGGGGTGCGGCCCTTCGCCCGCGCCTGGATGCACGTCGGAACGGTGCGGGTGGGCGGGGCGAAGATGGCCAAGTCCACCGGCAACCTCGTGCTGGTGTCGGACGTGATCGGCACACACCCCGCCGCCGCGCTGCGCCTGGTGCTCCTCGACCGACCGTGGGCTCGTGAGTGGGACCACGACCCCGCCGCTCTCGACGTCGCGACCACGCGCCTGGAGAGGCTCTACGCGGCGGCCGCGCGGGGTGCGATCGAGGACGGGACCGCCGCGGCCGCCGCCGTCACGGCCGCACTGCTCGACGACCTCGACGTCCCCACCGCGCTCGCGATCGCCGAGGACTCGGGCGGCGAGGCCGCCCGCCTCGCCCTCACCACCCTGAACCTCACCTGACCCCCACCACCCCCGCGAGTCGGGGTCTGAGCGTGCGCGAGTCGGGGTGTGAGTGGGTCGGGAGCGCGCCCGGCCGTGACGAGCCGGCAGGCCCGGACACGCGCGAGGCGCGGCACCGCGGTCCGGACACGCGCGAGGCGCGGCACCCCGGTACGGGATGCCGCGCCTCGCGCGTGGAACCGGTGGGTCAGGCCGCGGTGTCGCGCCTGCGCCCACGTGACCCGGACCGGTCGCCGCCGCGTCCGGCCGCCGGTGCACCCACCCGGGTGGAGGAGCCGCTGCGGACGCGACGTCCACCCCCGCGGGACGGGCTCTGCGCCGGCTTCGGCGGGTCGATGATCGGCACGCCGGACGGTGTGCGTGCCCCGGTGATGCGGGCCAGGGCGTCGTCGCCCGGCCGCACGTCGGTGTTGGTGGCGCGGACGCCGGCCAGTCGCGTGAGCCGGTCGACGTCACGGCGCTCCGGCGGGGTGACCATCGTGACGACCGTGCCCGAGTCGCCCGCCCGCGCCGTACGTCCGGCGCGGTGCAGGTAGTCCTTGGGGTCGGCCGGCGGGTCCACGTGGACGACCAGGCTCACGTCGTCGATGTGGATGCCGCGCGCGGCCACGTCGGTGGCCACCAGGACCGGCGTCTGCCCGTCCTTGAAGTCGGCGATTGCCCGGTTGCGGGCGTTCTGCGCCTTGCCGCCGTGCAGCGCGCCGGCGTTGATGCCGTCGCGGCGCAGCGTCTTGACCAGCCGGTCGACGCCATGCTTGGTGCGCACGAACAGTAACGTGCGCCCGTCGCGGGCAGCGATCTCGGTGATGATCCGCGGCTTGGCGGAGAGGTCGACGTGCAGGACGTGGTGGTCCATCGTCTCGACCTGCGCGGTCGCCGAGGCGACCGACTGGCTGACCGGGTCGGTCAGGTACTGGCGGACCAGCGCGCCCACGTCGCCGTCGAGCGTGGCGGAGAACAGCAGCCGCTGCCCGTCGACGGGAGTGAGGTCGAGGATCTTGCGGACCTGGGGCAGGAACCCCATGTCGGCCATCCGGTCGGCCTCGTCGATGGCGGTGATGGTGACCTGCGAGAGGTCGCAGGTGCGCTGGGTCGTGTGGTCGGTCAGCCGGCCGGGCGTCGCGACCAGGAGGTCGATGCCGCGGCTGAGCTCGGCGGCCTGCCGGTTGAACGACATCCCCCCGACGACGGACGTGGTGGTGAGGCCGAGCGCCTTCGCGAATGGCGTCAGCGCGTCGACGACCTGGGTGGCGAGCTCCCGGGTGGGGACGAGTACCAGGCCGCGCGGCGTGCGGGCCTTCGCCTTGGCGCCGGCGAGCCGGGAGAGCAGCGCGAGGCCGAACGCCAGCGTCTTGCCCGATCCGGTCTGGCCGCGGCCGAGCAGGTCCCGACCGGCGATGGCATCGGGGAGTGTGGCGGCCTGGATCGGGAACGGCTCGGTGAATCCCTCGGCGTCGAGGGCGCGGACGACGGGCTCGGGGAGACCGAGCTCGGCGAAGGACGGCATCCCGGATTCGGGAACCGTCCACAACACCTCCGGGATCACCGGAGCGGAGATGGAACCGGCACCGCGGGGACGGCTCCGGGCGGGGCTGGGGCGTCCGCCGCCGGAACGACGGGGACGCGGCGCCGAGAACTGGGCACGGCGAGAGGACGGGGATGTCAAACGAACCTCCGGGACGTGGCACGTCGCACGGAGAAGCAGCGCCGAGATGGCGGCGGCTGGGATCTCAGAGACGAGCCCGGGCGCGATCGTGATGCGCCCTGAGTGGGTACTGCGGGTGCGCCCTCGTTCAGCCCTGTGGGCCGGGCGCTCGTGATCGAGTCTACCCGGCCCGACTGTGAAGTCGTTGGCGCCTACCTCTGTGACGTTCCCGTGCCCGGTGGCATTCCCCAGCTCGACGTGCAACGCGTCGAGCAGTGACTCGGGGATGCCGACCTCCGGCGGGAGACCCCGTGCGGTGAACCACTCGCCGATCCGCCGCACGTCGCGGGCCAGGAACTCGGGACCCTGCGGGTTGCCGACCACGTCCACGACCTCCGGAAGGTCGATGAGGACCAGCTTTCCGTCGTGCACCAGCACGTTGTACGCCGACGGGTCACCGTGGGCGAGCCCGTGGCGGGCCAGGCCGAGCAGTGCGTCGACCAGTTGGTGCCGGAGATCACAGAGTCCGTCCGCGTCCGGTCGAGCTGTACGAGCCGAGGTGCTGCTGTTCGGTCATCGGACCCGACGAACTCGAGCAGGAGCTCGGTACCGGACACCTGGACGGGGTAGGGAACGGCGACGCCGCTGGTCCAGAGCCGGGACAGGGCGGCGAACTGGGCGCCCGCCCACTGACCGGACAGGATGTCGCGGCCGAAGTCCGTGCGGTGGGCCATGGCGCGCATCTCGCGGGACCGGCGGACCCGGCGGCCCTCCAGGTAGCCCGCATCGCGATGGAACAGCCGGTGCTCGGCGGAGCGGTAGCGCTCGGCGGCGAGGGTTGTGCGGCGGTCGGTCCCGGGTACGGCCCGCTCGACGAGGTCACGAGCTCGGCGGCGGCGATCGCGGCGAGCACGGGCTCCAGCAGCGGCCTCCACGAGGCCGTCGAGCAGTGCGCGGCGCAGGGGGTCGAGCTCGGGGTGCGACAGCGCGTCGAGGCGCAGCGCAGGGCCGGTGCCACCGTCGACCTTGGTCTCCGACGGGGGAGGCAGCACGGGCACGGGCGCGAGGCCAACCACCCGGCCGGGGACCGGCGGTTGTGCGGTCGCGACCGCGGGATTACCGTCCTCGACGTGATCCGCCTCGTGTCACGCCGGCATGTGGACAACATGCACGTCACGAGCGCGGCCTGTCGACCCGGCCGCTGACTCGATCCCCCATCCTCTTCCAGGGAGAGAACTATGTCCGAATCCTGGTCCTTCGAGACCAAGCAGGTCCACGCCGGTGCCACCCCCGACCCGACGACCGGCGCCCGCGCCACCCCGATCTACCAGACCACCTCCTACGCCTTCCGCGACACGGAGCACGCCGCGGCGCTGTTCGGGCTGACCGAGATGGGCAACATCTACACGCGGATCATGAACCCGACGCAGGACGTTCTCGAGAAGCGCGTCGCCGCGCTGGAGGGCGGGATCGGGGCGGTGGCGTTCGCGTCCGGGCAGGCCGCGCAGACCCTCGCGATCATCAACATCGCCGAGGCGGGTGACCACTTCGTCTCCAGCGCCTCGCTCTACGGCGGCACGTACAACCTGTTCCACTACACGCTGCCCAAGCTCGGCATCCAGGTCAGCTTCGTGGACGACCCCGACGACCTCGACGCCTGGCGTGCCGCCGTCCGGCCCAACACCAAGCTCTTCTACGCCGAGACGCTGGGCAACCCGCGGGGCAACGTGCTCGACGTCCGCGCGGTCGCCGACGCGGCCCACGAGGCCGGCGTGCCGCTGCTCGTCGACAACACGGTGCCCACGCCCTACCTGCTGCGCCCGATGGAGCACGGCGCCGATATCGTGATCCACTCGGCCACCAAGTTCCTGGGTGGGCACGGCACCACGATCGGTGGCGTCGTCGTCGACTCCGGCACGTTCGCGTGGGGCGAGCACGCCGAGCGCTTCCCCGGCCTGACCACCCCGGACCCGAGCTACCACGGCCTGAACTACTGGGACGCGCTCGGCCCGCTGTCCTACCTGATCAAGCTGCGCGTCCAGCTGCTGCGTGATCTCGGCCCGGCCATCGCACCGCAGAACAGTTTCCTGCTCATCCAGGGCATCGAGACGCTGTCACTGCGCATGGAACGCCACGTTCAGAATGCGCAGGCGCTGGCGGACTGGCTCCAGGCGCGCGACGAGGTGGAGCAGGTGCACTACGCCGGGCTGCCGTCGAGCCCGTGGTATGCCGTGGGGCAGAAGTACCTGCCGCGCGGCGCGGGCTCCATCGTCGCCTTCGATCTGCGGGGAGGTCTCGAGGCGGGCAAGAAGTTCGTCGACGCCCTCGAGCTGCACAGCCACCTCGCCAACATCGGTGACGTCCGCAGCCTGGTGATCCAGCCGGCCAGCACCACCCACAGCCAGCTCTCCCCGGAGGAGCAGCTGCTCAGTGGCGTGACGCCCGGCCTGGTGCGGCTCTCGGTCGGGCTGGAGGGCATCGAGGACATCAAGGCCGACCTCGACACCGGGTTCCGCGCCGCCAAGGGCGCATGACGGCGGTCGAGACCGTGCTCCCTCCCGCCACCGGTGCGGGGCGGGAGGGAGACGAGCCCGGACGGCGGCGATGGGTGACGCTCCCGGAGCCGTTGCCGCTGGAGGCGGGTGGGACCCTGCCCGGCGTCCGGATCGCCTACGAGACGTGGGGCACGCCGAACGCCGACGCGTCCAACGCGGTGCTCGTGTTGCACGCGCTCACCGGGGACAGCCACGTGTCGGGTCCGGCGGGTCCGGGTCATGCGACGCCGGGTTGGTGGGAGCCGCTGGTCGGCCGGGGGCGCGCACTGGATCCCCAGCGGTGGTTCGTCGTCGCGCCCAACGTGCTCGGCGGCTGCCAGGGCAGCACCGGGCCGTCGTCGCCGGGGCCGGACGGGCGGGCGTGGGGGAGCAGGTTCCCGCTGGTCACCGTCCGCGACTCCGTCGCCGCCGAGGTGGCGCTGGCCGACGCGCTGGGTGTGGCGCGCTGGGCGTGCGTGGTCGGCGGGTCGATGGGCGGGATGCGCGCGGTGGAGTGGGCGAGCACCGCACCCGAGCGCGTCGCGCGGCTGTTCCTGCTCGCGTGCCCGGCGGCGTCCTCGGCCGACCAGATCGGCTGGGCTTCGCCGCAGCTCACCGCGATCCGCAGCGATCCGGGCTGGCGCGGCGGTGACTACCACGACGCCCCACCCGGCCACGGGCCTCACGTCGGCCTGGGGGTCGCGCGGCGGATGGCGCACCTGAGCTACCGCAGCGCGTTCGAGCTGGCCGACCGGTTCGGCCGCGACGCGCAGGACGGCGAGGACCCGTTCCGCGGCGGCCGCTACGCCGTGGAGTCCTATCTGGACCATCACGCGGCCAAACTCGTCCGCCGCTTCGACGCGGGGTCCTACGTGCGCCTCACCGAGATGATGAACGCCCACGACGTGGGACGCGGACGCGGCGGCGTCGCGGCCGCGCTGGCCCGGATCACCGCCGGGACGCTGGTGGCGGGCGTCGTGTCGGACCGGCTCTACCCGCTCGAGCAGCAGGCGGAGCTGGCCGCCGCGATCCCCGGCGCGGGTCCGCTACGGGTCATCGACTCCCCGTACGGTCACGACGGCTTCCTCGTCGAGGCCCCCGCGGTGAGCGCGCTGCTCGGCGAGCTGCTGACCGGGGCTCACCCGGTGACGTAGCCCCAGACCGACGTCGCGCCCGAGTGTCCGGCGAGCACCGTCACGGCGACGGCCACGACGCCCGCCAGCGCCGAGAGCGCTCCGGTGACCCGGGCCCAGGTCCGGGAGCCGGTGTCACGCCGCCCGAGCACGGCGGCGGCCATCGCGAGCACCGCGAACGGCCACGAGGCGACCACGGTGTAGAGACCGAACTGCCCGTGCTGGGCGAGCTGGCCCTCGAGCTCCGGAGGTATCGTCAGAGCCTGCAGGAGTTGATTGCCGGCCTGCTGGGCCAGCGTCGCCGCGAGCGCGCCGGAGACGGCACCCGCGGCGACGAGCGGCCCGTAGGCGCGGCTCCACCCCGACCGCACGGCCAGTACGACGGCGCCGAGCGCGGCCAGCGGCACCAGGACGACGACGGCGTGCACGAGCAGGGGATGGGCGGGTACACCCGCGATGGTGATCAGCACGGTGGCATTCTCGACGATGGACGGCAGGTCCGCTGCGGGGGTCATCGGCGGGCGCGGGCGGCGTGGTGCGCACCGGTCCGGGCCGTCCCGCCCGGTGGGGTGACGGTGGTGACCGGGCGCGAGGGCGAGGCGCTGTGGGCCCCGGGCCGTCGTGCGGCCCGTTGGGTCGGGAGGCTGATCGCGTCGATCCCGGCGGGCCCGGGCCGGGCCGCGCGTCGGCGGAGCAGGAGCACCACCCCGCCGGGCAGGCTGGCGATCAGAGCCAGCACGCCGTACGCCACCGACACGGTCACGCCCAGCGGCGCGCCGAGCCCTGCCATCCAGAAGCCCAGCGCGGCGACGCCCTCGCGCGGCCCCCAGCCGCCGACGTTGATCGGCAGGCCCATCGCCATCAGCGCGAGGACCAGCAACGGCAGCAGGTCGGTCAGCGATGCGGTGGTTCCCGCCGCCCTGGCCGCGATGACGAACAGCGTGAGGTATCCCGCCAGCGTCGCCGCGGACAGCCCGACCAGCGCCGGCCAGGTGTCGCGGGAGAGCACGCCCGCCCGCACGTCGGTGTCCATCGCGGTGAGCCACCGGGCCAGGAGCCCGGTGCCGCGCCGGGTCCGGACGACCACCGTGACGACCGCCGTGACGGCCCCCGCGAGCAACGCGACCCCGACCATGATCGCGACGATGGGTGCGGCCTGGATGCCACCGACCAGCCTCGACACCAGCCCGGGCTGGGTGGGCAGCACCGCGACGGCCACCGCGACGAGCACCACCTGGCCCGCGGTCCGTTCGAGCAGGACGGCGCGGGCCGAGCGCCCGACGTCACCCGCGTCGCGGCCGTGACGGACCGCGCGGTCCACGTCACCGAGCACGCCGCTGGGCAGCACCGCGTTCAGGAACGTCGCGCGGTAGTTCTCCGCGACAGCGTCGGCGACTCCCAGCTCCAGGCCGACGCGACGGGCGACCAGCCGCCAGCGCAGTGCTCCGAACACCGTGGTGACCAGGCCGATCCCGAGCGCGGCGAGGACGGACCGGAGGTCGACGACGCGCAGCCCCGCCGCGAACGCCTCCCGGCCGAGCATCGCGACGAGCGCCGCGAGGATCGCCACGCCCACCAGCAGGCGCAGCCACGGTCCGCGCAGCGTGGGCCGGGCGGGCACACGCCCGCCCGTCACCGTGCCGTGGGTCATGTCGGAACCTCTCTGGGCAGTGCGAGCACGTCGTGATGGTGGACCTCGGCGGTCAGCTCGCCCGCGGCGCACGCGGCGAGCCTGCGATCCAGATAGCGCCCGGTGTGCGGCGCCAGGTCGGGGCGCTGGTCGACCGCGGCCGCCACCCGGCCCCGCAACCACTCCGCGGCGAGCTCCGCGTGCCGCGGGCCGAGCACCCACGTGCTCACGGCCCCCTCGACCGTCATGCCGTGGCGGCGGAACGCGTCCGTGGCGACACCGGGCGCGTCGGGTCCGAGCAGGACGCGCGCCGGTGCTCCGGTGCCCTCGACGGCCCGGCGCTGGTGGGCGTCGAACGCCGCGGCGACGTCGGCGTCGAGCGCGTCGGGTGGGTCCAGCTCGACCTGCCCGGTGACCGAGAGGGTGAACAGAGCCGGGCAGCCGGTGGTGGCGCACGCTGCGGCGATCACGTCGACCTCCGCGGCGGTGAGCAGGTCCAGCAGCGCCGACCCGGTGACGACCACGGTGCCCGCGGGGTCCTGGCCCTCCGGTTCCGGGAATGGGGCCGGGTGCAGGTCCGGGGCGCGCAGGCCGGTGAGGTCGGCCTCGCGGGTCTCGATCCCGACGAGACGGCCCCCGCCGTCGCGGAGGCCGTCGGTCTCCCGGGCGGCGCGGGCGAGCAGCGCGGGGTCGCTGTCGTAGAGGATCCAGCGCTGCGGGCCGGGCAGTCGCGGCGCGAGCCAGCGGGCCAGCGAGCCGGTCCCGCATCCGAGGTCACGGATCACGAGTGGCGCATCGACGGGCAGATGGGCCCGCAGCGAGGTCACCAAACCGTCGGCCCGGGCGTCGGCGTCGGCCGGCTCGCGCAGCGCGAGCCAGCCCGGGTCGAAGTCGCTCACCGGGGAAGCAGTCGCTGCAGCACCGCGTGCAGGTGGCGCCCCGTCTCGTCCCATCCGGTCAGTATGGCGCGCCGGCCGTGTGCGGAGCGTTGCAGGCCGGCGCGCAGGGCCGGTTGGTCGAACCACCGGGACAGCGCCGCCGTGAGCGCCTCGACGTCGCCGGCGGGGACCACCAGGCCGGGCCGGGTCCCGTCGGGAGCGCGACCGAGGGTGTCGGGCAGTGCGCCGCCGTCACTGACCAGCACGGGGACCCCCCGCGCGAGGGCCTCGGTGACGGCCATCCCGTAGGTCTCGGTCCACGACACCACGACGGCCAGGTCGGCGGCGCGGTAGGCCGCGTCGAGGTCCTGGCCGGCGAGCGGCCCGACGAGCAGGACGCGGTCCCGCACACCGGCCCGGTCGATCTGCTCACGCAGCCGCCGGACGTGACCGGGGTCGCGGTCCAGCGGACCGGCCAGCACGCACGTCCACGGGCGGTCGATGAGCGGTACCAGCGCGCGGACCAGCACGTCGTGAGCCTTGCGCGGGGTCACCGCGGCCACGCAGAGCAACCGGGACGCCCCGTCGGTGCCCGGCGCGAGCGGTGCCGGGTGGACCCCCGGTGCGGCGACGTGCACGCGGTCGGGCGCGCTACCCGCGAGCCGGAGCCCGGCCCATCGGCTCGTGACCACCACAGCGGCCGCCGCGCACAGCGTCTCGCGTTCCCGCGAGTCCAGCTCGGCGGCCAGGGCCGGTTCGAGGCCCGTCTCGTCGGCGAGCGGGAGGTGGACCAGCACCGCCAGGCGCAGCCGTCGCGCGGCGGGGACGACGACGTCGGGGACGCCGCAGGCCACGAGCCCGTCGAGCAGGACGACGGCTCCGTCGGGCACGGCCGCCAGCACGCGCGCCAGCCGGTCGCGGGCGTCCGGGTCCGGTCGCGGCCACGACCCGGCGACGGGGGTGGCGTGCACCAGCCACCCGAGTGCCTCCAGCTCCCGGCAGAGGTGACGGTCGTAGACGTTGCCGCCGCTGGGCGAGGCGGGGTCGTCGACGTCGCCGGGCAGGACGACATGCAGCGCACGGCCCGTCGCCGTGCTCACAGCTCGCGGTCGTAGCTCGCCCACGCGACGTGCGACTCGTGCAGCGTCACCTCGATGCCGGCCAGCCCGCGCGCCCCGTCGCCGAGGCCGCCGGCGTGCACCCGCTCGGCGAGCCGGTCGGCGACCACCCGGGCGAGGAACTCGGTGGAGGTGTTGATCCCGGTGAACTCGGGCACCTCGTCGAGGTTGCGGTAGTTGAGGTCCGCGAGCACCGCACCGAGCTGCGCGGTGGCGAGGCCGATGTCGACGACGATGTTGTCGGCGTCGAGCTGCACGCGACGGAACGTGGCGTCCACGACGAACGTGGCGCCGTGCAGCGCACGCGCGGGACCGAAGACCTCGCCGCGGAAGCTGTGGGCGACCATGACGTGGTCGCGGACGGTGATGCGGAACAACGGGTCAGCCTCCGGGGTGGGCGATCGGTGGGGCGGCTCTCGGGTAGGCGATGCGGTGACACAGGGCCGGGAGGTCGCCGGAGGCGAGGCGCGCCATGACGTGCGGCAGGTCGTCGAAGGCGCTCTCGCCGGTGATCAGGGCGTCGAACGCGGGGTCCGCGAGCAGGCCCACCGCGAGCGCCGCCCGGTCGGCGAAGCTCCGCCGGGCCCGGCGCGCCGCTGCGATGCGCCCGACCTGGCTGCCGCGGATCGCGAGGCGGCGTGGGTGGAAGGACCCGCCGAGCGGCACACCGACCACCAGGTCGCCGTACCAGCTCAGCTCGATCACCTCGCCCTCGTCGCCGAGCAGCTCCAACGACCGGGCCAGGCCCGCGGCGGTGCCGCTGGTGTGCAGGACCAGGTCGCAGCCGTCGCCGGCGTCCTCGGGGGACCGGAAGTCGACGCCGATCGCGGAGGCGACCGTCGACCGGGCCGGGTCGACGTCGACGAGCTGCACCCGCGCGCCCGGCAGCCGCGCGAGCAGCCGTGCGATGCAGCACCCCACCATCCCGGCGCCGACGACGGCGATCCGGTCGCCCACCAGCGGGCCCGCGTCCCACAGCGCGTTGACGGCGGTCTCGACGGTGCCGGTCAGCACCGCACGGGCCGCGGGCACCTCGTCCGGTACCGGGACGACGGCCGACGCGGGCACGACGTAGCGGTCCTGGTGGGGGTGCAGGCAGAACACCGTCCGGCCCCGCAGTGCTCCGGGGCCCAGCTCGACGAGTCCGACGCTGAGGTAGCCGTACTTGACCGGTCCCGGGAACTCCCCGTCCTGGAACGGCGCCCGCATCGCGGCGTGCTGGCTCACCGGGACCCCGCCGCGGAACACGAGTGCCTCGGTGCCGCGGCTGCCGCCGGAGTAGAGGGTGCGGACCAGGACCTCGTCCGGGCCGGGGGTCCGGAGGGTCTCGGCACGGATCTCGCCCTCGCCGGGGGAGCGCAGCCAGTACGCGCGGGCCGACCCACCGTCGCGGTCCACCGGCACCTCCTGTCACGATCGCGGGAGTCCGCACGCTACGACAAGGGGCACGCCGTGCCCGCGCGAGCCCGCGAGTCACCACGCCGGAGGTGACGCCGCCGCGCCCCCGTTCTCCGGCGGTGCTCCATGTCGCTTCCCGGAGCCCCCGTTCGACGGTGCGCGTCGCCGCAGATCGGGAGCACGGGCGCCCCGTCCGCTCACGGGACGTCGCGGGCCGTCTCCGGTGCCGCGGTGGTGGGGTCCACGTCGCGCGACACGGGTGCGGCATCGGTACGGGTGACCATCAGTACGACCAGGACGAGCAGGAACGTCAGCAGGACCTCGACCAGGAAGGTCCCGAACCCGTTGACGGTGGGCCCCCACGAGTTGGTGCCCAGCGCGTCGGTCCGATCGCTCACCCCGCCGACGGCGACCACCAACCGGAGCGCGCCGCCCGCGAGTGCCGCGCCCACGAGCTGCGCACCGACGTACCCGGCCGCCTCCCGGGGCCCGATCGCGCCGGAGAGCAGCACACCGAGCGTGACGGCGGGGTTGCCGTGACACCCCGAGACCGGGCCGACCGCGTAGGCCAGCGCGAGCAGCACCGGCCCGAACGCCAGTGCGACGCCGACCGGACCGATGTCGTCGAACCCGAACACGGCCGAACCCACGGCGAAGAAGAGCAGGAGCGCGTTCTCGCCGGCCTCGGACTCGAATGTCACGGCCATGGCTTCGGGGTCGTCGGTGACGAACAGGTATGCGAAGCTCGTCGGTCCGTCCGTCGGGACGGGGAACTGTCCCACGAACATCATGGGCTCCCCCGAACTGCGGGACAGGGGCCAGGTGGGCAGACCCAGCCACACCGGCTGGCCGCCCAGCTCAGCCCGCGCTTCGCGGGTGGGTGTGCTTATTGCTCGAAACTGCATCTGCAAGCGGGGAAGCAGTCAAGCGTCGAGAATGCCCGAGCAGGGTCGGTTGGCTGCTGTTCGGCCCCCGTCCCCGGATCGACACCAGGACCCTGCTCCTGTCAGTGATATGGGGCTCATCGCAGTTGCGGGTGTAGCAGGGGCGGGTCGCGAGGAACTCGTCCCACTGGTTCCCTGGGGTCGCTCAGCGGCGTCGCAGTTTCCGGACGCCGGAAGCGGCCGCGGACGCCACAGGCAGTGCGAGCCTGGCTGTGACCGCGCCGGCGGGAGTCGCTGTGCCCTTGATCCAACCCAGCGGTTGCAGGGACTCACGCACCGCTGCAGCGCCTCGAGCGCGCAGCTGCTGCTCGTAGTCGTGCACTGCCATCACCGCCGTGACTTCTCCGGCGGCGGCCTGCTGGAGGGTCGCGCACAGGTCGGCGGCGTCTTCGACAGCGGTGGCAGCACCCCGCCCGCCGGTGGGCGGCACCGCATGCGCGGCGTCCCCGAGCGCGGTGGCGCGGCTGGCCGGCCACGGCGCGATGTGGTCGGGATCAGCGGCGAGGAACGAGAACGCGCCGACGGTGGCTGGGTCGGCGCGCTCGACCAAGGAGCGCAGCGGCTGCGTCCAGCCACGCTCTCGCAGCGCCGCCACCGCGATAGCCAGGACCTGTTCCGGCGGTCGTGAGCGAAGGTCGGCACCCAGGCCGGTAGGCAGGGCGGTCTCCAGTGCGATCACCCCCCAGATGACGCGTGCTACAGGTGAGACTCCGTCGGCGCCGAGCGCACCGTCCGCGTTGTCCCGGCGATGGTGCGGGTGCAGCGGGCTATCGCGGGCCGGGTCGTGCCAGGAGGCGTACAGGCCCGCCCCGCCGGGACCGACCGCCAGCAACGAGCCGGTGGCCAAGACCTCCCGGGCCTTGTCCGATAGTGCATCGACTGAGGTCCATCCGGCAATGCCGGAGAAGCCGGTCGGAGTGGCGGTGGGGCCACCGGCCAGCTGATCAGCCACCGTGGAGCGGGCGCCGTCGGCCGCGACCAGCAGATCACACCTGACCTCAGACTCGATGTGCTCGGTCGGACGGATGGCTTCTCGCAACCTGACGGTAACCCCGTGGGCGTCAGCGGTGTGGGCCACCACGGTGGTGCCGAGTTGCAGCACGTCGTCGAGGTCGTCGGCCAGCACCAGGCGCAGGGTGATGCGGTCGACGTCCAGCGCTGGGTCCGGCGGCCTGCCCGGGCCGGCGGGCGCGGGCGGTGCCGCGCGCACCAGTAGGCGGGCGCGGTGGTCGCGGACGGCGATGCCGTAGTGACCGGCGGCGGAGGCGGCGTACAGCCGCTCGACCAGCGAGGGCGGGAGCAGAACGCGCAGAGCTTGCAGTGCGGTGGCGCGTAGGTGCAGTCGGTAGCCGCCCGTGGCGGTCAGGTCAACGTCGCGCTCGGCAACGAGCACCTCGATGCCAGCCCGCTTCAGGCCCTGCGCCAGGGCCAGCCCACCGATACCACCGCCAGCTATGACGACTCGCACGACACCTCCCGCGTCATGGTGGGACCACCCCAGAGATCGTTCTTGTTCGTGTACCCCTGTTAGCAAACAGTGACCTCGGTGCCCAGGCAACCCACCGCCGCGGCGTCCCAGCTGCCCGGACCGAGCTCATCACCCTCGGGCGGACCCTGAAGGAACGCGCCGAGGACGTCCTGGCCTACTTCGACCGCCCCGGCACGTCCAACGGTCCGACAGAGGCGATCAACGGACGGCTGGAGCACCTGCGCGGCTCCGCCCTGGGTTTCCGCAACCTCACCAACTGCATCGCCTGGAGCCTGCTCGAGACCGGCGGGTTCAGGCCGCGACTACACCCTGGATCGTGATGAGCCTGATACGGCCGGCGTCGTGGTTGATCTACATCCTGGTTCTCGGTGCGATCTCGGGGTGGTACCTCTACCCCCTCCTCGACGTGGACCGGCTCGGCCACCCGGCCGTTCTTCTCAGCTCCGTGCTGGTCATGGTGCTTCTGCTCGGCTCCGGCGCCGTCTACCGCCTGTTGGACCGCGGACTGCCGCGGCGCGAGACCGGAGGTCACCGGCAGGCCCGGCGCGGACCGGGTGCGGTTCGGGGAGGATGGTGCGGGTGAGCCGCCCGTACGTCGTCCTGTCGGTCGCGACGTCGGTCGACGGCTACATCGACGACGCGTCCGACCGGCGACTGGTTCTTTCCGGTGCCGCCGATCTCGACCGCGTGGACGCCGAGCGCGCCTCGGTCGACGCGATCCTCGTCGGTGCCACCACGATCCGCCGCGACGACCCGCGGCTGCTCGTCCGCTCGCCGGAGCGCGTCGCGCGGCGGGTCGCGGCCGGGCGCGCACCCCAGCCGGTCAAGGTGACGATCAGCGGGGGTGGCGACCTCGATCCCGGCGCGCGGTTCTTCACCACAGGCGACACGACCCGGATCGTCTACGTGCCGTCCGGGGTCGCTGTGCCGGACGCGCTCCGCGCGGTCGCCACGGTGGTCTCCACCGGTTCCCCGCTCGACCCCGCGCGCGTCCTCGCCGACCTCCACGGGCGGGGGGTCGAGCGGCTCATGATCGAGGGTGGCACGACCGTGCACACGCTGTTCCTGACCGCGGGACTGGTGGACGAGATCCAGCTCGCGGTCGCGCCGTTCTTCGTCGGCGATCCGGCGGCGCCGCGGGTCGTCGGCCCCGGAGTGTTCCCGCACGACGCGCGGAGGCGGATGCGGCTCGCCGGCGTCACCCAGCTCGACGACGTGGTGCTGCTGCGCTACCTGCTCGACGGCGCGGTGAGGGGGTCCGCACAGCGCCCGTCGGACCCGGCCGGGCACCGGGAAGGCCGGCGATGAGCACGGACCGGGAACGGCTGGAGGAGGCGATCGCGCTCTCCCGGCGCTCCCCCCCGTCGGACTCGGCGTTCTCGGTGGGCGCGCTGGTCGTCGACGCGCAGGGGTCCGTCCTCGCCTCGGGGTGGTCGCGGCCGCACGGTCAGCGCGACCACGCCGAGGAGATCGCACTGGGCGCGCTCGGCGCCGGCTGGCATGCGGGGCCGGGCACCACGCTCTACAGCTCGCTGGAACCCTGCGGCGCCCGGTCGTCACGGCCCCGGACCTGTTCGGCGCTGATCGTGGCGGCCGGGATCGGACGCGTCGTGTTCGCCTGGCGCGAGCCGTCGATCTTCGTCGAGGGCCGGGGCGCGGAGCTGCTGCGGGCGGCCGGGGTCGAGGTCGTCGAGATGCCCGAGCTCGCCGCGGGCGTCCGCGAGGTCAACCGGCACCTGGTGCGGCGGTAACCGCTGCGACAACTGTCAGGGGTCGTCGTTACGCTTCGCGCCGTGCTGACCCGGATGTCGTCGCTGTTCCTGAGGACCCTGCGCGAGGACCCCGCCGACGCGGAGGTGCCCAGCCACAAGCTGCTCGTCCGCGCCGGCTACGTCCGCCGTGTCGCGCCGGGGATCTACTCCTGGCTGCCGCTGGGGCTCAAGGTGCTCCGCGCGGTCGAGCAGGTGGTGCGCGAGGAGATGGACGCCATCGGCGCCCAGGAGATCCAGCTGCCCGCCCTGCTGCCGCGCGAGCCCTACGAGGCCACCGGCCGCTGGACGGAGTACGGACCCAACCTGTTCCGGCTCAAGGACCGCAAGGGTGGCGACTACCTCCTCGGGCCCACCCACGAAGAGCTGTTCACCCACCTCGTCAAGGGCGAGTACTCCTCCTACAAGGACTACCCGGTCGTGCTCTACCAGATCCAGAACAAGTACCGCGACGAGGCGCGCCCCCGCGCGGGAATCCTGCGGGGCCGAGAGTTCCTGATGAAGGACTCCTACTCGTTCGACCTGTCCGACGAGGGGCTCGCCGAGTCCTACCGCCGCCACCGCGCGGCGTACATCAAGATCTTCGACCGGCTGGGCCTGCAGTACGTCGTCGTGGCGGCCACGTCCGGCGCGATGGGCGGGTCGGCGTCGGAGGAGTTCCTGGCCGTTGCGCCCACCGGTGAGGACACCTTCGTCCGCAGCCCCGGCGGATACGCCGCCAACGTCGAAGCGGTCACCACCCCGGCGCCGCCGGAGCGCCCCCTCGCCGGGCTGCCCGACGCCCAGGCCCACCACACACCCCAGACCCCGACGATCGACTCGCTCGTCGCCTTCCTCAACGACGCCGGCCTCGGGCGCACCTTCACCGCCGCCGACACGCTCAAGAACGTGCTGGTCAAGACCCGCCGACCCGGGACGCAGGAGTGGACCCTGCTCGGTGTCGGCCTGCCCGGTGACCGCGAGGTCGACATGAAGCGCCTCGAGGCCGCGGTCGATCCCGCCGAGGTCGCGCTGCTCGACGAGGCCGACTTCGCGAGGAATCCGTTCCTGGTGAAGGGCTACATCGGTCCGGCCGCGCTCGCCGCCAACGGGGTGCGCTACCTCGTCGACCCGCGCGTCGTCACGGGTACGGCCTGGGTCACCGGCGCCGACAAGCCCGACCATCACGTCGTCGACCTCGTCGCGGGCCGCGACTTCACCCCCGACGGCACCATCGAGGCGGCCGAGGTCCGCGAGGGAGACCCGGCCCCCGACGGCAGCGGCCCCCTGACCGCGGCGCGCGGCATCGAGATCGGCCACGTGTTCCAGCTCGGCCGCAAGTACGCCGACGCTGCCTCGCTCGACGCGCTGGGATCCGACTCGAGGCCCGTCCGCGTCACGATGGGCTCCTACGGCATCGGCGTCTCCCGGCTCGTCGCCGTGATCGCCGAGCAGAGCCACGACGACTCCGGGCTGATCTGGCCCCGCGCGGTCTCGCCCTACGACGTGCACGTCGTCGTCGCCGGAAAGACCGAGGAGATCGCCGCGGGCGGGGTGGCTCTCGCGGCCGACCTGGAGACCGCCGGGCTGACGGTGTTGCTGGACGACCGCAAGGCCTCACCGGGGGTGAAGTTCGCCGACGCCGAGCTGATCGGCGTGCCGACGATCGTGGTCGTCGGGCGCGGGCTCGTGAACGGTGTCGTCGAGCTGAAGGACCGCCGCAGTGGCGAGCGCAGCGAGATCCCACTCGACGACGCCGTCGACCACGTCACCGGGCTCGTCTCCGCACGCGGGTGACCGGTGGTGGGGCCCGGCGGCCGCGGGGGGCCCCACCCACAACGGTCCGCAGTCCGGCTGACAGTCGGACGCGCCCCGCACATCGTCGGCCTGCTCGCGGGAGCCGACGCAGGCGTTCCGGCGCGGCTGGTGTCGGCGCCCGGCGGCCGTCTCGTTCGGGCCGTTCCCGACCCTGTTCGCCACGTGGGGCATCGTGTGACCGACGGGTGTGCGGGCCGGTGCGAGTGTCGTCCGTGCCCGCCGGTCCTCGGGGCGGAGGTTGATCCAGGTGGGGTTCGACGCGGGACGCGCGGCCGTGGTCGCCGGTGACGGTGTCGTGGCGCGCTATGCGGGGCTGCTGTGCGTGGCGCGGTGCACCGACCCGGACACGCTGGCGCACCTGCTCGAACTGTGCGCCTCGGTGGCGGGCCGCGATCCCGGACGCGTGCTCGCCCGACGGCTGGCGGTATGGCTCGCGGGCGCTGACGCACCGGGTGAGGGCCTCGCCTTCGGCACGGTGGCGACGGCCGGGCCGAGGGTGGCGGTGTTCCTGTCGGGCGCAGCCGCCGTCGTCGTGCCCGACCGGAGTGTGAACCTGTCCGGCGCCGACTCCGCCGCCTGGACCGACAGGTTGATCGACCATCCGGACACCCCGCTGGTGCTCACGCTCGACGGTGCCACCGCGCGACCGGACCCCGCCGGCGGCCTCCACGACCTGCGTGTCGGCGTCGTTCCGGGCGCCGGGGTGGTGCTGTTCCCCGTCCCCGTCCCCGTCCCCGTCCCCGTCCCCGTCCCGGACCCGGACCCGGACCCGGGCGGCAACGGCATCGGCGCCGGCCCGGGAGCCGAGAGTGCCGCCACCGATGGCGACAGGGTGACGGGACGGGTCGAACCGCGCGGTCACGAAACCGGACGGCCGGAACTCGACTGGTTCGCGGGCATCGCACCGACGCCGGGTCCCGTGCCCGGCCCGGCCGTCGTCGGCGGTGAGGGTCCGCCGGGCGCCGGCGGCCCGGGCGCCCGGGAACACATCGATGCGCGACCGGACGGTGACCCGGACGCGGACGTCGCTCCGAACCGCTCGGCCCCACACGGAGGCCGGGACGGGCCCGCGCCTGCCGGAGGCGACGGCGGATCGGGATGGCCGTGGACGGGTCCGATCGGGCGGGTCGGGCCGGATGCGCTGTTCGAACCGGGCCCGCTGGTCGAGCCCGGGCCGGTGGTCGAGCCGGCGGGTGAGGGGACCGGGACGGATCGAACACCTGATGCGGGCCCGCCCGGTCGCGGGGACACCTCGTCGCCCGCCTTCCGCCCCGCTGCCCTCGGCGCCCCGCCGCCAGGGGCGATCCCCGGAACGCACCCCGGCCCGGAGACGGGCACCGACGGGGAATCGGGCACCGGCGGCCGGCACGCCGCGCATGCCGCAGGCGAGGACCCGCACCGACCTGACACGTCGGACGCGACACGGACCCCTGCACCCGCAGTCCCGTCCGGTGACGGCGAGGAGGCCCGGGCCGCCGACACCCTGCAACGTCCGGCCCACGCGCTCGCCGGTGACGGCCCTCCGGCCCACGCGCGCAACGCAGACGGGCGTCCGGCCCACGCAATCGACGGTGACGGACATGCTGACGATGCATCCACCGAGGGTGCGCGGGCTGGACCGTCCGAGGCCGGACCGTCCGAGGCCGGACCGTCCGAGGCCGGACCGTCCGAGGCCGGACCGTCCGAGGCCGGACCGTCCGAGGCCGGACTGTCTACGGCCGAGCTGTCGACGGCCGAGCAGGTGGTGTCCGACCGCTCCGTCCTGGCGCCCACGGCTGCGCCGGCCGGGTCCGGCCCGGACCGCAGGCCGGGCGATCCGCAGCGCGCCACCACACCACCCGGCGGGCCACCCGACCGCGCTTCCGCGAACGGCGTGGAGCGGGCCGACGACCCCGACCCGCCCACGTCCGAGCCGGCAGCAGGGCCGGCGGTACGGCGCAACGGCGCCGCGCACGAACTCCGGGAGGACCACGGCCTATGCCCGCACGGACACCCCATCGACCCGCACTCACCGGCGTGCGCGCTGTGCGAGCCGGAGCAGGGAAGCGGGTCCGGTCCGTCACCGCGCCCGTCGTCGGGCCTGCTCGTGTTCGACGACGGCGCGATCTACACCGTCGACGCCGGCTACCTCATCGGGCGCATGCCCGCGGCCGACCCGCGGACCGGGTCGGGCATGCTGCGATCGATCGTGGTGGAGGACCCGTCGGGTGCGGTCTCGCGGGTGCACGCCGAGGTCCTCGTCGACGGCGCGGAGGTCGTGATCGTCGACTCCGGTTCGCGCAACGGCACGTTCGTCGCCGGCCCGGGGGAGGCCGGGTGGACGGCTCTGTCACCCGGGCGCGCGCAGCCCCTGCTGCCCGGTACCCGCGTGCGGATGGGCAAGCGCACCTTCGTGTTCGAGGCAGCGGCGGGGGTGCGGTGAGTCGCGGAGGACAGGCTCACGAGGACTCCCGTGACGATGTCAGCCGAGGAACGACAGGCGCACCGACCGCACCGGGTTGTCCCCGTTCGTGTCGATCAGGCACACCGACTGCCAGGTCCCGAGTGCGGGACGCCCACCGATTACCGGCACCGACACGGACGGCGCGATGATCGCCGGCAGTACGTGGTCGCGCCCGTGACCGGGACTGCCGTGCCGGTGCTCCCACCGGTCGTCGGCGGGCAACAGGTCGCGCAGTGCGGCGAGCAGGTCGGTGTCGCTGGCCGCACCCGTCTCGATCACCGCGAGCCCGGCCGTCGCGTGGGGCACCCACACGTTCAGCAGACCGTCACCGGCATCGGCGGAACGCAGAAAGGCCTCGATCTCGGCGGACAGGTCGACGACGGCCTCCCCCGCGCCGGTCCGGATCTCGATGAGCTCGCTGTTCATACGACCTAGGGTCGCAGGTGTGCGCACCGCTTTCGGAATGAAGTTCGACGTCCCCGACGGATACCTCAACACGGCGAGCATCGGCGTCCCCCCGGCCCCTGTGGCCGACGCCGTGGCCGCCGCGCTGCAGGACTGGCGGACGGGCACGGGCCGTCCCGCCGACTTCGACGAGGCCGTCGCCGTCGCACGCGCCGCGTACGGCCGGCTGGTGGGTGCACCGCCCGACCGGGTGGCGATCGGCGCGACCGTCTCGGGTCTGGTGGGGCTGGTCGCTGCGAGCCTGCCCCCCGGGGCCCGCGTGCTGGTCGCGAACGGTGACTTCACCAGTCTGAGCTGGCCGTTCGTGGCCTGCGGCGCGACGGTCGAGGAAGCCGAGCTCGACGATCTGGGGGAGCGGTCGGGGGAGTTCGACGTCGTCGCGGTGAGCGTGGTGCAGTCGGCCGACGGTCGGGTGGCCGATCTCGCGGCCCTGCGCGCGGCGCGCGACGGCGGTACCCGCGTGGTGCTCGACGCCACGCAGGCCACCGGGTGGCTCGACGCGGATCTCGGCTGGGCCGACGTCGTCGTCGGTGGCGGCTACAAGTGGTTGCTCAGCCCGCGCGGTGCGGCGTGGATGGCCGTGCGTCCCGAGTTCGAGCTCGTGCCGCGGCAGGCGGGCTGGTTCGCGGGTGACGATCCGTGGACCAGCGTCTACGGGCTGCCCCTGCGCCTCGCCGTGGACGCGCGGGCGCTCGACACCTCGCCCGCGTGGTACTGCCACGTCGGCGGCGCGGTGGCACTACCGTGGCTCGCCGGTCTCGACCGGGCCGCGGTGCACGCCCACTGCACCGGCCTGGCCGACGCGCTGCGCACGGGGCTCGGGATGGAGCCCGCGGGTTCCGCGATCGTCGCCGTGCACCGGCCCGGCGCGATGGAGCGCCTGGCGGCGGCGGGGGTCGCCGCCGCCGCTCGTGCCGGGGCCGCCCGGCTGGCGTTCCACCTGTACAACACCGAGGCCGACGTCGCGCGCGCCCTCGATGCCCTCGCCTGAGGGCGGTCAGGGCCGGCCGGGGAAGATCGGGATCGCGGGCGGCGAGCCGACCACCACCCGCCAACGGGCGCAGCGGAGCGTGCCGCCCGTGAGGGCGTCCAGTGCGGCCTGACGCAGGCCGCGGTCGCCGGTGCGCTCCAGCACCGAACGCCAGGCGGCGAGCGCATCGGTCTCGGTCAGCACGGCCAGCGCCGCGGCCGACGGACCGTCGAGGACCGGTTGCGGTGTGGCGTACGCCGGCTGGGCCGACACGGGCCGGGCCCCCACCTGGTCGAGCGTCCCCTCCACCGCGCTGCGGAGCACGCGGTGGGCCTCGGCGTCCTCCCGGGCCTGGGCGAGCTGCTCCGCCGGCAGGAACGCCACCGCCAGGGAGTAGCACCACAGCGCGGCGTGCTCGGCGGCAAGTGCGTCCTGCAGCGCCCCGACCGCCACGTCGCCGACGACCGATGCGCCGACGACCGATGCGCCGACGACCGATGCGTCGACGACCGATGCGCCGCCGTCCGGGGTCGGGTCGGGTTCCGGGGCGCCGGTCATCCCAGCACCGCCACGTAGGTGGCGCAGCACGCCGCGACCGAGGCCACGAGCCCGACCCGCTCGGCGGGGAGCTCCAGGGCCGCCGCGGCCGCCGCTGCCGCCGAGGCCTGCACCGACTCGACGATCCGGGCCAGCGTGCCCTCCGGCGTAGGCGCAGCCGGGCCGGTGGTCGGTGCCGGGGTGCGGCCCGGATCCAACCGTGCGACCTCCGCGTCCAGCGCGGCCGCGTGCTCGGAGCGGGCGACGCGCAGGGGTTCGACCCGGTCGGCGAGACCGGGGTCGGCGACGAGCGCCGCGAGCGCGAGCGCGGCGTCGGCGCGGGCCGCCCCGGCCAGCGCGATCAGGGGATCGGGCAAGGCCCGCTCGGCCGACCCGCCGAGTGAGCAGGCCGCGAGCGTGGGCGGACCGGCCAGCAGGCCGACGAGCAGCCGACGCCGGGAGAGTACGGCCGCGACGGGGCGGTGCGCGCCTGCCATCCGACCTCCTCGTCCACCCGGTCCACCGTGTACCGGTCCACCGCGCGCCGACGGGCGACCGCCCCGGCATGCGGCTGCACATCCTGCCAGGGTCACCCGCATGCCCCGGCAGCGGAGCGCGCGTGGTCCGGTGACACTCTCCGGCGCGATACCCTTGCGGACCATCCCCGTCCGACCGGCGGCGTGCCCCGAACACGTCACACGCACATCGGCGGACCACCGAACGAGCAGGAGAACCGTCATGTCGTCCCCCCGCCCTGTGCAGCACGAGCCCGGGCCGCTGCCCGTGCAGCTGCACGGCGTGCTGGAACCGATCGTCCGCGAGGCCGGGTTCGAGCTCGACGAGCTCGATGTCCAGACCGTCGGGCGGCGCCACACCGTCAAGGTCGTGGTGGACTCCGACGCCGGCGTCGGGCTGGACGACATCGCGGGGCTCTCCCGCGCCGCCGCGAACGAGCTCGAAGCGCACGAGCACCTGCTCGGCGACTCCTACACCCTCGAGGTCACCTCGCCCGGGGTCGAGCGGGCGCTCACCGGCGTCCGCCACTGGCGGCGGTCCCACCTGCGCCAGGTCGCCGTCCGCACCCACGACGGCGCGTCCTTCGTGGGCCGGGTCGGCGACGCCGACGAGGCCGCGGTCACGCTGCTGGTCGACGGGGCACTGCGCGAGCTGCGCTACGCCGACGTCGCGCACGCCGCCGTCGAGGTGGAGTTCCGGTCGCCCCCCGAGGCCGAGGTGCGACTGCTGCAGGGGACGAGCAGCACACGGGGAACCACGGACACGACCCCGGAGGAGACGGCATGAACGTCGACATCGCCGCGTTGCGCGCGATCGAGCGCGACAAGGACATCCCCTTCGAGACGGTGATCGAGGCCATCGAGACCGCGTTGATCACCGCGTACCGGCACACCGAGGGCCATCAGGCCCATGCGCGCATCGACATCGACCGCAAGTCCGGCCTGGTCCGCGTGATGGCCCAGGAGATGGGCGAGGGCGGCGCGGTCGCCACCGAGTGGGATGACACGCCCGACGGCTTCGGCCGGATCGCCGCCACCACCGCCCGGCAGGTGATCGTGCAGCGGCTTCGCGATGCCGAGCACGAACGCACCTACGGTGAGTTCGCCGCCAAGGAAGGCGAGATCGTCGCCGGTGTGGTGCAGCGCGACACCCGCGCGAACGCCCGCGGCGTCGTGATCGTCGCGCTCAGCCCCCACACGGAGGGTGTGCTGCCGCAGGCCGAGCAGGTGCCCGGCGAGAACTACGCCCACGGCGAGCGCCTCCGGTGCTACGTGGTGGGCGTGACGCGCGGGATGCGCGGGACGCAGATCACGTTGAGCCGCACGCATCCCAACCTCGTCCGCAAGCTGTTCGCGCTCGAGGTGCCCGAGATCGTCGACGGCACCGTGGAGATCGTCGCGATCGCGCGGGAGGCCGGCCACCGGTCGAAGATCGCAGTGCGGTCGACCGTCGCGGGGGTCAACCCGAAGGGTGCGTGCATCGGCCCGGTCGGCGCGCGGGTGCGTGGCGTGATGAGCGAGCTGGCCGGCGAGAAGATCGACATCATCGACTGGGACGAGGACCCCGCCACGTTCGTCGGGCACGCGCTCTCACCGTCCAAGGTGGTCTCGGTCACGGTGCTGGACGCGAAGACGCGTACCGCTCGGGTCGTGGTCCCGGACTTCCAGCTCTCCCTCGCCATCGGCAAGGAGGGGCAGAACGCCCGACTGGCCGCTCGGCTCACGGGATGGCGCATCGACATCCGCAGCGACGCCGATCCCCGCGGCATCGCCGACGCCGTTCCCACCCAGGAGTCGAACGACGCGGAGACGGAGTCGGTCGGCTGACAAACCACGCGCTACACTTCATTCCGGCCCACGACCCGGGCTCGGCACCGTCATGTTCTGCCACCGTTCCAGATACTCCCTCCGCTGCTGGTCCTCGGTCCACGGCGGAACCGGTGAGAACGTGCGTCGGCTGCCGGACCAGGTCACCGGCCGACGGTCTGTTGCGTGTCGTCGCGGTGCACGGGGTGCTGACCCCGGATCCACGACGTCGGCTCCCCGGCCGAGGTGCCTGGCTGCACCCCGTGTCGGGATGCCTGGACCGTGCCGAGCGGCGCTCGGCGTTCCCACGGGCGCTCCGCGTCCCGGGTCCGCTGGACACCGGTGCGGTGCGGTCGCATCTGGACGTCGGCGTCGCGAGAGCGACGCACACGATGCCGAGACGAACAGCACCACACGCAGTACAGGGGGCCCGGGAGACACCCGGGTCCGACACAGCAGGAAGCAAGGTCGACCCGTCATGAGCCAGTCGTGAAGATCGCACCATGAACGTGCTTCGACACTAGGTTCGAGGTCGAGCGGGACAAGCCGCCGGCCTCCGATGAACAAGGAGTGCAGTGGCAGGCAAGGCCCGCGTGCACGAGCTCGCCAAAGAGCTCGGCATCAGTAGCAAGCAGGTCCTCAGCAAGTTGCAGGACCTCGGGGAGTACGTGAAGTCCCCCTCATCCACCGTCGAGGCCCCGGTCGCCCGCAAGCTGCGGGAGTCCGTCGCCGGCGCTGGCGACAACGGAGACGGCGCCCGGCGCCGCCCCGGCGGCCGCTCGCGTCCGGGTGGCGCACCCGAAGGCGGCCCGTCGGCCGTCCCCGGCGCGCCGCGTTCCGGCGGCGCCCCGGTCCCGGGACCACGTCCAGGCCCGGCTGCACGGCCCGGGCCCCCGCCCGCAGCGCCCTCGCCCCCATCCGACCCCTCTCCCGCGCCGTCGGTGAGCGCGCCGGCGCCGTCGGCCGCCCCCACGGCCCCCGCGCCCGCG
>JAJAZD010000356.1 GCA_026785945.1 Pseudonocardia sp. | reverse complement strand
GCGCAGCACCGCGGCGACCGCGATCGCGACCGCCACACCGAGCCCGGCGGCGGAGGCGAACGCCGTGCTCCAGCCCGGGCCCTGCAGCAGCGCGGCCAGCGGGATCGCGCTGAGCACCTGGCCGAGCTGTCCGAGCAGGCCCGTGAGCTGCGTCATCAGCGGCACCCGCCGCGCCGGGAACCAGGCGCTGACCACCGAGAGCACACTGATGAACGTGAGCGCGTCCCCGGTGCCGACGAGCACGCGCGCCGCGATCGCCACCGGCAGGTCGGTGGCCAGTGCCAGCAGCAGCTGGCCCGCAGCCATCGTCAGGGCGCCGACGATCACGAGCCGCTTCGCGCCGAAGCGGTCCAGCAGCACCCCGACCGGCACCTGCAGGCTCGCGTACACGAGCAGCTGCAACACCACGAAGCTCGACAGCACCGCGGGAGCGGCACCGAAACGCTGCGCCGCGTCGAGGCCGGCGACGCCGAACGACGTGCGGTGCATGACGCCGACCAGGTACGCGGTCAGTCCGACGGTCCATACGACCCATGCGCGGGAGTTCATGTCGCACCCATGGTGCGCGACCGCCGCCTCGAACGGGATGCTGTGCGGGCAGTCTCACGTTGGGACCGGTGAGGCGTGACTGCGACACACGACGAGACGCACCATGAGACAGACGACGACACGCACGACGAGAGCGGAGGTGTGCGGTGCTGGAACCAGCGGAGCTGTACGAGGTCACGGCGGACACCCCTGAGCTGAGCGTGACCGGGCTCGACGGGGACGCGTCCAGCTCGGGCGGGACCGGGCCGGACGACAGCGGGACCGGGCCGGACGACGCAGCGGACGACGCGGCACCCAGCGGGCCCGTGCTGCTGGTAGCGCTGGACGGCTTCGTCGACGCCGGGAACGCGGTGCGGTTGGCCGTCGCGGCGCTGCGTGGCGACCGGCACGCCCGGACCGTCGTGCGCTTCGACGTCGACCAGCTCGTGGACTACCGGTCCCGCCGCCCTTCGCTGAGCTTCGAGTCCGACCGGTGGGGCGCCTACAACGCCCCGGAGCTCGACGTCGTGGCGCTGACCGACACCGGCGACACCGAGTACCTGCTGCTCGCGGGCCCGGAGCCGGACACCCAGTGGGAACGCTTCTCCGCCGCCGTCGAGCAGATCGTGCGCCGGTTCGGCGTCCGGCTCGTGATCAACCTGACGGCGATCCCCATGGCCGTCCCGCACACCCGGCCGATCGGGGTCACCGTGCACGGCACCCGGCCCGAGCTCACCGAGGGCCACGAGCCGTGGATCGCCTCGGTGGAGGTGCCGGGCAGCGCGGTCGCGGTCATGGAGTTCCGCCTGGGCCAGGCCGGGCTCGACGCGATGGGCTTCGCGGTGCATGTGCCGCACTACCTGGCCCGCGCGGAGTACCCACAGGCCGCACGCGTGCTGCTCGACCACGTCGGGCTCGCGGCGGGGCTCTACCTGCCGACCGAGGCGCTGTCGCAGGCCGCCGAACGCGCCGAGATCGAGATCACCGAACAGGTGGAGGCGTCCGAGGAGGTCCGCCGGGTCGTGCAGGCCCTCGAACGGCAGTACGACATGGTGGCCTCGGGCCGGGGCGAGCGGTCGAGCCTGGGCCTGCCCGGCGGGCTCCCCAGCGCCGACGAACTCGCCGCCGAGGTGGAGAAGTTCCTCGCCGACCGCGACGACGGGGACACCGCGGCACCTCTCGACGGTCCGTGACACGCCCCGGTGCGGGCCACCCGAACGCTCGGGCGGTCCGCACCGGCGGTCGGATCAGACCGGGCGGGTGACGAGCTCGCAGTTGCGCAGCGCGTCGGTCGGGTCCGCGACGACCGTGTCGGTGCCGGGGCCGCGGTCCACGGTGTCGGTCCGGCCGTCACGGGCGAACACCCGGTCGTCGCCGGCACCGGCGGTGACGGTGTCGCTACCGGCGCCGGGGTCGACGATGTCGGCACCCGCGCCGCTGTCGATCACGTCGGACCCGGTGCCGCCGAACGTCTCGTCGGCACCGTCACCGGTACGCAGCCGGTCGGCGCCGGCGCCGCCGAGCACGCAGTCGTCACCAGCGAGGGCGTCGAGGAAGTCGTTGCCACCCAGCAGGTCGAAGCGCTCGGCCGCAGCCGTGCCGCGGACCACGTCGGGACCGGGCGTGCCGACCCGTCCCGGTGCGGGTACCGCGTCGCAGGCGGTGACCTCCGCGGGCTCGAAGTCGTAGGTCGTCGTGCTCGCCGCCGAGGTGACCCTGACGTTGTCGAACCCGCCCTTGATCCCGGCATCGCCGATCGACGTGTCACCGCCGTCGAGGGAGAACAGGAAGATCGAGCTGCCGTCCACGACGTCGTCGAGCGGGTCCCCACACGGACCGACCCGCAAGGCGACCACGGCGGGGGTGGAGGGGGTGATCGAGACGGTGTGCCAGCCGTCGCCCCCGGTGGAGGCGACGAAGTCGTAGCGGCAGTCGTGGAAGTTCGCCGGGGCCCCGCGACCGCGGAACTGTCGACGTAGACGTTCATGTGGTACTGCTCCGGCGCCTCGTTCACCGCGGCCGGGTCGATGTAGTGGTCGAAGCTGATCGAGTCGAGGCTGTCGAGACCGATGGTCCCGGCGCGCCCGATGATGAACTTGCTCTCCCGCGGTTCCGCGGCGATCGGCCCGAACCGCACGCTTGCCGGCGCCGATGGTCCTCGGGCCCGCGACGAACATGGACGTCGTCGAGTTCGCCCCGGTGTCGACCCTCCAGCCCTGCATGTCGTCCGGGGTCACCACCACCGTCGTCGGGGCCGCGCTCGCGAACGAGACGGGAAGGGTCATTCAGGGCGCCGACGGGGGCGACGGCGATACCGGACCATTCATCTTCATGGGGAGCCTTCTGGTCGGAGGTCCCGGGGCCCCGCACAATCACCTGCAGTGGTACCGCGACCACCTGGTGTCCGCCGACCTGTCGGCAGTGACCCGCGCCCGGTTACGGGAGCAGCGACGGTTCACCTGGTCCGGCGACGCGCCACGCAGGGGTGACCGTCGCGTCGGCTCAACCGAGGAGGTCCAGGCCCGCGCGCACGATGCTGTCGGGGTCGAGGCCGTGGTGTCGGTAGACCTCGGCCAGGTCGCCGGACTGCCCGAACCGCGACACCCCCAGGTGCGCCGCCCGGACCTGGTGGATCCCGGCGAGGAACGCAAGTGTGTGCGGGTGCCCGTCGAGCACCGTGACCAGCGGGGCCGCGCGGCGCGGCGGGAACACGGCGTCGAGGATCCAGGTCTGTGCATCGCTGCGCCCCGCGCGGGCCTGCACCGCGTCGAACAGCAGGCCGGCGCTGGTCACGCACACGACCTCCGCCGGGTGGCCGAGCTCGGACAACCGGTCGGCGGCGGACAGCGCCTCGGGCACCACCGCCCCCATGACGGCGACGGTCACGGCCGGGCGCGGCACCTGGCGCAACGGGTAGGCACCGGCCACCACCTGCCGTCGCCGGCGCTCGCGGGCGGCCGCATCCGTGGGCACCGCGGCGAGGGTCTGGTCGACGGGTCGGGTCGAGAGCCGCAGGTAGGTGGACGACCCGTCCGGGCGTCCGAGCCGGGCCAGCGACGCGAGCAGCGTCCACTCCACGTCGATCGCGAACCCCGGTTCGTAGGCGACGCACCCGGGTTGTTCCAGACCCACGGACGGCGTGGTGATCGACTGGTGGGCGCCGCCCTCGGGCGCCAACGAGACTCCCGAGGGCGTACCCACGAGGATCGACTGCCCGCCCGCGTAGATGCCGAACGACCACGGTTCCAGCGCCCGTTCGACGAACGGGTCGTACATCACCCCGATGGGCAGGAGTGGCTCACCCCACCGGCTCCAGGTCGCGCCGAACTCCCCCAGCATCCCCACCAGGTTGGTCTCGGCGATGCCCAGCTCGAGGTGCTGGCCGTCCGGGCGCTCGCGCCAGTGCAGGATCGTCTCGGGGTCGTCGGCGAACCAGTCCACGCGCTCGCGGGCCGACCAGACCCCGACCTTGTTCACCCAGCCGCCGAGGTTGGTCGAGCTGCTCACGTCCGGGCACAGCGTCACCACGCGGCGGGCCGCCTCCGGCGCGGCCCGGGTCAGGTCGAGCAACGCCCGACCCAGCGCCGCCTGGGTGGTGGAGGTGCCCGACGGGGTGCGGCCGATGTCGGTGGGGATCGCGGGCACCTCACCGGGCGGGACCTGCGTCCGCCGGAGCCGGGTCGCGACGGTCGCGCACAGCTCCGCCGCCGCGGATCCCTCGGGGAAGCGGGCCCACGGCACGTCCGGATCGGCGCCGCAACGCTGCGCCAGCTCGGCGAACTGCTCGGATGTCAGCAGCGACGAGTGGTTCTGCGGGTGCCCCTCGCTCGCCAGGCCGTGACCCTTCACGGTGTAGGCGAACACAACGGTGGGGCGCGTGTCGTCGATGGCGGCGAAGGCGTCACCGAGCGCGGCGAGGTCGTGCCCGCCGAGGTTGCGGACGGCCGCGTGCAGGGCGCCGTCGTCGAGCCCCGCGACCAGAGCGCCCAGCTCGGCGCTCTCGTCGGGGAGGCGCTCGCGCAGCTGGGCGGGGGTGCAGCGCAGCAGGCGCTGGTACTCCGGGTTCGGCATCTCGTCGATCCGCCGCCGCAGCGCGTCCCCGCCGGGCCGGGTGAACAGCTCCTCCAGCAACCGCCCGTACTTGACGGTGAGCACCTGCCAGCCCGCGGCCGCGAACATGCCCTGCAGCCGGGTGGCGCCGATGTTCGGCACGACACGGTCGAGCGACTGGCGGTTGAGGTCGACGATCCACACGACCTCGCCCAGCTCGCCCACCATCGGGTCGAGGATCGCCTCCCAGACCGCTCCCTCGTCCAGCTCGGCGTCGCCGACCAGCGAGTACTGCCGGCCGGTACCCACCTGCGGGTTCCGCGACGAGACGTAGCGGCGGGCCAGTGCCCCCCAGATCGGGGCGGTGGCGCCGATCCCGACCGAACCGGTGGAGTAGTCGACGGGATCGGGGTCCTTCGACCGCGACGGGTAGCTCTGCAGCCCACCGAACGCCCGCAACGTCGTCAGGTGGCGCTCGTCGAGCTCACCGAGCAGGTAGTTGACGGCGTGCAGCACCGGCGAGGCATGCGGCTTGACCGACACGCGGTCGGCGCTGCGCAGCTGCTCGAACCACAGGGCCGTCATGATCGTCACCATCGACGCGCTGGACGCCTGGTGCCCACCGACCTTCAGGCCGCCCGGGTTGGGACGCACGCGGTTGGCGTGGTGCACGATCGCGGTCGCCAGCCAGAGGACGCGTTGCTCGACCGTGCGCAGCACCGCCGTCGTCACGAGGGGTTCAGACCGGGACACCGTCGTCGTAGAGCAGTGTCCGGGGCACGTGGGTCAGCTCCTCGACGAGTGCGGTCAGCCAACCGTCCACCCGCTGCTGCACGCGTTCGAGACCGTCGAGCTCGCACGCGAGGTTCAGGGCACGTTCGCCGGCACCGTCGCCGCCTTCCAGCGCCTCCTTCAGCTCGCCGCGGACCCGCACGATGCGGGCCCGGCAGCCTGCGGAGGTCTGCACGTGGACGAGCAGCCGGGCCCGGTGATCGGCCCCGATGCCCTCCGGGACGGACGAGACCAGCTGGTGCATGCGGTGTGGATGCATGGGTGATCCCCTCACGTGACTACGGTCACGATGACGGTAGATCGGCGGACCCGGCGGCGGAAGGCCCACCCGATAGCGTTTCGGGCATGTCGCGGACACGGTGGGCGGACACCGGCCTGTTCCTCCGCGCGTTCGTCCGGGACCCGCTCCACACCGCGGCGGTGGCGCCCAGCTCGGTGGGGCTGGCCGAGGCGATGACACTGCCACTGACGACCCTTCCCCTGCGCCTGTCGCCCCCGACCACGTCGCTCCCCGACGGCAGGCCGGTCGTCGTCGAGCTCGGGCCGGGCACCGGGGCGTTCACCGCCGCGATCCAGGAGCGGACCGGAGGCCACGTCCGGCATCTCGCCGTCGAGCTGAACACCGGGTGGGCACGGTTGCTGTCCGAACGCCATCCCGAGGTCGACGTCGTGGTCGCCGACGCCAGGGAGCTGCCCGTCCTGCTGGCCGACCGGGGCATCACCCGGGTGGATGCCGTGATCAGCGGCCTGCCGTGGGTGGCCCACGTCCCCGGCCCCGACGGCCACAACCTGCACTCGGTGATCACCGACACGCTGGCTCCGGGCGGCGTGTTCACCCAGTTCGCCTACTCCTGGACGCGCTGGGCACCCCCGGCCCGGCGCCAGCTCGCCGACCTGCGTGCCCACTTCGGGGAGGTCGTGGTCAGCCCGACGGTCTGGCGCAACCTTCCGCCCGCGGTCGTGTACGAGGCGCGGAAGCCTCGCCGGTCCACCGAGCGGTCGGCCGCCGACGTGTGAGACGCACACCACGGTGGTCAGTTCATGATCGAAAAGTGCTGGTTCGACCCTCACCCGCCCGACGAGCGGGAGCACACGCCCCACCCGAGGGGCACGCCCGCCCCCCTCGCCACGGGCCGGTGGCGACTGGGAAAGTAGGCCAGGTGCGTCTCGTATTCGGCCCCGACGATCTTGAGGAGTACGCCGACGCCCGCGACCGGTTGCGGCTGCACATCGTCGCGTGGGCGCGGCGCCGGGGCATGGAGGTGGAACCGTCGCTCGTGGCGGCGGCGCTGGACCACAAGCACGGCGTCGACGGACGTCTGGGCCACTGGACGCGCGCGCACGTCGCCGATGCGCTGGCCGTCTGGTTCCCGCGCACGGTCGCGTTGCTCGAGGACGACCGCGACGCCGTCCCGATCGCACTGCACGCGCTCATCGGGTTCCTCGCGGACAACGACTGGTTCGACTCGCGGTCGGCACCTGCGGCCGAGCTGCACACCCAGGTCACCGACTCCACCCCGGCCCTGCACGACGCACTGGACGACGAGCGCAACCACGACCTCGGCACGTTCTGGGCGGTCCAGATGCTGCGCCACGGCGTGCGCACCGCCGACCCGGCCGCCGTCGGGCAGTTCCTCACCCGTGTCCACGACGGCGAGCTGGCGGTCGACCGGGCCGCACTGGACGAGATCACCCGTCGGCAGCAGGTCGAGCCGGTGGAGCCCACACCGGCACCGCTGCCGCCCGTCCTGCTGCCCGGTGCCGCGCAGATGCTCGCGGCCGCCGACTCCAGCGTCGCGCTCGCCCGGCTCCGGGCGTTCACCCGGTGGGTCCGCGCCGGCCGGGCCGTGACGCGCGAGGGCCGCCTGCTGCTCGTCGACGCCCGTTCCGTCGCCGATGCCCTGGATCTCGATCACTTCTCCCGCGACCGTGCCCGCACGAGCGACGACCTGCCGGAGATCACGCTGCTGCTGGCGTGGGCGCGGCAGGCTCGGCTCGTGCGGATCGTCAAGGGGCGGTTGGTGCAGGTCAAGAACGCCGCGCCGCTCCTGAGCCGGCCCATCGAGCTGTGGCGTCGCGCGTTCGAGGCGATCGGCGGCATCGGCGAGCACTTCGGCGGCAGCAACGTGTTCGGCGCACCGTCACTGTTCGGCATGGGGCTCGGCGAGGCGTTCCCGATCCTGCTGCAGCAGCTCTACGCCGCCGGTGGTGATCCGACCCCGGTGGAGCTGTTCCACCGGCTGGTGCGCGACACCGTGAACGACCGGATGGGCTGCGTCGTCGACGACCTCGCCGGTGACGTCGAGCAGCGGCTGTGGCGCCGGGACGTGACGGCGCTGCTCGACGCCCTCGAACTGCTCGGGGCGGTGCACCTGGAGGAGCGTCTCGACGGGGAGAACCACGCCGACCTCGTGGAGCTCGCCGGACGCGACGTCCCCGACCCGACACTCATGTCCCTGACCCCCGTCGGGCTGTGGGCGGTGCGCGAGATGCTCACCGAGCGGGGAGTGCACGCCCCGCTCGTCGGGGAGCTCGCCGACGAGGACATCGAGTACGTCTGCGTGCGGTGCAGCCGTCTCCGGACAGAGGTCGCGGAGGCCGAGCTCACGGCGTGGGTGCGGGCGCGGGGGGGACGGGCCGCGGCACAGGAGATCCTGCGCTTTCTGGCACGCGCCGAGGACCCCACCCACCGCGGGTTGGCGCTGTTCGCCCTGTCGCGCACCGGCACTCCCGCCCGCGACGGCGCGCGGCATCGGCGGGAACGGCCACCCGTCGCGGGTCCGTCCGGTGCCCGTCGGGCCATCGGGCCAGGCGCCCGACCGCGCCTCGAGTGTGACGCGCGGGCCCGTCGACCCTGACCCCTGCGCCGAGCGGTCCTCGCCGTGGGACGGCTTCGGTCCGCGGCCGCCGCTCAGTCCGCCGCTGGTCGCACCGCGCCGCCGGTCACCTCCCGGACCGCGGCCTCGTAGGCGTCGACGTCGGTGAGGTAGTCGCTGTGGCCGAGCAGCGGAGCGCGGACCGCATGCGGCGCCGTCGCGATCCGCACCGGGTCGAGCAGGCGGATGTCAGGGCCCGTGCGGCGCTCGCGAGGGGTGCCGGTCACGTCCTGCACGCAGTGCCACACCTTCTTGGCGTCCTCCAGCCCGGCCGGTGTCGGCCTGCCGTCGTCGGGCCACGCGAGGACGGGGCCGCCGAGCGGGTCGGTCCAGCGGTAGAGGTTGCGCCACCGCTCGCCCAGGACCGGGTCGAACGTCGAGCTGAGCACGTCGAAGCCCACGTAGCGGGGGAACAGCCGCGCGTAGGCCCATTGCAGCTGCGAGCCGAACGTCACCAGCGAGAGGCTCTCGACGGTGGGGATGGCCGCCTCCGCGCGGATGAACTCGGCTCCCCCGTACGTGCCGTCCGTCCGCTCCGCGGCGAGCACGGCGACCGCGGCGAGGCACACGAGGCTGCCCTGGCTGTGGCCCGAGAGCACCACATGGGGGTTCGGATCGGCCGTGGCGACGTCCTTCGCCCGGCGGGCGAGCTCGAGCACGGCCCGTCCACCGTAAGGAGGGGGGCACAGGGGGTGCGCCGAGCGGGGCCAGAAGGCGAGGAGATCCCACATGATCCCGACGGTGACGCGCAGCTTCTGGCTGCCCCACGACCGCAGGCCGAGCGCGACGAACGTCGCCGCGACCCCGGACAGCAGCAGCGGGCCCGCCGTCGACACGCCGATGGGTCCCGGATCGGCACCGGTCACGGAGAGGATCGCCGCGGCCACGACCCCCGACCCGCCCAGGCCCGCCACGGTGCCCAGCAGCCAGTGGAACCGGTACTTGGTGCGCGCCAGCCGCCACTGGGTCGCGATCTTGCGGATGGTGTCGGACTCGGTCGTCGGTGCGATGGTGTCGCGGTCGGGCCCCTCGGGCAGCGGGTAGTCATGGGTGACGAGCATCCTGAGGTGCTCCCGTCGCCATGCGCGCCGCCAGGCGCGCGCGCCGGCGCCGGCCGCGACGGCGGCGGTGCCGATCAGCCACCACGTCACGTCGTGGCCGCCGAGCAGGACGGCGGCCCCCGCGGCGCGGCCGGCGGCCAGCAGCAGCCATGGTGCGACCGGACCCGTCCGCAGGAGGGACGCCGCGAGCGCCGGGAGGAGGGAGGCCAGTGCGAGCACGAGAATGCCCGACACCAGTCCGGTGGTGTAGTAGCTCGGGCCCAGCAGGATCGCCGGTTCGAATCGCGGGTCGGTGAGGTCGGGCAGGTCCAGCGGCGCGTTCTCGGGTGCGATGCGGCCCAGGAGGTTGCCCACCCAGAACACCAGGCCGCCGCTGAACCCGCCCGCAAGGGTGACGGCGAGCGCGGCCAGGACCACGGGGGCGAATCCGGACCACAGGGGCTGGAACGACCGGGGCAGCTTCGGGGGCGGTGTGTAGCGGCCGACGAGTACGGCGCACGCCCCGGCCAGGGCCAGCAGCAGCCCACCGAGCAGACACAGTATGACCACGGTCGCGCCCTCGAAACCGGGCAGAGGCGTGCGTCCCGGCAACTCCCCACCGGCCGTGGCGGGCGGGGACGCCCCCCATGTGGCGAAGGCGCCGAACGCGACGGCGGCCAGCAATGCGCCCAAGGCCACCTTTTCGACGCTCGCGAGCGCGTTGGCCAGCATCCGCGCACTGCGCGCCTTCGACCGTTGCTGCCCGACCCGGTCGGGGTCCTGCTCGGGGTCCTCGCCGGCCGGAAGGGTGTGAACGCCCGGATCCACGAACCAGGCCGGTGCCACCACGACGACCACGGCCGCGGCCAGGAGAAGTGCGTGGACGATGAGCCCCCAGCCCCACCAGCCCGTGGTGTCGATCGTCGACCCTTCGCGCGCCGCCCCCAGGTACGCCAGGCAGAGCCCGCCGAGCACGGCACAGGTGGCGATCACGTGCGCCGAGCGCAGCGGCGTGGCCCGCATGCCGGTGTGCCAGAAGCCACGGTCCCCAAGTTCGTCCGCGAACGTCGCGTCGGCCGGGCGGCCGGGCGGGTCGTACAGGAACGTCTGACGGCCGAACCACCAGAGCAGAGCGATCACCACACCCGGCGGGGCGACACCGACGAGGAACCGGGGTCCGTCATGGGGCCAGGCGACCGGGTCGAGCCAGCGGTTCTCGTTGACGCAGAGTTCGGCGGCGGCGCACTGGTGCATGACGAGGTCCATCGTCGTGCGGGCGACCGCCAGGAGCAGCGTCCCCGTGAGCGCCAGGCCGAGGAGCCGGATCAGCAGGCGCACCACGGGTGACGGGTCGCGGTCCTTCTTCGCGGGCAGCAGCGTGAAGCCCGCCAGGTTGAGGATCGCGAACGGGGCGAGCAGCAGCCACAGCGCGCGCAGCGGGGAGCCGGAGGTGAACCGCCCCCAGTGGAACGCCTCCCGGATGTGGTTGTCGCTGGGCTTCCACCCGTGCCGACGCAGGAACCGTGCCGAGTCGTCACCCGCCACGGGCACGGGGAACGGGTCGTCGAGCATGTCCCCGGGCGCCCCGCCGTTCACGCCGTGGACACGGATCTCGACGACGGGGCGGCTCGCGGAGCTGCTCACGGTCAGGACCACCGTTCGTGCTGGATGGCCGGGGTGTGGGGCATCTCTCGGCTGGTGTGATGCGAGCGTTACACACCGCGACGACACCGGAGCCACCGCGGCCCGTTCCGGGGCGATCAGCCCAACGCGGCGGCGACGACCTGCTGTGCCTGTTCCTGGATCTGCGCCAGGTGCTCGGGGCCGCGGAAGCTCTCCGCGTACACCTTGTAGACGTCCTCGGTGCCCGACGGGCGCGCGGCGAACCAGCCCGACGCCGTTGCCACCTTGAGACCGCCCAGCGCAGCGCCGTTGCCGGGTGCCTCGGTGATCCTCGCCGTGATCGGCTCGCCCGCCAGGTCCGTCGCGGTGACGTCGGACGCCGACAGCGTGCCGAGCCTGGCCTTGGCCTCCGGCGTGGTGGCGACGTCGATGCGCGCGTAGGCGGGTTCCCCGAACCGTGCGGTGAGCGCGGCGTAGCGCTGCGACGGCGTCTCGCCCGTCACCGCCAGGATCTCCGCGGCGAGCAGGGCGAGGATCAGGCCGTCCTTGTCGGTGGTCCACACGCCGCCGTCGCGGCGCAGGAACGACGCTCCCGCGCTCTCCTCCCCGCCGAAGCCGAGCGATCCGTCGAGCAGGCCGGGCACGAACCACTTGAACCCCACGGGGGTCTCGACCAGGGCCCGCCCGAGGTCGGTGGCGACGCGGTCGATCATGGACGAGCTGACGGCCGTCTTCCCGATGCCTGCTGCGGCGGGCCAGCCGGGCCGGTTCGCGTACAGGTGGGCGATGGCGACGGCGAGGAAGTGGTTGGGGTTCATCAGCCCGGCGTCGGCGGTGACGATGCCGTGCCGGTCGGCATCGGCGTCGTTGCCGGTGGAGATCGGGAACCGGTCGCGCCCGGCCACCAGCGACGCCATCGCGTACGGCGACGAGCAGTCCATGCGGATCCGGCCGTCCCAGTCGAGGGTCATGAAACCGAACTGGGGGTCGACGGCCGGGTTGACGACGGTCAGGTCGAGCTCGTGCCGCTCGGCGATCGCACCCCAGTAGTCGACGCTCGCGCCACCCATCGGGTCCGCGCCGATCCGCACGCCGGAGCCGCGGATCGCGTCCAGGTCGACCACCGAGGGCAGGTCGGCGACGTACTCGCCCAGGAAGTCGTACCGCCCGAGCGCGCCGCGGTCGAGACTCCTGCGGCGCACGCCGGACAGCTTCGCGGCCAGCAGCTCGTTGGCGCGGCCGGCGATCCACCGTGTCGCGTCGGTGTCGGCCGGGCCGCCGTTCGGTGGGTTGTACTTGAAGCCCCCGTCGGCCGGCGGGTTGTGCGACGGCGTGACGACGACACCGTCGGCCCGGCCCGACACCCGGCCCCGGTTGTGCGCCAGGATGGCGTGGGAGACCGCCGGGGTCGGCGTGAACCCGTCGGCCGCGTCGACCAGCACATGCACGTCGTTGGCCGCGAACACCTCCACGGCGCTCACCCAGGCCGGCCCGGAGAGCGCGTGCGTGTCCTTGCCCAGGAACAGCGGGCCGTCGGTGCCCTGCG
>JAJAZD010000355.1 GCA_026785945.1 Pseudonocardia sp. | reverse complement strand
TGTTGCGTCGGGCCACGACGTGGGTCTTGGTGTGCTCGACGAGCTGCTTGATGTCGGTCGGGGTGATGTCGTCGAGGCGGTGGTCGGGCCAGCGGTCGAGGATGCGGTTCCAGTAGGAGCCGTAGACGCGGCGGGTGCCGTCACCGACGGCGTCTCGAACCTTCGGGATGTACTGGGTGAAGGTCGGGACCGCGGCCCGCGGGCGGGAGGTGGTGATCAGGTCGGCGGGGGTGATGCCCATGCGGTCGAGCAGCAGTCGGGCGGCGTCGAGCTCGGCCTGCCGGGTGTGGCCTGCCGTTGCTGGGTGTGGCTGTGCGTGGCTGTGCCGTGGTCATGGCGTGGCTCCCGGCAGGAGGGCGGTGTGGTGGGCGCCGAGCAGCACCGAGCCGCTGATGATGCTCAGCGCGATCGGTCGGCCCGGGCACCAGCCCAGCGCGTGAAGCACGGTGCGGTCCGCGGTGCGGCCGTGACAGTCGATGACCGCCAGTCCGTACACCGACTCCGGGTTACTGCGCACCGGCACCAGCGGGATCCGCAGCGGGCGCGCCTGCGGGAGTGCCGGGCGGGAGGCGTCGCGACCGTGTAGCTGATGGCCGGGAGTGATCGATGGCACGAGGCGCGTCGTCATCGCGTTGGCCTCTCTCGAGAGGCGCGCGCGCTGAGTGTGGTTGCGCTGATGGTGTGTTCAAGCGCGCTTGAACACAGGTACGTGATTCGTAGCAGGGGAGCTACCGTGGGGTGTCCGAGGGGGGACTCGGACACGATTCCGTGGCAATTCTGCCCCGCCCGGGGGGCTCATGTGCTGGACGATAGCGAGCGCGTGATCCGAAGGGTCAGGTCGTGGCTACGGGATCTCCGTAGACGGTCGACCGTGTCGCTGGCCGGGCGATTGTCGGGTGTCGAAGATCCGGACGCCCGCGCGGGTGACGCTGGCGAGCCAGGGTGCCGGTTGGTCGGCTACGAGGTCCTCGATGTCGTCCCAGTACCGGAGCCAGAGTCGGAGTTGTTCGAAGAGGGTGAGGCTGCCGCCGCTGGTGAGGAAGCAGGCTCGGACGTTGTGGTCGAGCAGGGCTTGGCGTTCGAGCGGGCGGCTGCGGATGCGCTTGTCACGGGTGAGCACGACCAGGCCGGCCTGGCCGATGACAGGCAACCACGCAGTGTCGGCGGCGCCCGCGGGAACCGGGCCGGCGGGTGCTCCGGGCCAGGTGATGTCGCCGCGCACGTGGGCGAGCGCCTTCGCGACGCCGAGGCTGTTCTCGTCGACGAACCAGCGGTGGGTCTGTAGGGCTGCGGGCACGGCTTCAGGCAGCGTGGTCGTGCTCGTACTGAACTGCGAAGTCGACGTCGTCGACGGTGATGTCGTAGACGGTGGCGACCCGTTCGCGTGTTTCGCCGGCGGCGACGAGTTCGGCGATCGCCTCCGTACGCGCCCCGGTGGTGAGGGTGGGCTCGCCGAAGCCGTGGTCGGGGTCGAGGACAACGGGGACGGAGCGGCCGAGGGGGTAGAGGCGGCGGGCGTCGCCGGTGCCGTCGTCGTCGAAGTCGACCTTCTCCAGGAAGGCCGCGGCAGTGTCGGTGAGCTGGACGGATCCGTCGCGGCCGAGAACGACGATGTTGAGTGACGGGTCGAGTCCGACCTGTTTCTGGACCTTGAGCGCGAGGCTGCGTCCGGAGGTGTAGGGCTTGAGGGTCGCGAGCGGGTAGCGGACGCCGAGCTCTTCGCGGAGGATCGCGATGACCGGTCGGAGGTACTGGAGGGTGACCTGCTTGGCGCGGTACTCGCGCATTCCTCCGGAAGTTCAGGCGAACTGAAGGGTCGTCACGGGGAACCCGAGGAGCGTGTCGGCGTTCCCGGGGTTGTTGGGGCTGGGGTTCCCGGTGATCCCGGCGCTGCGGGGTTGGGCGGCTCGGCGAGCAGCTCGCGGGCGGAGCGGGCGTAGTGGATCGCGGTCTTGGAGCTGAGACCGAACACCTCGGCCAGATGCAGTGGGTCGGGACCGCGGGCGAGGGCTTCCTCAAGGTGGCGGTCTCGGCGGATCCGGTCGAGGGTCGCGGGGAGCCCGCGCAGTTCACGGTCGACCCACGGGTGGCTGACCGGTCCGACCGCGAGGGCGGTGGTGCGGCTGATCAGCAGGTGGGGATTCGCCGTCACGGGCCAGCGTCGGCGGCGGTGGTCGAGCCAGGCGATCAGCACGGTGCGGGTGAGGTCGTCGAGACGCCGCTCATGGCCGTTCACGGTGAGCCGGAGGTTGCCCAGGTCGACGTCGTCGAGCTGCATGGCACGGACGTCGCTGGGACGGGCGGCGTGCACGGCGGCCAGGACGAGGAACACCCGCGCCTGCGGGGTGGCCCCGGCGGCGAGACTGAGCCCGATCTGCCCGGCCGCCAGTGGCTGCAGCAGCCGGATGGAGGCTGTGCCGACACGGAGGCGGGCGGCGGGGTCGGTGAAGATCCTGCCTGTGCGTTTAGCCCAGCCGAACAGGCAGCGCAGCGCGACCAGGGTGGTGATCCGCTGGTGGCCGTGCAGGTCGGCGACCGCGGTGAGCAGGTCGTCGTGGGTGATCTCGCGCAGATGCGCGTGCTCTTCGGACCAGGCGAGCAGCGCGGGGCGTGCGACGGCGAGGTAGCCGCGGATCGATCGCTCGTCGCGCGGTCGGGTCCGGACGTCACCGGTGGTCAGGGTGAGCGCCCACTCGCGAACGTCGGCGGCGATGCCCGGTGCGAGGTCGGCGATCTGCCGGTCGACCCAGGCGTCGAACGCGGGCACCCGGTCGTCGAGCAGGACCCCAACGCCAGCCAGGATGTCGGTGGTGCGCCGCAGGCAAGCGGACCGGGTGCGCAGCACGTCGACGTAGTCGGAGTAGCGGACCTGCTCGCCCGCCCCGAGCTGGGACAACACCATGACCAAATTGCGGTTGAGGGTCGACACGACGGTATCGCTCCAGCCGTGCAGCTGGGCCTGGCTGGCGGCGAGGGCGACAGCGGCGCGCAGGACGGGGTTGTCGCCGAGGGGTTCACGACGCAAATCGATCCGGCCGTAGCGGTAGCTGCGCGCGAGCCCGTCGAACAGCAGCATCTGCCCGTCGGGCTGGCGCGGCGGGTGGCCCGCGGGATCGGTGAGTTGTCGCTGGGCTCGGCGCTGAGCGATCAGGTCCCCGCGGGGCTTGAACGACATGCCCGCGAAGGACAGCTGATGGGCGCGCACCTCGCGGACGTGGGGGAGCAGGACGGTGTGCCGCTCGACGTAGGGTCGGTCGAGACGGGCCTGGTCCCAGCACAGCCGGCAGTGCCCGACCCGCAGGGGGACGACGCGGGCGCAGGTTTCGCAGGTCCCGACCGGGTAGGTGCGGGTGTAGCGCAGGCAGGGGATGCACCGGCCTCGGTAGCCGGTCACGCCCCACGCGAGGCAGTCCGGGCAGCTGCGCACCGGGCGGTCTGCGCGGCGGTCCACCGCTCAGGCCGGGGGAAGGGTGCGGCCGTCACGGCGCCGGGGGACGACTCCGATCGGCCCGCCGCGGTTGCCCGCGGTTGCCGACGCCGCAGTGGCCGTCGTGTCGGTGGCGGGTCGGGTGACGGTGTCGGGCTCGGGGATCAGCAGTTCGCCGACCTCGCAGCCGAGCGCGACGCAGATGACGTCGAGGTCGGCGAGCTTGAGGGAGATCGGCCGGCCCGACCACAGCCCCAACATCTTGCCCGCCGAGATGACCAGGCCGTGCTCGGCGAGGCTGCGCTGCAGCTCGGAGGCCTTCCAGATGCCGCGGTTCGCCGCAGCCAGACGCAGGTTCCAGCGCACTCAGATCAACCCTCCCAGTCGTGCCGCCGCCCCGGGCCTGACCGGCGATCCACGCGTCCTCGACGTGGCTGCGGTGCACGTGGACGTATCCCATGGTGGTCGCGATCCAGGCGTGACCGAGCAGCTCCTGGATCATGATCAGGTCCATTCCGGTGCGGTAGAGCTGCGAGGCGCAGTAGTGGCGCAGCACGTGCGGGGTGAGCCGCGACGCCCACGCCGGCAGGTGTGTCGCCGCGGCTCGGGCGAGGCCTTCGCGCAGGACGTCGTCACCGACGCGGGCCTTCGTGCCGTCGAGGTTGCGTCGCTCGGAGCAGAACAGCGGAGCGCCGGGCCGGGCGTGGTCATCATCGAGGTGGCCCCACACGTCCTCGACGTACCAGCGCAGCAACCGGTCCGCACCGCCGATCATCGGGACCATCCGCTCCCGCGGGCCCGAACCGCGCGATCCCTTCCCGTGCCGGACATGGATCTTGCCGAGGCGCCCGAGATCCCACTTGAGGTCGGCGAGGTCGAGACGGCGGGCCTCGTTGACCCGCAACCCGACGGTGGCCATCAGCCGGGCGGCGGTGTAGTTCCGGGCGGTCGGAGCGAACTTGCGGCACGTCGTGAGCTGTACGGCCCAGCGGCTGAACAGGTCCTCCACCTCGCGGTCGCCCGGCGGCACCCGCAGCTTCGCTTCCTTGGCCCCGCGGGGCTGGTTCATCTCATCGACCGGGCAGGTGACAACCCGACCGGTCATCACATGGATCTGCGCGGCGTGGCGCATCTGCAGGAACGCGAAGAAGATCCTGATCGCCTGCGCCCGCGCCAGCCGGGTCGCCTTCGATGCCGCGCGCAGCTCCTGGCCGAAGTAGGTGTCGGCGTCGGACGGGTCCATCTCCCACACCGGGCGGTCGAACCAGACACGGACCCGGTCGAGCTGGCCGACCTCGCCGCGGATCGTGCTGTCGGCCAGCCCGGCCGCCGAGCGTGCCATCACGAACTCGGCCATCACGTCGGTCTCGAACGCCGCGAGCTCCTCCGGCCCGACCGGTGCCCGGGCCGCACGCAGGTCCCGTACGACGCCGAGCGTCAACCCACGTCTCCCGTCTTCAGCAGAGCCGATCTGGACTCACCAATTGGAGCAACGACTCATGAATCCTGAAGGGCACTCACAACGGCTCAGCGCCACTCGAACGAGACCGCAGGCCCAGGTCCAGGACCTGAGCAGCGTCCCGTCGCTCGCCGCGCGGTTACGCAACTCGCGGGTTGTCGGACACGACGCCGCCGCCCACCCCACGGCCCACCCCACGGCCCGGCCGCCGCGGCGATGACCTGCGCCCAAGCCCGCCGAACCACTCCCGACGACCCGGAAGGCAGACCCATGCTCGACAGCTCCCACTCCGTGCGCGCCACCGCGCTGCCCACTACGGCCGACGTCCCCAACCTCGACGACCTGCCCCTGTCGGTGTGGCCCACAGGGCAGCAGCCGCCCGCCTCCCAGCGCCGCGGCCGCTACACCCCCGGCTCGACGGCGCACCCGGCGAAGATGCTGCCCGCCGTCGCCGCCCACGCCATCGCCCACTACACGCGCCCCGGCGACCTCGTCCTGGACCCGATGTGCGGGATCGGCACCACGCTGGTCGAGGCACTGCACCTCGGCCGCCGCGCCATCGGCGTCGAGTACGAACCGCACTGGGTCGACGTCGCCTGCGCCAACCTCGATCTCGCAGACTCCCTCGGCGCTTCCTTCGCCGGCGATGCCCGTGTCCTGCACGGCGACGCCCGCCAGCTGGCGACCCTGCTCTCGCCCGAGGCGATCGGCCGGGCGGCGCTCGTGGTCACCTCCCCGCCCTACGGGCCCTCGACCCACGGCCAGGTCTCGGTCATCCCCGGCGGTGGCGTGCAGAAGTACCACCACCTCTACGGCAACCTGCTCGACCGCGGGAACCTCGCCAACATCGGCCACCACCGCCTGCTCGCCGGCTTCGAACGGATCCTCGCCGCGCTCGCCGACGTCCTGCGCCCCGGCGCACACGTCGTCATCACCGTCCGGCCCTGGCGCGAGCACGCCGAGCTGATCGACCTGCCCTCCCAGATCCTGGCCTGCGGCACCCGCGCCGGCCTGGTCCCCGTCGAGCGCTGCGTCGCCCTGCTAGGCCGCGTCGCCGGCGACGGCCTCATCGCCCGCGGCTCGTTCTTCCAGCGCGACTTCATCCGCAAGCAGCGCGACGCCGGCCTGCCCTTGCACCTGATCGCGCACGAGGATGTGCTGGTCTTTTGCGTACTGCCTGCCGGCTCAAACGTCGCTACCCAGGCTGCCGGGCACGCCGCCGATGCCGCAGGGGAGACCCGAGCGGCATGACCGACGAGGGCGAGCCACATCGGCGGGTCCGCGGCCTTCCCGTGCCGCAGTTGGAGCCCGCCACCTCGGCGCGCACGGTGGCCTTCCACACGACGACGGTCGACGACCGGGGACGCGTCGGCGTCCTGGCGCCGCTGCGCGAACTCGGATGGAACACGGGATCCGTCGTGTCCTGCCGGCTCGTCGACGGGGTTATCGCCGTCTCGCCCTCGGAGTCGGACGGATACCGGATCGGCCGTCGCGGGTACCTGCGGGTCCCGGCGCCACTGCGCCATCGCTGCCGTCTGACACCCGGGAGCCGCGTGCTCGTCCTCGCCCACCGTGGCATGGCGCTCCTGGAGATCTATCCCTCGACGTCGGTCGAGGCGATGCTGCGGCAGCGCCAGCCGAGCGTCACATGACCTCCACGGAACTGGCCGCGGCCAGGCTTCTGCTGGACCGCCTCGGCATCACACCGGAGCAGTTGCTGGGCACGAAGTCCTCCGTTACGACGGCCGAGGTCCCAACGATCCGTCGCTACCTCGACGACGTCGCCGAGGCCGTCCCCACGGCGACACGGACGGCGTACGGGCCTTACTGGCGCCGCGTCGCGGCCGAGTGGGGCGACCGCCGGATCGACGAGGTGACCCCGCTGGAGATCAAGCAACTCGCCGAACGGGTCAAGGCCGACGTTGTTGTCCGCAGGAACTCCCGCGGCGGCCGGAGCGCCGCCGAGCACCTGATCTCGGCGCTCCGCTGCCTGTACCGGCACGCGGTGTCCGACGGGCTGATCACGGAGGCGAACAACCCGGCCATCCGCGTGTCCAAGCCGCGCCGGTTGGCCAGCACGCGCCGAGCCATCCCCGATGCGGGTCTCGCGGAGATCCTCGACGTGGCCGGTCGCTCGGGCAACGACCCCGACCTCAACCTGCTCATCCTCCGGCTACACGTCGAGACGGCGTGCCGCCGAGGCGGCGCGCTCGCCCTGCGGCCGGTCGATCTCGACCCGGACCAGTGCCTCATCCGCCTTCGGGAGAAGGGCGAGACCGTCCGGTGGCAGCCCGTTTCGCCGACCTTGATGAGCAGGCTCGCCGATCACCACCGAGAGCGCTCGAAGGAGGACGTGGAGGGCATGCTACTATACCGCGGCGGCCGCCCGATCACCACCCGCCGATACGACCACCTGTGGAAGCGGATCGGCGTTCGGCTCCCCTGGGTGGCCGCTCAGCAGGTGAGCACCCATTGGCTGCGACACACGACCCTGACCTGGGTGGAGCGCAACTTCGGCTACGCCGTCGCCCGGGCCTACGCGGGCCACAACGGGCGCAGCGACGCGGGCAGCACGTCGACGTACGTCCGAGCCGACGTGCACGAGGTGGCGTCGGCGCTGTCCGGTCTGGTCGAGGAACCGCACCCGCTTGCTGCCGGTTCGGTACCAAGGCGGAGCCGATGAGCTCGCGAGGATCACGTCACGTCCGGTCGCATCACTTTCGGGATCAGCTCCGGATACCGGTGACCTCTGTCGATCATGCTGGGCTCCATGTTGCAAGGGTGCCGCCGCGATATCCGTCGATGACGAATGCGACGCTGTGGATAGCTCGAGTCACAGCGACGTAGAGGCCGCAGGCTGACTTTCCGGTCAGCATCTTGCCCTTGTTGAGGAAGTCGGCAATCGAACCGGTCGGAAAGATTAGTACCCGGTCACAGGTGAGCCCTTTGGCAACACCGAAGTTGAGCGACTGCGTGGTATCCGGCGTCCGGGTCGCGGAGGAATGGCGGAGGCATAGGGGTGCGAACGCTTCGATGTACGCGTCGATGTGCTTCGTGGGCACGATAAAGACGCCATCGTGCGTCGTGGTTCTTGTCTGCAGCGATTCGGTAGGAGGGAAGTCGCAGTCTTTCGGGAAAATGGTGTCGGAGAAGGTGGCGACAAGCTGGTTGCTGCGCCAGGTTCGGTTGGATTGCTCGACATCTAGTACCCCCGTTGTCTGGTGGCTAGCGAACCAGTCGAGCATCTTTAGATCTCGGTACTTTCTGTTCTTGAGGTCTTGAGGATTGGTATTGAAAGTGGATTGACGGACGTCGCCGACGAGGCGGATGTCGATGCGTGAGGCGAAGAGTTTCTCGAGCACTTCGAGGTCGTAACCGGTGAGGTCTTGGGCCTCATCGATATGGATCTCGTCGTAGATGTGCTCTAGACGATCGATGACAGCGCCGTTGCTGGCCGCGGCGACGTCAAAGGCCAATTTGGAAAGGTAGCGCTTGTAGGCGCGGGAATCTCCGTCGAGGTAGCGGGCCGGGCCGGTGGCGTAGTCGACGCCGGTCTGCTTGGTGAAGTTGAGGCCAGTCAGGCGCCGGCCAGGGAAGAGTAGGGGCAGGTAGGGCCGGATCCAGTGGTGCAGCAGAAAGGAGTACCAGCCGCTGACGTCGGGAAGCTGCGCGGAGCATGCTCTGGCGAGGCGCGCCTCGACATTGCGCTGGGCGGCGATGGTGTAGGTGAGGACCAACCGGCGCGGGTTGTCGGACGTGTCGCTGCAGGCATCCACGATCGACTGGGTCTTGCGGGATCCGGCCACGGCGAGGACGGCTCGGTTCATGAGACGAAGGTGACGGCGTCGATGAGGTAGGGAGGGTAGGTGGCCTCGAAGCTGGACTCGTTGAACGTCAGGGCCCACTCGGTCTTGTGTTTGCCCATCCACTCGGTGGTGCCTTCGTCATCGGGGATGTTGAGGAGTGAGCGCAGGGCGGTCTCGTCATTCACAGCGACGAACTGCGGCTCAAGCGTCTTCCCGGCGGCATTATCGCCGATGAAGACCTGCCTGACGCCGTCTTGGAGCCACGGCTGCAGCGGCGTCGTCCAGTGCGCGGGGTCCTGGCCATCGTTGTCGCGGATGGCCGCGGCCTGGCGGCCGAGCGCTGCGCACAACTGCAGCCCACGTTTGAGGGACACTCCGGCCATGGAAATGACGTCCACGCCGAGTTCCATGGGACGGCGGCCGTTGTGGCGGTCGCGGAAGGCACGCTCGAAGATCATTTCGTCCGATGGGCCCTCGACGAGTACGGCCTTGCGGGCCAGGACGAGCCTCATGGAGTCGTAGCCGGACAGGCGTTTAAAGTAGGACACCGTGTCGGCAGGGAGATCGTTGAATGAGGCGCAGCGTCCACCGCTGATCAGGACGAGCTTGTCGAGGCCGAGTCGGTTCAGGACGAACGAGCTGTGGGTGGTCAGGAAGACCTGCCGGTCCCCGGCGAGGGTCTCGATCCGCGCCACCAACTTCGTGAGACTCGTGTGGGAAAGGTGGTTCTCGGGTTCCTCGATCAGTGCGAACGACGTCGTCGTCGAGGCGCGGTCCATGGCAAGGACCACCTTGATCGCGGCTTGTTGCCCTTGCCCGGCCATGGCGAACGGGACATCCGCGACCTGCGGGACGACCGAGGTCTCCCAGGACGCACCGGCCGACTGGTCCATGTGCAGCCCGATCGGCTGGTCGTGCAGGGCCTTGCCGTGCTCGGCGATCCGCTCGTTGACCGGCGCCAACGTGTCAGTGCTGATCGCGTGCCGTGCCGCACGGTGAGCGACGGCGATGGCGGCGCGCTCACCGGGTTCGATAAAGCTGCTGAGGATCTCGCGGGTGTGGTAGTCCACGCCGGCGGAGGACCGGATGGTGCGCGAGTCGATGTGGGCGATGCCCAGGCCTTTGGGTCTGCGGGTCAGGCGTTCGTCGGAGAAGGCGCGCCAGTCCACCTCGAACCATTCGGTGGGCAGGATGTCCGGGCAGTCCGGGTTCGCGAAGTATTCGGTGATCTCCTGCTGGTACTCCTTGGCCGGGGTGATCCGCATGCTGATGCCCGGCACGTCGTCGCGACGTGAGTTGTGTATACCGCGCAGGTCGTGGAGGCCGACGGCGTCGGGCGAGAAGTAGACCTCGATCATGACCTCCGGTGGCGAGGGCGCGGAACCGGCCTTGAGCGCGGCGAAGAACTCGCCGACGTGGTGCGCGTTGAACCAGTACGGATCCAACGCGTCCTGCGCCCACCGACCATTGACGCGCCCGCTGAGAGCCAGCGCGATCGCCTCCAGCAGTGTCGACTTCCCGGAGTCGTTGTCGCCGACGACGATGTTGGTGCCCGGGTTGGGGCAGAACTCGAACGCTCGGAAGATCCGGTAGCCGTGGATGATCACTCGGTTGATCATGAAATGTGCAGTGCCTCGAATCGTCGACGGGTACAGGCCTCACTCAGCATCTGGATGGGCCCCACGGTGGGCTGACACACTACCGTCGGCGGCCGTCGGGAGTTGCGCGCACCAGCGAGTCTTGCTTCGTAAGTGATCTTGAATTCGGAGTGGACGGTGAGTCGGCGTGGGGTTCGCCGCCTGTGCCCCGTCCCAGGCCGTTCTGCATCACGTCAACGGATGTGCCTCGGCGGTCAGGGTCGCGAGCGCGGCGGCGATCTCGTTGGCACCGGCGCGGACATAGGGCGCGGTCGGTCCGACGTCGCCGCCGCTGTCGGTGTGTCCGGCATAGGCGCGGGCGACGGCGTAGCCGAAGTTGCGCTCCACCCAGGTCAGCGTGGTGTGCCGCAGCCAGTGGGTGCTGATCTGCTGGGTCGCGACCCACGGTAGATGGGCGCCGAGGCGCTTCCAGAGATGGTCGTAGCGGCGGGTCGTGATCGGCCGCCCGTCGGCGTAGCGCAGGAGCTGCCCGATGCGGGGAGCGCCCCGTTCGTCGGCGTGGTGCTGCAGATGGGCCATCAGGGTCGGTGAGACCGGTTGCCAGCGCACGGTCTGCCCCTTCTCCCGCAGGAAGATCAGGCACTGCGTGGGGTCGAGGTCCTGCGGGCGGAGGGCGAGAGCCCCACCACGCCGGCAGGCGGTCTCGACGTGCAGCTTCAGGAGCAGGGTGTCGAGGCCGGGGTCGTTCCCGGTCGTCGCGGCGATCTGGTTGATCTCGGCAAGCCGTTTATCGGCGACCGCCCGCCGCGTCGAGGGCAGGCGCCGGGGCTTGGCGACCTTGAGTGCCGGGTTGTCGGACGGGTTGATCAGGCCGTCGTGCTCGGCGTGCCGGTAGAGGCAGCGCAGCGCGGAGATGAGGTGCTCGCCCGCGCTGCGGCCGCCGCGGGCGTTGCGGCGGGCGACGACGTTGTACTTGACGTGCTCGACGAGCTTCTTGATCTCCGAGGGCGTCGGGTCATCGAGCCTGCGGTCGGCCCAGTGGTCGAGGATGCGGTTCCAGTAGGACCCGTACACGCGGCGGGTGCCGGGGCCGACGGCGGCGGCCACGACGGGCACGTACTCGGCGAAGGTCGGCACGGGCGGCCGGGCGGGTGCGGTGTCGAGGAGGTCCTGGGGCGATAGGCCCATCCGCGTCAGCAGCAGGCGGGCGGCGTCGACGTCGGCCGTGCTCGGGGACGAGGTGGGTTGGACGGTGGTCATGCCGGACCTCCGGACGCCGTGAGCCCGGTGCTGGAGAGGATCGCGGCCAGCGCGGCTGGTGGGTAGACGACGAGCTGGGCCGCGGCCGGTCGTGCGACGAGCAGGACGCGGTCCCCGGGGGCCAGGCGCAGCTGGTGCCGGACGGATGCCGGCAGGCGGACCCTGCCGGCGTGGGCGACTCGGGCGACGCCGTCCGGTCGGGCTGTCAGCATCGCGACGCCGCCGTCCACCTCCACGCCGACGCACGTACCGGGATCCCAGCGGAGAGCACGCACGATGGGCAGGTCGGCGATCCGGCCGCGGTCGTCGATCGCCGCCATCCCGTAGACGGCGGCGTCGATCGGCCGCGGGGCAGGCACAGCCGCTAACGGCAGGACCGTGCGTGCTGCGACGGGGCGACGTTGCAGCGAGCCCGGGACCACCGCCGGGACGAACAGCGGGGTGAGGAGAGGACCAACCGCAGGAGCCAGCACCCTGCCTGGTCGAGGTGTTGGAGTGCCTTCAAGCACCGGCACGTCAGATGTGGCAGGGATGCCACGAAAGTGTGTCCGAGGGGGGACTTGAACCCCCACACCCGTTAAAGGGTACTAGCACCTCAAGCTAGCGCGTCTGCCATTCCGCCACTCGGACGTGCCGCGCTGTACGCGGCGTGACGGTGTTGAGAATAGCCGATCCGCTGCCGGCCCCCGTCACGGGACCCGCGGTGGTAGGAAGATCGGCGTGCCCCGCCCCGCTGAGAGCCTCACCGCCGAGGACGAGGTCGTCGAGCTGTGCTCCGAGCTCATCCGCATCGACACCACCAACACCGGCGACCCCGAGACCGTCACCGGCGAGCGGGAGGCCGCGGAGTACGTCGCGGCCAAGCTGACCGAGGTCGGGTACGAGGTCGAGGTGGTCGAGTCGGGGGCGCCCCGGCGCGACAACGTGATCTGCCGGCTCAAGGGTGCCGACCCGTCGCGGGGGGCGCTGCTCGTCCACGGCCATCTCGACGTCGTACCGGCCGATCCGAGCGAGTGGTCGGTCCATCCGTTCTCCGGAGCGGTGCAGGACGGATACGTGTGGGGCCGCGGCGCGGTGGACATGAAGGACATGGTCGCGATGACGCTGGCGGTCGCCCGCCGATTCGCCCGCGACGGGGTGGTGCCGCCGCGGGACATCGTGTTCGCGTTCCTCGCCGACGAGGAGGCGGGCGGCAGGTACGGCGCGGGGTGGCTCGTGCAGAACCGGCCCGACCTGTTCGAGGGGTGCACGGAGGCGGTCGGGGAGGTCGGCGGGTTCTCGCTGACCTTCGCCGAGGACCGGCGCGTGTACCTGATCGAGACCGCGGAGAAGGGCATCGCGTGGATGCGGCTGCGGGCCCGCGGCCGCCCCGGCCACGGGTCGTTCCTGCACGAGGACAACGCCGTGACCAAGGTGGCCGAGGCCGTCGCCCGGCTGGGCAACCACACGTTCCCCCTGACGATCACCGATACCGTGCGCCTGTTCCTGGAGCAGATGTCGCAGCTCACGGGCCTGGAGTTCCCCGAGGACGACCTGGAGGGCGCGCTGGCCAAGCTCGGGCCGCTGTCGCGGATCGTCGGCGCCACCGTGCGCGACACCGCGAACCCGACCATGCTCAGCGCCGGCTACAAGGCCAACGTCATCCCGTCGACGGCCGAGGCCGTGGTGGACTGCCGGATCCTGCCCGGGCGCCAGGACGCGTTCCTGCGGGAGGTCGACGAGCTGCTCGGTCCGGACGTCACGCGCGAGTGGGTGACGCACCTGCCGCCCGTCGAGACGCCGTTCGGGGGGCCGCTCACCGATGCGATGGCCGCCGCACTCCGCAGCGCGGACCCGACCGCCGTCACGGTGCCCTACATGCTCTCGGGCGGCACCGACGCCAAGTCCTTCGCCGAGCTGGGCATGAGGTGCTACGGCTTCGCGCCGTTGCGGTTGCCGCCGGACCTGGACTTCGCGTCGCTGTTCCACGGCATCGACGAGCGCGTGCCCGTCGACTCGTTGACGTTCGGCGCCCGCGTGCTCGACACGTTCCTGCGCTCCGCCTGACCCCGTACCGCGACGAGAAGGAGCTGGACCGCGTGGACCTGTCAGGGAAGGCCGCCCTCGTCACCGGGGGTGCGTCCGGGATCGGGGCCGCTGCCGTGCGGCGGCTCGCGGCCGCGGGTGCCTCGGTCGCCGTCGCCGACCGGGACGAGGCCGGCGCACGCGCGCTCGCCCGGGAGGTCGGGGGGCTCGCGCTGCCGGGGGACGCCTCGGACCCCGACACCATGACGGCGGCGGTCACGGCCACCGAGACGGAGTTCGGCCGGCTCGACGTCGTGCTGCTCAACGCGGGGATCGCCTCGGGGCAGTCGGGCGTCGAGAACCTCGACGTGGCCGGGTACCGCGCGGTCATGGGCGTCAACGTCGACCACGTCGTGTTCGGGCTCGCGGCGGCCGTGCCCGCGCTGCGCCGCGCCGGCGGGGGCCACATCGTGGTGACGGCGTCGCTGGCCGGTCTCGTCGCGATGCCCGGTGACGCGCTCTACGCGCTGACCAAGCACGCCGTCGTCGGGTACGTCCGCTCGGCCGCCCCGACGCTGATGGCGGACGGCATCCGCGTCAACGCCGTGTGCCCCGGGTTCGCCGACACCCCGTTGATCGCGCACGCCAAGGAGCAGTTCGGCGACTTCCCGCTGCTCACCGCGGACGACGTCGCCGACGCCATCGAGGTGATCCTGGACCGCGGCGAGCCGGGGGAGTGCTGGTTCGTCCAGCCCGGCCGCGACGCGGCGCCCTACGGGTTCCGCGGCGTGCCGGGTGCCAGCGGTGCCACGGCCCCGCCTGCCGTGACCTGGGAGGAGCACTGATGCGCGGCTGGCAGGTGCGGGAGCTCGGCGAGCCCGCGGACGTCCTCGAGTTCGGCGAGCTGCCCGATCCCGAGCCGGGTCCCGGGCAGGTCCTGGTGCGGGTACACGCCGTGGCGTGCAACTTCCCCGACATCCTCCTCTGCCGCGGCACCTACCAGGAGAAGCCGGCGCTGCCGTTCACGCCGGGGCTGGAGATCGCCGGCGAGGTCGTGGCGGCCGGCGACGGTGCGGCGGCACGGGTGGGCGACCGGGTGATCGGCACGCCGCCGATGGGTCGGGGCGGTTACGCGGAACTCGCCGTGCTCGACGCGGCGTCGACGTTGCCGTGGCCCGAGGGGATGAGCGCGGGCCAGGCCGCCGGCATGTTCATCACCTACCAGACCGGGATCTGCGCATTGGAACACCGCGGACGGTTGCAGGCAGGTGAGACGTTGCTCGTGCACGCCGCCGCGGGCGGGGTCGGGAGCGCGGCGGTGCAGCTGGGCCGGGCCATGGGCGCGCGCGTGATCGGGACGGCGGGCGGCGCGGAGAAGTGCGAGGTCGTCCGCGGGCTCGGGGCCGACGAGGTGATCGACTACTCGGCCGAGGACGTCGTCGCGCGGGTCAAGGAGCTCACCGGCAGGCGCGGCGCCGACGTCGTCTTCGACCCGGTGGGCGGCGACATCTTCGACGCCTCGCGCAAGGCCGTCGCGTTCGAGGGCAGGATCCTGGTGATCGGGTTCGCCGGGGGCCGGTTCGCCGATGCCCCCACCAACCACCTCCTGGTCAAGAACTACGCGGTCGTGGGCGTGCACTGGGGCTACTACCGGCAGATGCGGCCGGAGATGATCCCGGCGTGGCAGGGCAGGCTCGACGAGCTGTGGGCACAGCGCAAGATCGACCCGCTCGTGGGTGCGGACCTTCCGCTCGACCAGGCGCCCGAGGCGTTGCGCCGCCTGGCGTCACGCGCGAGCACGGGAAAGGTCGTCCTGACGCCGTAGCGCGGGTCGCGGGCGACGGGCGGCTCAGCGGACCGGGTTGATCCACCGCACCTCGTCATGATGCGGCACCGGAGGAGGCACCTCGGTGGGTCAGACCGACAGCTCCGGCAGCATCCGGCCGCTGCGCTTGCGTCGTAGCCACACCTTGCGCACCCCACCCGGGTAGAGGCGCACTCGGGAGAGTTCCCAGCCGCCGAACTCGGCCTGGATCGCGAGCCGTACCGCCGCGGTCATCCGGGACACCTCCGCGGAGAGCTGCACCGGGCGGTACTCCCATTCCCCGTCGACCGTGTCTCCTTCACCGGCTCCGATGCCACCGTGACGGTCCATCGGCTCACCTCCTCGGGCTCGCGCAGGCCACGCACCGGTGAACGGTGGGTGGAATCGCCCACCTTAGGCACGGGCGCGCGACCCGTGCCACCGTCGTGCGGCGAGCGTCCACGTACCCGTCCGGGCCCCGACGGTGATCGCCCCGGTACGGTCACCCGCCGTGACGTGGCTGGAAGTACTCGTACTCGGACTGGTGCAGGGGCTCACGGAGTTCCTCCCCATCTCCTCCTCCGCCCACCTGCGGATCGTCTCGGAGGTCTTCTTCGGACGCGACGCCGGCGCCGCCTTCACCGCGGTCACCCAGCTCGGCACCGAGGCCGCGGTGCTCATCTACTTCGCCCGTGACATCGGCCACCTGCTCGCGACGTGGTTCCGGGGCTTCACCGACGCGCAGGTGCGTACCACCCCCGACTACCGGCTGGCCTGGCTGGTGATCGCCGGGACGATCCCGATCGCCCTGCTCGGGCTGATCTTCGAGAACCAGATCCAGACCGTGGCCCGCAACCTCTGGCTGATCGCCACGACGCTGATCGTGTTCGGGCTGTTGCTGGGCCTGGCCGAGCGCCTCGGCCGGCAGCGCCTGGACCTGCGGCAGATGAAGGTCTCCGACGGGATCGTGCTCGGCCTGGCGCAGGCCCTCGCGCTCGTCCCCGGCGTCTCGCGGTCGGGCGGCACGATCACCGCCGGGCTCCTCCTCGGGTTCACCCGCACCGCGGCCGTGCGGTACTCCTTCCTGCTGGCGATCCCCGCCGTCGTGGCGTCGGGCATCTTCCAGATCCCCGACGCGTTCGCCGGCGACGGTCCGAGCCCGGTGCAGCTCGTCGTCGCGACGCTCATCGCGTTCGTGGTCGGGTACGCGACGATCGCGTGGCTGCTGCGCTACGTCGAGCACCACAGCGTGTACGTCTTCGTCTGGTACCGCGTGGCACTGGGGGCCGTGCTGCTGGTGGCCCTGAGCGCCGGCTGGCTGTCCGCCACCTGAACGGTCCCGCCGCCGCGTCAGGAGGCGAGGGCGGGCTCCAGGCCCCTCAGCTCGACCGAGGTGGTCCCACAGGCGGCGGGCGGCCTCCGGGTCGCCGGGCCGCACGACTCGGGGTCTCCCGCACGGCCGTCGTCCCGCGCACGACGAACCTCGGGCCGTAGAACTCGCCACCGCGCACGGCCGGGTCGGTCAGCGCGCGCAGCATCGGGCGGGCGCCCAGCTCGGCGATCTGGGCGACCAGCGGCACCAGGCTCCGCATGGCCCGGTTGAGCACGGCGCTGCCCTCGGTGCCGAGGTCGGTGTGGGAGCCGCCGGGATGCGCGGCCACCGCGACCGTCGACACGCCGGCCGTCGCGAGCCGGCACTGCAGCTCCGCTGTGAACAGCAGGTTCGCGAGCTTGCTGTGGAAATAGGACTGCCAGCGCAGGTACGGGCGCCGCAGCCGGGGATCGGCCTCCCCGCTGGCAGCGCGGTGGCCCATGCCCGACATGGTGGCGATGCGGGAGCCGGGCGTCGCGAGCAGGAGCGGCAGCAGGCGTGCGGTGAGCGCGAAGTGGCCCATGTGGTTGGAGATCGTGCTCGCCGGTCTCGCCGTCCGGCTCCCGCCACCGCGGGCGCGGGCCGATCACCGCATAGGCTCGGATCGTGACCACCTTGATTCTCCTGCGCCACGGGCGCTCGTCGGCCAACGTCGCCGGGGTGCTCGCGGGCCGCACCCCCGGCGTCGAGCTGGACGACACCGGCCGGGCCCAGTCGCAGAAGGTGGTCGAGCGGCTGGCGGGCGTGCCGATCGCGGAGATCGTCTGCTCACCGATGACGCGCTGCGAGCAGACCGTCGCGCCGCTCGCGGCTGATCGGGCCCTGACGCCGACCACCGAACCGGAGCTGGCCGAGGTCGACTACGGCTCGTGGACGGGCGGCTCGCTCAAGACGCTGTCCAAGGAGCCGCTGTGGAAGGTCGTGCAGGCGCACCCGTCCGCCGCGGTGTTCCCGGGCGGGGAGGGACTGGCGGGGATGCAGGCACGCGCTGTCGCCGCCGTCCGCCGCCACGACGTCCGGATCGCCGCCGCGCACGGGCCACAGGCCGTGTGGATCGCCTGCAGCCACGGTGACGTCATCAAGGCCGTGCTGGCCGACGCGCTGGCCACGCACCTCGACAACTTCCAGCGGATCATGGTCGACACCTGCTCGATCAGTGTCGTGCACTACACCGAGACGCGGCCGTTCGTGGCACGCGTCAACGACCTCGGCGGCGACGTCGCGGGGCTGGTCCCGCCCACACCGAAGCGCAGGCGCAAGCCCGCCGCCCGCAGCTCCGACGCCGTGGTGGGCGGCGCCACGGGCATCTGACGCCCCGCAGGCGTGCCGCGGGCGCGCTGGTGGCCTACTCTCGAAAGTGCCATGTCACGCGTCATCCATGTCTTCCGCCAGCCCGAGCGCTTCGTCGCCGGGACCGTCGGCGAGCCCGGCGATCGCACGTTCTACCTTCAGGCGATCGAAGAGGCCCGCACCATCAGCGTGCAGTTGGAGAAGCAGCAGGTCTCGGTGCTCGCCGAGCGCATCAGCGCGCTCCTGCAGGAGGTCGCCCGCCGTTTCGGCTCCGACGTGCCGGACGAGGGGACGGGCAGCGATCTCGGCCCGCTCGCCGTCCCGCTCGACGAGGAGTTCCGCGTCGGCACGATGGGCCTGGGCTGGGACTCCGACTCCAGCTCGGTGGTGATCGAACTGCTCGCGGTCAGCGAGGAGGAGATCGACGAGTCCGTCGTGCTCGACGACACCGACGAGGGTCCCGACGCGTTGCGCGTGTTCCTCTCCCCGGTGCAGGCCCGAGCGTTCGCGGACCGGGCGGAGAAGGTCGTCTCCGCGGGTCGCCCGCCCTGCCCCCTGTGCGCCGAACCGCTCGCACCCGAGGGGCACGTCTGCGTGCGGCTCAACGGGTACCACCAGAGGTCCCCGGTCGCGGACTGAGCGCGTGGATCCTCGTGACCCGGCCGTGCCGGGACTGCTGCGGCGCGGCCGCATCGACATCACCGGCCGGCTGGTCGACGCCTCCAACGCCACGCTCTTCGGCACTGTCGGCGCCGACGGTCTCGAGATGCAGTGCGTCTACAAGCCGGTGCGGGGCGAGCGGCCGCTCTGGGACTTCCCCGACGGCACCCTTGCGGGCCGTGAGGTCGCCTCGTTCCTCGTGTCGGAGGCCGCCGGGTTCCACGTGGTGCCGCCGACCCTCCTGCGTGACGGCCCGTTCGGCCCGGGCATGGTGCAGGCCTGGGTCGACACCGACGACGAGCGCGCGTTCGTGGACGTCCGGTCCCCGAAGAACGTCCCGTCGGGCTGGCTCACGGTGCTGCGCGCCCGCGGTGACCGCGGCAAGCCCGCGGTCCTCGCCCACGCCGACACCCCCGCGCTGCGCCGGATGGCGGCGTTCGACCTGATCGTCAACAACGCCGACCGGAAGGGTGGGCACGTGCTCGCCGGCACCGACGGCAACATCTACGGCGTCGACCACGGCCTGACCCTGCACGTGGAGGACAAGCTCCGCACGGTGCTGTGGGGATGGGTCGGGCAGCCGCTGCCGGCGGACGTCGTCGAGGTCCTGGAGAAGCTGCGCGTCGAACTCGACGGCGGTCTGGACGACGTGCTGGGCGAGCACATCACCCGACGGGAGGTGCGCACCTTGTCGTCGCGCGTCGACACCCTGCTCGCCCAACGGTGCTTCCCCGAGCCCTCCGGCTACGGCCCGGCGATTCCCTGGCCGGCCTTCTGAACCCCGCGAGTCGGGGTTTCCGTGCGCGCGAGTCGGGGTGAGAGCGTCACGCCGGTCGGTGAGCCGTACGCGGGCGTAGCCGGTGACAGGCAACGGCATCTCGCATCGTCGCATCCGCTCGGTCCGCAGCTCGGCTCTCAGCCGGCTGCGAGCAGCGCGACGCCGCCGAGCGCCGCGGCCGCACCGATCCGTTGCGCCCCCGCCAGCCGTTCGCGGAGCAACAGGTACGCCAGCAGGACCGTCACCACGGGGTTCAGCGTCGCGATGACCGACACCACGCTGAGCAGCCCCAGCCGGCTCGCCTCGCCGAAGACGAACGTCCCCAGCGCCAGCAGCAGCCCCGGCACGAGGACGAGAACCGCGTCGCGGGCGGGCCGTGAGGGTCTCGCGGAACGCGAGGACGCCGATCCCGGTCGTCACCACGAGCCCGACGCGTGACCACAGCAGCGCCCCGGCCGACGAGTCGGCGGCCGCCTGGGCGTAGGTCGTCAGGAAGACACCGAACAGGAGCCCGGCGAACAGCGCCCACCCGGTGCCGCGGGGCCCGGTGGCCGGGCTGCCTGCTATCGGGTTGCCTGCTATCGGGTTGCGCGGCCGCGCCGCTGCCAGCACGATGCCGGCGAGCACGAGCGGGATGCCGACGACCTGCAGCGCGCTCGGCCGGTCACCGCCCAGCACCCCGACGACCACCGGCACGATCGCCCCACCTGCGGCGATCGGGGACACCACGCTGAGGTCGCCTGTCCGGCCCGCCCGGTAGAAGCATGCGAGGGCTGCGGCATTGGTCGCGCCGGCGCCCAGCGCGAACGCGAGCCCGCCCGCGCCCATCCCGACGTCGCCACCGAGGGTGAGCAGCAGGGATACGACGAGTCCGGCGACCTGGCTCCCCAGCAGCACGGTGGCGAGCGGCATCCACCGGCCACCGGTCATGCGTGCGAACGGTACGGCGCGCCGGGCGCCACCAAGGATGTCCGTGCCGGATTCCGGAACACCCGCGGGCGCGTCCAGATCCGCCACCGGCTGCCGCTCGGCGCACGCGCCTCGGCGGAGGTTCCGGTGAGGTCGTAACGTCGCCCGGGCCAGGCCCGTCCCCGCGCGTTCGAGGAGCACGATGACCCAGTCCACCGGAGCAAGCCGCATCGGCGTGACCGGGCTGGCGGTGATGGGGGCGAACCTCGCCCGCAACATCGCCCGCCGTGGTGTCCCGATCGCCGTGCACAACCGCACCGCCGCGCGCACCAAGGAGTTCATCGAGGCCCACGGCGACGAGGGCGCGTTCACGGCGGCCGAGTCGCTGGAGGACTTCGTCGCTGCGCTGGAGACGCCCCGGCGGATCATCGTGATGGTCAAGGCCGGGCCGCCCGTCGACGGGGTGATCTCCGAGCTCACCCCGTTGCTCGACGACGGCGACATCATCATCGACGCCGGCAACTCGCACTTCCGCGACACCAAGCGCCGCACCGAGGAGTGCGCCACGCACGGCCTGCGGTTCATGGGCATCGGTGTGTCGGGCGGCGAGGAGGGTGCGCTGCTCGGGCCGAGCATCATGCCCGGTGGTGACACGCACGCCTACGCCGAGGTCGAGGAGATCCTGACGTCGATCGCGGCGGTCGTCGACGGCACGCCGTGCTGCGTCCACGTCGGACCCGACGGGGCCGGCCATTACGTCAAGATGGTGCACAACGGCATCGAGTACGCAGACATCCAGCTCATCGCCGAGGCGTACGACCTGCTCACCCACGTCGCCGGCCTGAGCGCCCCGGCGATCGCGACGATCTTCGAGGAGTGGAACTCCGGCGACCTGGAGTCGTTCCTCATCGAGATCACCGCGAAGGTGCTGGCCAAGACCGACGAGCGGTCCGGCGGCCCGCTCGTCGACGTCATCCTCGACCAGGCCGGGCAGAAGGGCACCGGCACCTGGACGGCGATCGACGCGCTGAACCTGGGCGTGCCGCTGACCGGCATCACCGAGGCGGTGTTCGCCCGCGGGCTGTCGTCGCTGCGCGACGAGCGCTCGGCCGCGTCCACCGCACTGGCCGGCCCGACTCCCGCGGGTCAGGCCGACGCCTCGTTCGTCGACGACATCCGCCAGGCCCTCTACGCCAGCAAGGTGGTGGCCTACGCGCAGGGTTTCGCGCAGATGCGTGCGGCGTCGATCGCGGAGGGCTGGGACCTCGATCTCGGCGCGATGGCGACGATCTGGCGCGGCGGCTGCATCATCCGCGCGCAGTTCCTCAACCGCATCCGAGACGCCTACGTCGAGCATCCCGACCTGGACAACCTCCTGATGGTGCCGTACTTCACCGAAGCGGTGGCGAACGCGCAGGACGCGTGGCGACGCGTGGTCGCGACCGCCACCGCGCAGGGCGTGCCGATCCCGGCGTTCGCCTCGTCGCTGGCGTACTACGACGGTTACCGACGCGAGCGCGGCCCGGCGAACCTGATCCAGGGCCTGCGCGACTACTTCGGCGCCCATACCTACAAGCGGATCGACACCGCGGGCTCCTTCCACACGCGGTGGGGCCAGGACGGCACCGAGGTGCGCACCGACATCTGAGCCCGCCCTCATACGCCAGGCCGTCCAGAACAGGGGCCTCGGCGGAGCGCGCACGTGCGCTCGACGTCCCAGAATTCGCCGACCGCACCGATGATTCCTGGACGAGGGCTCGGTCAATCCTGCGTATCCGCACCCTGAAGGAGACGCCATGTCCCGCAAGCTGTTCCTCAACCTCCCGGTCAAGAACCTCGACGCCTCCGTCGCGTTCTTCACGAAGCTGGGCTTCACCTTCGACCCCACGTTCACCGACGACTCGGCCACCGCCATGATCGTCAACGAGGAGACGACGGTGATGCTGCTCGTCGAGAAGCGGTTCTCCGACTTCACCAAGAAGCCGATCTCGGACGCGACCGCCCAGACCGAGGCGATCATGGCCCTCTCGGCCGAGAGCCGCGAGGAGGTGGACCAGCTGGTCGCCACCGCCCTCGCCGCCGGTGGCAGCCCGTCGAACGAGCCCCAGGACCACGGCTTCATGTACGGGTCCAGCTTCCAGGACCTCGACGGACACCAGTGGGAGGTCCTGTGGATGGACGTCAGCGCGATGCCCCAGCAGTAGCGGCCCGCGCCGACGCCGGCCGTTGCCGGCTCGCGCTCCCCGTCCGGCGTCACGCCCCCGCTCGACGGGGGGCACGGCCCTGCGATCGGGGGCATGACGGGGTATCGACGACGTGCTCGGCGGCGAGCCAAGGTCAGGCGAGGCGCGAGGTCCACGTCGCGACGTCGGCGGGCGTCACGTTCCCGCCGCACACGACGAGCCCCAGCCGCGCCCCCGGCCCGACGCGGTCCAGCACCTGGCGTGCGGCCGGCACCAGGCAGCCTGCGGCGGGCTCGGCCCACACCTTCGCCTCCTCGGCGAGGGTGAGGACACCGCGCACCGCGTCGGCGTCGGGGACGACGAGCACGTCCTCCACCAGCGCCGCGACGTGGTCGTAGGTCAGCTGCGAGACCATCGGCGCGCTGAGCGTGGACACGAGCGACGAGAGCTCCACCGGCGTGGGCCCGCCCGCGGCCAGCGCGCGGGACATGGCCTCGGCGCCCACGGTCTCCACACCCCAGATCCGGACACCTGGCCGCATCGCCCGGAACGCGGCCGCCACCCCGGAGATCAGCGCACCACCGCCGATGCTGACCAGCACGTCCGTCACGTCCGGGGCGTCGGCCGCGAACTCGGCGCCGACCGTGCCCTGTGCGGCCAGCACCACCGGGTCGTCGAAGGGATGCACGAGCGTCAGCCCGCCGACGACCAGCTCGTCGAGCAGCGTGAACGCACCCGCCATGTCGGGAGTGAGCCGCACCGTCGCGCCGGACCTCCGCGCCATCGCGACCGAGCGCGCCGGCGCCGACTCCGGCATGACGACGGTGGCCGCGATCCCCAGCGTCGCCGCGACGTCGGCCAACGCCAGCCCGTGGTTGCCTCCACTGACCGCGACGACCCCCACCGCACGTTCCGCGTCGGACAACCCGAGGAGCTTGGAGGTGGCGCCGCGAGGCTTGAACGACCCGGTGCGCTGCAGCAGTTCGAGCTTGAGCGTGACCGGGGCACCCAGGTACGCCCCGAGCCCCGGGCTCGGCACGGTCGGCGTGCGCAGCACACGGCCCGCGATCCGCTCCGCCGCCGCGTCGACGTCCGCGATCCCGACCAGTTGGCCCATGAGGCCGACGCTAGTCCGCGCGCTGGCCCCGACTCGCGCGCATGTACGCCCCGACTCGCGCGCACGGAGGCCCCGACTCGCGGGGGGTCAGGTCAGGGGGACCACTTCGGGGGCGCCCATGCGGGCGGAGTCGGCCGTCTCGTCGTCGGGCATCTTCTGGCTCTCCCGCTCGGCGTCGACGCGCTTGCGGTAGTGCTCGATCTCCCGGGCCACCTGCTCGTCGCTCCAGCCCAGCACCGGCGCGACCAGCCGGGCGACCTCCTCCACCGCGCCGACGCCCCGGTCGAAGGTCTCGATCGAGATGCGGGTGCGGCGGGCGAGCACGTCGTCGAGGTGTCGTGCGCCCTCGTACGAGGCGGCGTAGACGACCTCGGCGCGCAGGTGGTCGGGGGCCCCGGCGAGCGGGTCGCCGAGCGTCGGGTCGGCGAGAACCAGGTCGAGCACCTCGTGGACGAGCGACCCGTAGCGGCCGAGCAGGTGCTCGATCCGGGCGACGTGCAGCCCGTACTGGTGTGCCAGCTGGTAGCGGGCGTTCTTCATCGCCTCGTACCCCTCGGCCCCCAGCAGCGGCACGTTCTCCGTGACCGACGGCGGCACCTTCTGGTCCAGGGCGTGCACGGCCGCGTCGACGGCGTCCTTGGCCATCACCCGGTACGTCGTGTACTTCCCGCCCGCCACGACCACGAGGCCGGGCACGGTGTGCGCCACTGCGTGCTCGCGGGAGAGCTTCGAGGTCGAGTCGGACTCGCCCGACAGCAGCGGCCGCAGCCCCGCGTACACCCCCTCGACGTCGGCGTGGGTGAGCGGCTGCTCCAGGACCTCGTTGACGTGGTCGAGCAGGTAGTCGATGTCGGCGGCGCTCGCGGCGGGGTGGGCCTTGTCGAGCGCCCATTCGGTGTCGGTCGTCCCGATGATCCAGTGCCGGCCCCACGGGATGACGAACAGAACGGACTTCTCGGTGCGCAGGATCAGCCCGGAGTCGCCCTGGATGCGGTCGCGCGGCACCACGAGGTGGATGCCCTTGCTCGCCCGGACCTTGAACTGGCCGCGCTCGCCGACCAGGCTCTGCGTCTCGTCGGTCCACACCCCGGTGGCGTTGATCACCTGCTGGGCGCGGACGTCGACGGTGGCGCCGGACTCCAGGTCGAGCACGTGCGCGCCGGTCACGCGGCTGCCCTCGCGCAGCAGCCCGGTGACGCGGGCCCGGGACGCGACGTGCGCCCCGTAGGCGGCGGCGGTGCGGGCGATGAACATGGTGTGACGGGCGTCGTCGACCTGGGCGTCGTAGTACATCAGCGCCCCGACCAGCGCGTCCTTGCGCAGCGACGGCACGATCTTGCGCGCGCCGCGCCGGGTGAGGTGGCGGTGGGCCGGCAGGGCGCGCGCCCGACCCGACAGCAGCCCGAGAGTGTCGTAGAGCGCCACACCCGCGCCCGCGTAGACCCGCTCCCACACGTGGTGCCGGAGCGGGTAGATGAACGGCACCGGCCGGACCAGGTGCGGGGCGAGGGTGCCCAGGAGCAGCCCGCGTTCATGCAGCGCCTCGGCGACCAGCCGGAAGTCGAGCATCTCCAGGTAGCGCAGGCCGCCGTGGATGAGCTTGCTGGACCGGCTCGACGTGCCCGAGGCGAAGTCGCGCGCCTCGACGAGCCCGACCGTGAGGCCACGGGTGGCGGCGTCGAGCGCACAGCCGGCCCCGACGACACCGCCCCCGACGACCAGCACGTCGAGCTCGGTCGAACCCATGGCCTGCAGTGCACCCTCGCGGGCCGCGGGGGAGAGCGCGACCGATCGCATGATGTGTCCTCTCGTGTGTCTACAGAAGCCGCAGCGGGGATCGAATGCGGCGGGATCTAGTCCACGTCCACCCAGTCCAACGTCCGGGTCACCGCCTTCTTCCACCGGGCGTAACCGGTGTCACGCTGTTCGGGCGACCACTCCGGCAGCCAGCGCCTCGACTCGTTCCAGTTCGTCCGCAGCTCGTCGGTGTTCTTCCAGAACCCGACGGCCAGCCCGGCCGCGTAGGCCGCGCCCAGCGCCGTCGTCTCCGCGACGACGGGCCGGATGACCGGGACGCCCAGGACGTCGGCCTGGATCTGCATGCACAGCTCGTTGGCCGTGACGCCACCGTCGACCTTGAGCACCTCCAGATGCATACCGGAGTCGGACTCCATGGCCTCGGCGACGTCCCGGCTCTGGTAGCAGATCGCCTCGAGGGTGGCCCGGGCCAGATGGGCGTTGGTGTTGAAGCGGGAGAGGCCGACGATCGCGCCGCGGGCGTCGGACCGCCAGTAGGGGGCGAACAGACCCGAGAACGCCGGTACGAAGTACACGCCGCCGTTGTCCTCCACCTGCCGGGCCAGCGACTCGCTCTGGGAGGCCCCGGAGATGATGCCCAGCTGGTCACGCAGCCACTGGATGGCCGACCCGGTGACGGCGATCGAGCCCTCCAGCGCGTAGACCACCGGCTCGTCGGCGAACTGGTAGGCGACGGTCGTGAGCAGCCCAGCGGTCGACCGCACGAGTTCGGTCCCGGTGTTGAGCAGCATGAAGTTGCCCGTGCCGTAGGTGTTCTTCGCCTCCCCCGGGGCGAAGCAGACCTGGCCGACGGTGGCCGCCTGCTGGTCGCCGAGGTTCCCGGTGATCGGCACCTCCCCGGCCAGCGGTCCCGTCGCCAGCGTCCGGCCGTAGCCCTGCGGGTACGAGCTGGGTGCGATCTCCGGCAGCATCTGCCGGGGGATGCCGAAGAAGCCGAGCAGCTCGTCGTCCCATTCGAGGGTCTCCAGGTCCATGAGCATCGTGCGGCTGGCGTTGGTGGGGTCGGTGACGTGCACCCCGCCGGAGGTTCCCCCCGTGAGGTTCCACAGCAGCCAGGTGTCGGTCGTGCCGAAGATCGCGTCGCCGCGCTCGGCGGCCTCCCGCGCCCCGTCGACGTTCTCCAGGATCCATTGGATCTTCCCGCCGGAGAAGTACGTGGCCGGGGGCAGGCCGGCCTTGCGCCGGATGATGTCACCGCGTCCGTCGCGGTCCAGGGCCGAGGCGATGCGGTCGGTGCGCATGTCCTGCCAGACGATCGCGTTGTACAGCGGCCGGCCGGACCTCCTGTCCCACACCACGGCCGTCTCGCGCTGGTTGGTGATGCCCAGCGCGACGAGGTCCGACGCGGCGAGCCCGGAGGAGTTCAGCGCCGACTGCATCACCGCGGACGCCCGCTCCCAGATCTCGACGGGGTTGTGCTCCACCCAGCCCGCCCGGGGCAGGATCTGCTCGTGCTCGAGCTGGTGGCGGCCCACGACGCCGCCGGAGTGGTCGAAGATCATGAAGCGGGTGCTGGTGGTGCCCTGGTCGACGGCACCGACGAACTCGGCCATGGGTGCAGTCTCGCGTACGTGGAGGTCTCCACCCCCCCACGGCGAGGAAGAAAGACGGGGGCTCACCGCGGGAGGTTGAGGCGGAACACCTGGGCCAGGAGCTGGAGGGGGTTGATGCTCACCTCCACCCGGCGCGCTCTGCGCCTGTCCTCCAGCCGGCCGGGGAGGGTGATGCGCAGGATGCTGTGGGTCCAGCCCACCGCGTCGACGACGGTGAGGCGGTGCCGGGCGAACTCCAGGTCGAGCCGGACGCGCCGCACCCCGGCGGTGCCCCGCAGCAGCGCGGGCCGCAGCTCCACCTCGATCCGGCCGGTCACCGGGCGGGCCGGCTCGTCCCCGCCGCGGATCGCGACGGCGCCGTCCACGTCGGAGCGCAGGACGTTCGGGCCGCCGCCTGCGGCCCACGTGCCGTGCAGTGTCAGGTCCAACCGGTGCCCGTCGGTGGTCGCGACGTCGAGGGACACCTCCCAACGCTGGTCCTCGGCCGGGGTCACCGGTTCCAGATCAGGCCGCCCAGGGTCGCCACCAGCGTCACGACGAGTATCGCGACCAGCACCATCGCGGCGCGGAGCTCGGTCCGGAGCCGGCGCGCCGTCCCACGGGACGGCGCGGGCGCTTTTCCCGGGGGCGTCCCGCGGGGCAGCGCCACGAGCGCGGGGTCGAGGTCCGTGCCGAGGACTGCGAGCGTGCGCGGGTCCCGCAGCAGCGGTTCGACGTCGGTGGGTGAGCCCACCAGGTTCAGCAGGAGCGCGCGGCCCGCGTGGCCGTCGAGGAGCTCCCCGGCCTGGAGCAGGAACGCGTCGCGCGCCTCGGGGACCTCGAGGGTCCACAGCCAGTCCGGGGGCGACGCCGCGGCCGCGACGGTGGGGCCGGGCGGCAGGGCGGTCAGGAGATCGAGGACCCGGCCCTCGACGTCGCTGTCGTCCGGGTTCGCGAGCAGCCGCTCGACGTCCGGTTCGCCGAACACGGCGTCCAGCGCGTCCGCCACGACGTGCCCGGTCCCGACGATGTCACCCAGCCACGCCCCGATCAGCGCCAGGACGGGCCCGGCCTCCGCGGCGCTCCCGGAAAGAACCAGCGTGAACCGGATCGTCGTCCCGACCGCGTCGCGGCGTCGGGACGGGATCCCGCTGAGGAACGCCTCCCAGCACTCGCCGTCGGAGTGCAGCAGGATCGTCGGATGCTCGAAGGTGGTGTACCCGCCGTAGGTCCGCCACCAGGGGTTCTCCGGCGCCTCGCCGAGGAACGCGTAGTCGGCGCCGCGCGTGCGGCCCCGGGTCTGCACGGCGGCGGAGATCACCGGGTCACCATTGCCGGACGCGGCCACCCGGGCGGCGCGACGCGAGGTCCTCGATGATCTCCGTCAACGCCGTGACCCGCTTGTCCGCCTCGACAGCCGCGCCCCGGACATCCTCGGCCGCCTCGCGCCGGTACCGGCGCTCGCCGTTGAGCACGTACCAGATGTCGAGGAAGAAGCCCTCGTGGCGCTCGGCGTAGCGCTCCGCGGTCGTGGCCGTCCGGCCCTTCTCCGTGGCGACGGCCTCCTCCACCCGCTGCCGGGCACCGACGAGGTGGCGGCACAGCGCCATCAGCACGTCGTCCGCGCCCTTGATCGCCTGGCGGCCCGGGGGCCGGACTCCGTACTCGGCGGAGAAGGCCAGGGTGGCGGGGTCCCCGGGTTCGGGCGTCCACTCCGCGCCGGTGATCTCGACGCAGCCGATGGTGTCGACGGGGCAGTACAGCGTGCGCACGTGGGGCGCCTCGCCGGGCACCGCGTCGATGACGTCGTGGTAGAGCCGCCGGACCCAGGTGAGCAGCTCCTCGGAGTCGTCCCGGTCGCCGCCGTTGTCGTCGAAGTAGGACTCGCACTTGACCGGGCACAGCATGAGCAGGCCCGGCTCGTCGGGGCGCCGCTTGCGCTCGGTCAGCCACGACCGCACCACGTCGCCGACCTGCGTCGTCGCGAGGATCGACGGCATCACCCGCAGGTGGGTGGCGCTGGTGGCCTCCATGAGCACGGCGGCGTCGATCGGGACGATCAGCACGCTGCTCTGTTCGAGGAAGTGCTCGCACTCCTCCCAGTCCGCGCCCGGGGGGCGGGTGACGGGGTCGAACCAGCCACCCGGGTAGTCGAGCAGTTGGAGCTCGATGCCGGCGTCGGGCACCCCGGGGTCCAGGAGCAGGTGGAACAGGAACTTCTCCTGGGTTCCGCCCAACGCGCCGGGCCGGAACTTCCCGGCCAGCAGCGAGCCCTCCAGATCACGGCGGTGCTGCCCGAGCCGCTTCTGGGTCGACGAGCCGATCGCCTTCATCGCGACCGGGGTGCCCTCCAGCAGGTGCTGCCCGCCGCGGAGCAGCGCCGTGATCAGCGACGTCTTGCCGACGCGGGACGGCCCGACCATCCCGATGCGGTAGACGAGCCTGCTGGTGTCGGTCATGTGTTCCCCCCGGGCATCGCGGCCAGGCTCGCCAGCAGCGTCTCGCGGGCGCGCCGGACCCGGGCGATCCGCGCGTTGGCCGCGTCGATCTCGCCGTAGACGCCCGGCCACACCTCGTCGCGGTAGGACCGCGCCAGCCGTTTGAACTCCCGCTCGGAGTCCCCGGACCTGATCAGCACGTCCTCGAACTGCTCCGCGGCGGCGTGCAGGACCAGTGCCGGGGTGACGCCCTCGCGGAGCAGGGCCTTCTTCGTGAGGTGCGCGGCGCGCTCGGCCTTGCGGACGACGAACTGGTACAGCTCCTCGACCCCGGCCTCGGTGGCCTCGACGACGATCTGCGTGCGGGGGTCGCCGGTGTGGGGGTCGGTGACCTGCAGGGAGAGGCCGTCGAGCTCGGCACGCACCCGCGGGTGCAGCTGCGAGCGGTAGTCGAGACGGACCGCCAGCAGCGCCTGCACCGCACGGCTCAGGCGTGGGCACGGCTCCGACGCGCCGTCGAGCAGTTCGGCGAGGCGGCGCAGGGCGTGCTCGCCGTCGAGGCCGGCGAGCAGCTCGCCGAGGTGGGGTGAGAGCGACGCGGCCACGCGGTTCCAGAGCTGCGCGACGCGGGCGTCGAAGAACACGTCGAGACCCTCGAACGACGTACTGATCTCCACCCGGACGCGGTTGAGCTCCTCGCCGGCGTACCGGCCGCTGCCGCGGTCGACCCGCATCGTGCGCAGCCCCTCGTCCTTCCAGCTCCGCTCGTCGACCCCGAGCCCGGCGGTGATCCAGGCGCGCGTGGTGGCGAAGGCCTCCTCCACGGCGGCGACGTACTCGGGGTCCTCGGCGGCGTTGCGGGTCTGTTCGTGCAGCTCCCCGACGAGCGCGACCAGGTCGCCCGTGAGGTCCTGGCGGAGCCGGGACGTGCGCCGGTCGAGGTCCTCGGCGACGCTCCCGCTGGCGGGGGAGACCGACGCCAGTGCCGGGTCGAGGTCCGCGGCCAGCGCGGCGACCCGGTCGGCCGCCGCGCACAGCTGCGCCCGCGTACCGGCGACGACGTCGGCGTCCATCGTCGACATCCGGTCGGCGAGATGGTCGAGCACCGGGACCAGCACCTGCTTGTGGACGTCCGCCGGATCGGCCGCGTCGGCCTCGACGACCCGGAAGAACTGGTCGGCCCGGCCGATGTTGACCTGGCGCCGGATGTCGTCGCGCAGTGCGTCCTGCAGCGCCGCGGCGGTGCCGCCGCGGTTGATCAGCAGGAAGACGAAGTCGCGCTTCGCCGCGAAGCCGCGGGCGATGTCCAGCAGGTCCAGCGCCCGCGCGTCCGCACCGCCCCAGTACGCCATGCCCTCGACGGCGCGCTTGACCAGCAGCACGACGTCGACCTCGTCCTGGAGGCCGTCGACGTGGTGGGCCTCGGCCCGCACCGCCACCTCGCCGAGCCCGGGCAGGTCGACGATCGCGAGGTTCTCGACATGCAGCTCGGGGAAGCGGCACTCGATCCGGGCGTCGCGTACCGCGAGGTAGCGGCGATGCACGGTGCCGCCGGCCGCGGCGGCGGCGCGCAGCTCGTCGTTCGTCGGATAGGCGACGAACCGGCGCAGCTCGTCGAGCCCGACGACGCGCTCGCCGCCGGTGAGGTCGTCGACGAACGTCGAGATCGACGCCTGCATGTCCCGGAGCCGGTTGAGCATCGTGGCGTAGCTGGGACGGCCGGCGGTGTCGTCACCGCGCTCGTCGGCGCCGGGTGTCGGGTAGCTCCAGGTCCGGAACTCCGCAGGTGCGGCCGGCAGGCCCGTCAGCCCGAGCTCGGCGTGGTAGGGCGCGACGACGTCGGCGACGAAGGTCCCGAACGTGTGCATGCGCAGCGTCGCCCGATCGACGGTGGCGCTGTGCTGGATGCGGCTGCGCACCGCCGTGACCGCCAGGCCCTGCCCCGTGGGGATCTGGTCGTCGGACAGCCCCGAGACCGACTGCAACAGGGTGCTCTTGCCGACCCGCGCCTGACCGCTCACACCGATGTTCACCGTGTCACGGGAGAACCGGGACTCCAGCACGCGCAGCAGCCGGAGCGCCTCGGCGATGCCGTCCCGCGCGTCCTCGACACGGAACTGGGTCAGGCGCTCGCGGAGCTCGTCGGGGGTGCCGGCGTGGTCGCGCAGGGCCATGACGGCGGCGTCGAGCTCGCCCAGCTGCTCGTCGACCTCCCGCCACACGGCGATCTCCGACCGCAGCGGGGGAAGACCCTGCCGGCGCTTGTCGAGAATCTGCTGGATGCGCGCCGAGACGTCAGTGGACACGCGCCGTCCCTTCCGAAGTCGACCCGAACCGCGTGACGGCCGCCTCGCCGCCCGGGTCATCTCGGCCCGGCGGCCCCGCCCGACGAGCGTGAAGTGCTCGTCGATCCCGACACCCTCGACGATCCACCTGGCGAGGTACTCGGGCTGCGACGTGGCCACCGCCGGCCGCAGCCCGGCGGCTCCGAGCTTCCCCAGGAACTCGGGCACGCCGGGGAACAGCGGCGTGCGGGTGGCGGCGACCCGGTCGTAGGACCCGCGGTAGGCCGCGATGGCCACGCTCGTCTGTCCATCGGTGAGCCCGAGCCCCGGCAGGGCGATCTCGAACGGCGGCCCGACCAGGGCGCGCAGCGCGACAGGGTCCGGCACCGGCGGCCCCGACCGATGCGATCGCGCCGGTGAGATGCTCGGTGATCAGCGCGGCGGAGTCGGCGAGGGTGCCGTCGAGGTCGAGCAGGACCGTCCGCCCGGGGAATGGGGTCACCGAGTCGATGCTACGGGCGACCCCGCGCCGACGAACGGCACTCTCGTCCAGCCGGGTTGGACGAGAGTGCCGCTCGTGCGGGAGCGGGCGCGGGTGCGGGTGCTGGCGGCCGGTGATCCCCGGGTGGCGGTCGGTCCGTTGGGTGCGGTACTCCTGCCGCATGGCACCGTGGTGGAGCACTGCGATCGTCCGGGGCGCGATGGTCGTCGAGACCGCTGTGCAGGCTGCGGTGATGGCGGTGCTGCGCGTGCGTGGGCACCACCGTCCGATGGTCGTGCCGTTCATCGGCCACGGCACCACGCGGCAGATCCGGATCGGTGCCCGCGTCGTGCTGGGCCGACCGGAGGCCGAGGCGCCGGCCGTGGGGGTGCCGTCGGCACCGTTCCCGACGGTCCGTTCCCGGCGGGCGGTGTTGCGGTCGAGCCTCGCCCGGTTCCTCACCGTCGAGGTGCCCAAGGCGTCGGTGCTGGTGGGCGCCCCGAGCGGCACCGTCAAGGTGCGGACCGACAGCGACGGCTACCTCGACACCGTCGTCGACGAGCCCGGCCTCGACCCCGGCTGGCACGAGGTCGAGCTCACCCTGCGCGACGGCACGTCGGCGTCGGCCTCGGTGCTGGTGGTCGACCCGGACGCCCGGGTCGGGCTGGTCAGTGACGTCGACGACACCATCCTCGAGACGGGCGTCAGCCGCGGCCTGGAGTTCCTGCGCGCCACCCTGCTCACCGAGGTGCACGAACGCACGCCGCTCCCGGGGGCGGCGTCGCTGTACCGGGCGCTGGTGGGCGGGCCGGGACCGCAGCGTCCGGTCTTCTACCTGTCGACGAGCCCGTGGAACCTGCACGGGATGCTCCTGGAGTTCATCGCGCTGCGCCGCTTCCCGCTCGGACCGTTGCTGCTCACCGACTGGGGGCCGTCGAAGGGCGGGCTGTTCCGGATCGGCGCTCAGGAGCACAAGCTCGGGGTGGTCCGGCGGCTGCTGGCCGAACATCCGAAGCTGGGGCTGGTGCTCGTCGGCGACAGCGGGCAGGTGGACCCGGAGATCTACGCGACGCTCGCCCGCGAGCACCCCGACCGGATCCTGGCCGTCTACATCCGACGTACCCGGCTGTCCCTGCCCGGCCGGGTCGCCGAGCTGGACGCTCTCGCGGCGGAGATCACGGCAGGCGGGGTGCCCATGCTCGCCGTGGACGACAGCATGGAGATCGCCGAGCACGCCGTGTCGCTCGGCCTGCTCGACCAGGCGGCGCTGGCCGAGGTGCGCGCCGCGGGGTGAGCCGCGCGCCCGAGAAGTCGATCACGGTCGCGACCGGACCCCGGGGTGCGGGTGGTCAGGGGGTCGCTGTCGTGATGTCGAGGAGGTCGAAGGTTCGCATGTGGCCCGGTGCGGTCGCGGCGCAGGTCAGCGGCCTGCCGGTGTCGACGACGCGCTCGCGGAGCACGACGGTGCAGTCCGGGTCGGCCAGCTCGACGTGCCAGCCGCCGTCCCCGGCGGCCTTCGTCCCGACGGGTCGCAGCGCGTCCACCCCCAGCGCGCCCGTCGCGGCCCGCGCGTGGTGCTGTGCCACCTGCACGGCCGGGGACAGCGACGAGCGGCCCCGCACCCAGCGGGGGTCGAGCCGCCCGTCGCGGAAGGCCCGAACGACACCCGGGGCGTCCGCGGCCGACATGCCGCCGAGGACGTAGCCGTGGGGGAGCAACACCACGGCCGGGGCGAACCGGCAACCGCCGAGGTGGCTGGACTGCCACGTCGAGTCCGGGGGGAGTGCCGCGGCGAGCGGGCGCCCGCGCACCGCGCAGCACGTGTCGTGGCGCCCGTGCGCGCAGACCAGGTGCAGCGGGCCGGTGGAGAGCTCACCGGCGGCGTCGACGGCCCCGACGAGCTCGGCCTCGTCAGCGAACGTCCCGGTGCGGATCTCCTCGTGACCCGGGCGGGAGTCGATGCGGAACCAGCGCCGCGGTGCCCCGTCGCGAACCCGGCGGCCGGGGCGGCGCACCAGCAGTACGCGGCCGCGTTGCGCGGCGGCCCACGCCCCGATCGCGGTCACCGCCCTCGGATCGACGCCCGACTGGGCCAGGGCCACCCGGCCCCACGGGCCGGGGTGCTCGACGAGGAACCAGCGGTCCGCGGGCGGCGCGGTGCCCTCCCGCGCGTCGCCCGCCGCTTCGGCGACGAAGGAGCACCGGGGCCAGCCGGGTCCGCTCACGGCCGTCCGGCCGGCACCAGCACGCCCTCCCGCAGCAGGCGGCGGACCAGCACGGTCTGATCGGCGCCGTCCATGCCCGGGAGGTCACCGACGGCGTACGTGCCGCCGTCGAGCAGCGCACGCACAGCCCGGGTGGTGGTCGCCGGCAGCGACACCTCCCGGTCGGGCAGCTCGAGCACGACCCTCCCGCCCCGCTCGACCAGCCGGTGGTGCAACCCGGTCCGGCGGCGCACCAGGTCGCCCGCCGTGAGGTTCTCCGCGAACGCCGCACCCGCCACGGGCGACACCGGCTCGGGCCGCCCGCCGTTCCAGACCCGCCCGCGCACCCGTCGGGCCACGGCATCGGGGCCGACCCGGTCCAGTGCGGCGTGCAGGGCCGCGCGCACGGCGTCGAGGTGCGGGGCCAGCTCGTCGGGATCGGCCACGTCGACACCGAGCGGCAGTGACGCGCGCAGGTCGGGATCGTCGGCCACCAGTGTGGTGAGGGCCTCGACCAGCGCGAACCGGGTGACGACGTGCACGCCGACCGTCAGGTGCGCCGACGTCCCGCCCAGCGCGGTGGCGGCGTGCAGCCAGCCCCGCGGGAGGTATATCACGTCGCCGGGCGCCAGCACGGTGTCGATCACGGGCGCGTCGTCGCGGGCCCGGGCGGCGACGGCGCCCGCGTGGTCGTTCCACGGCTGGGTGCGCAGCGGATCGGCGTGCACGGGGGCGTGCACGGTCCAGTGCTTGCGCCCGGCGAGCTGCAGCACGAACACGTCGTGGACGTCGTAGTGGGCGGAGAATCCGCGTGACGACGGCGGCGTGACGTAGGCGTTGGCCTGCACCGGGTGGCCCAGCTCCGCGCCGAGCCGGGCCGCGAAGTCGATCACCGGAGGCCAGCTGCGGTGCAGCGCCTGCAGCACCACGGTGGTGCCCTCGGCGAACAGCGCGGCGACCTTGTCGTCACGTACCTGGTCGGCGACCTCGGCACCCGCACCACCGGGGCCGGTGAACGAGCCCGAGTCGAGCACGGCGCCGTTGCGGGCCAGGCGCAGGAACGGGGTGCGCAGCCCGCGCCGGGAGAGCAGTTCGTCGACGCCGTCGAGGTCGAGCAGGTCGCGGAACGCGTCGGGGTCGGCACCGCGTGCGAGCAGCGGCTCGCGGCCCCAGTGCCGGGCGGCGAACGAGTCCCGGTCGAGCCCGGTGGCGCGAGTGATCGTCGGAACGGTGGCCCGGGGGGGCGGCATTGGCCCCCCCGCCCCCCCGACCCCCCCGGTGGGGGGAGAGGGGCCCCCCGGGCCCGCCCCCCGCGGGCCCCCCCGCGGAATGCCCCCGCGCCC
>JAJAZD010000354.1 GCA_026785945.1 Pseudonocardia sp. | reverse complement strand
TCGACGGTGTTGGCCAGCGGCTTCTCGCACAGCACGTGCTTGCCGGCGTCGAGCGCGGCGATCGCGATCTCGGCGTGGGTGTCACCGGGCGTGCAGATGTCGACGAGCGCGACGTCGTCGCGGGTCAGCAGCTGCTTCCAGGCCGTCCCCGGGCCGCGCCCGCCCCGGCGGGCGGCGGCGGCCGCGACCGCCGCGGCGTCCCGGCCGCAGAGCACGGCCATGTCCGGCGCGAGTGGCAGGTCGAAGAACCGGCCGGCGGTCCGCCACGCCTGGGAGTGGGCGGTCCCCATGAAGGCGTGGCCGACCATGCCGATGCCGAGAGCGTCCACGTCAGGACTCGAAGCCGAGGGCCAGGTAGGTGTCGACGTTCTCCTTCGTGATCGTCGCGGACGCCAGCGTGATCGACGTTGGTACCTCCTTCTCGACCAGGTCGCCCATGCCCTTGTTCTGCGCCACCAGCCGCGCCAGCGCGATCGCCGAGGACGCCATCGACGGGCTGTAGGTCACGGTCGCCTTGAGGACGGTGTTGTCGGCCTTGATGTCGCGCATGGCGTTGGCCGAACCGGCCCCGCCGACCATGAAGAACTCGGTGCGCGCGGCCTGGCTGATCGCCGCCAGCACGCCGATCCCCTGGTCGTCGTCGTGGTTCCACAGCGCGTCGAGCTTCGGGGCGGCCTGCAGCAGGTTCGCGGTGACGCGCTGCCCGCCCTGTGCGGTGAAGTCGGCCGCCTGGCGGGGGCCGACGACGAACCCGTAGGAGGTGAGCGCGTCGGCGAAGCCCTGGCTGCGGGCCTGGGTCAGCGGGAGGCTGTCGATCCCGGCGATCTCACCGATCACCGGGTTCGTCACACCCTTGGCCTTGAGCTGCTCCCCGACGTAGGTACCGGCGCTGACGCCCATGCCGTAGTTGTCGCCACCGATCCAGGTGCGGTAGGCCAGCGGCGAGTCGAAGATCCGGTCCAGGTTGATCACCGGGATGCCGGCCGCCATGGCCTTGCGCCCCAGCGAGGTCAGCTGGCTGCCGTCGTTGGGCAGGATCACCAGCGCGTCGACCTGCTTGGTGATCAGCGTGTCGACGGCGGCGATCTGCTGGGTGACGTCGTTCGTCGGGTTGACCGCCTCGAACGTCACGTCGGGGTACTGGCCGGCCTGGGCGGCCGCGTTGTTGGCGATCGCGGCGATCCAGCCGTGGTCGGCGGCGGGCGCGGAGAAGCCGATGGTCACCGGCGTACCCGCCACGGCGTTGTCACCGGCGGCGACGGCCACGTTGGCACTCGACGCGGGCGCCTCGTTGCTGGTGCACGCGGTGAGCGTGGCGCCCACGCCCAGTGCGCCGATGAGGAAGCCACGGCGACGCAGGCCGGCTGTGAGGGGATGGGGATCGGACATGGTGCGCTCCTTCGTTGGAGGATCAGCCGCTCGACGAGCGCCGCGCGCGCGTCTGGATGAGCACCGCGATGACGATGATCACGCCCTTGGCGATGTTCTGGATCTCGGTCTCGAGGTTGTTGAGGACGAACAGGTTGGTGATGGTGGTGAAGACGAGGACCCCGAGGATCGAGCCGATCAACGTGCCGCGCCCGCCCGTGAGCAGCGTGCCGCCGATGATCACCGCGGCGATCGCGTCGAGCTCGTAGAGCGTGCCGTGGGTGCTCGACCCGGTGGTGGTCAGCGACGCGATCATGATCGCGGCGATGCCGCAGCACAGCCCGGACAGGACGTAGAGCGCGATCGTGTGGCGCCGCACGTCCAGCCCGGCCAGGCGCGCCGCCTCGGGGTTGCCGCCGATGGCGAAGGTGCGGCGGCCGAACGTGGTCCGGTTGAGCAGCACCCAGCCGACCGCCACCACCGCCGCGAAGATGTAGACCAGCAACGGGATGCCGAGCAGCCGGGTGGTGGCGATGGCCGCGATGGTCGGGTCGGTGACGATCTGGCTGCGCCGTCCCGAGATCCGCTCGGCCAGTCCCTGCGCCGAGATCAGCATCGCGAGCGTGACGATGAACGGCACGATCCGGCCGTAGGCGATGAGCAGGCCGTTGACCAGTCCGGCGCCCGCGCCGACGGCCAGCGCGCAGAACACCATCACCACGGGCCCGAACGACTGCGTCGCCACCGTCGTCGCCCACACCGACGCCAGCGCCATCACCTTGCCGACCGAGAGGTCGATGCCGCCGCCGATGATCACGAACGTGACGCCGACGGTGATCACCCCGATGATCGACGCCGAGGTGAGGATCGTCAGGAGGTTCGAGGTGGTGGCGAACGTGTCGGCGGTCGCCACCCCCACCACGCAGAGCAGCACCAGCACGGCCACGAGGCCGAGGTTGCGTCCGACGCCGCTGTCGAGGAGCCGGCCCAGTGTCGAGCCGCGCGGCTCCGCGGCCCGGGCGGCCTTCTCGATCCGGCCGCGTTCGTCGGTGGCGGGCACGGCCGGGGGCGGTGAAGATGCGGGCGGTGCCGATGCGGGCGGTGCCGCACCAGGGGCGGTCCCCGTCACGCCCGGCGCGGCGCTGTGGTCAGACATGAGCAGTTCCTTCCATCACGAGGTCGAGCACGCGGGCCTCGTCGAGGTCGCAGGCCGGGGCCTCGTGGACCACGCGACCCTCACGGACGACCAGCACCCGATCGGCGAGCCCGAGCACCTCGGGCACCTCGCTGGACACCAGCACCACGGCCACGCCCTCGGCCGCGAGCCGCCGGACGAGCGCGTAGATCTCGCTGCGCGCCCCGACGTCGACGCCCCGGGTCGGCTCGTCGAGCAGCAGGACGGTGCACCCGCGCAGCAACCACCGGGCCAGCACGACCTTCTGCTGGTTTCCCCCCGACAGGGTCCGTACCGCCCGGGTCCCGTCCGCGGGACGGACGTCGAGCTGCGCGGTGACACCGCCCGCGGCGGCGATCTCGGCGTCCTGGCGCATGAACCCCGCACGGGCGAAACGCGCCAGCGCCGGCAGCGAGACGTTGCGGTACACCGGCTCGTGGAGCAGCAGGCCCTGGCTCTTGCGCTCCTCGGGGCACAGCCCCATCCCGGCCCGGACGGCCGCGGGCACCGAACCGGTGCGCAGCGCTGCGCCCCGCACCCGGACCGTGCCGGCCGTGGCGCGACGGGCCCCGTAGACCGTCTCGAGGATCTCCGAGCGGCCCGAACCGACCAGGCCGGCGAGCCCCACGACCTCTCCCGCGCGCACGGTGAACGAGACACCGGCGAACTCCCCGGCGCGGGCCAGCCCGTCGACCTCCAGCACGACGTCCGCGGCCGGGTCCGCCGCGGCCCGCTCGGGGAACACGTACTCGATCGACCGCCCCGTCATCAGCCGGATGACCTCCGCGGTCGGGGTCGTGCGGGCCGGCAGGTCGCGGGCCACGGTCCGCCCGTCCTTGAGCACGGTGACCCGGTCGCCGACCTCGCGGATCTCGTCGAGCCGATGGGAGATGTAGACCACCGCGACGCCCTCGGCGGTCAGCTCGCGGATCACCCGGAACAGGTTGCGGACCTCCTCCGGGTCGAGCACCGCGGACGGTTCGTCCATGACGATCAACCGGGCGTCGCGGGCGAGGGCGCGGGCCATGCTGACCACCTGCTGCCCCGCGGCGGAGAGCCGCCCGACCTCCCGGCGCGGCGGGATCTCGGGGTGACCCAGGCGGAGCAGCAGCGCGCGGGTGAGCGCCTCGGCGTCGCTCGGACGCGTGAACCCCCACCGGGACGGCTCGTGGCCGAGCATCACGTTCTCGGCGACCGACAGGGCCGGCACGAGGTCGAGCTCCTGGTGGATGGTGGCGATGCCCGCGCCGTCGGCGGCCTGCGGGGAGCCGAACGAGACCGGCGTGCCGTCCAGCACGACCTCGCCCGCATCGGGTCGGTGTGCACCCGCGATCACCTTGATCAAGGTCGACTTGCCGGCCCCGTTCTGGCCCAGCAGGCAGTGCACCTCGCCCGCGTCCACGTCGAGGTCGACCCCGTCGAGCGCCCGGACGCCGGGGAACTCCTTGACGATCCCGCGCATCGTGAGCAGTGGCGTCATGATCCTCCACCTCGCTGTTTCGGTGAGGTGAACGTAGAAGCCTTGACCAGTGCCCTACAACGACCGAATAATGCATTCTTCCGCTATTTATCCGTCGATATCGAGGTGTGATGTGTCTGCTTCGCCTCTTCCGCAGCTGCGGCTCAGCGCGCCGCCGCTGTCCGGGCGCATCGACACCGCCGTGACGCTCAGCACCGTCGCGCGTCTGGTCGCCTCCGGCGTCGCCGTCAGCAAGGCAGACCTGGTGGCCGCGGCCGGTCTGGCGCGCACCACCGTCAGCACGGCCGTTGACGAGCTGCTGGCCCGTGGGGTGCTGCGGCCCGACGGGACGCGGCCCACCGCGGGCCGGGGCCGTCCCGCCGACCGCCTGGCCCTGTCCCCGCGTGGCGGGCACGTCCTGCTCGCCGACGTCGGCGCACGCGGCGCGCACCTCGCCGTCGCCGACCTCCGCCAGCAGGTGCTGGCCCACACCCATGTCGACATCGACGTGAAGGACGGGCCGGACCCGGTGCTGCGAGAGGTCGAGACCGGCCTGACCGCCCTGCGCGCCCAGGTCCCGGGCGGGGTGCCGGTGCGCGCGCTCGTCATCGGCCTGCCCGGACCGGTGGACGGGCAGCTGGGCATTCCCGTGCGTCCGCCGATCATGCCCGGCTGGCACGCCTACCCCGTGGAGGCCCGCCTGCGGACGGTGTTCGCGTGCCCGGTGATCCTCGAGAACGACGTCAACCTGCGGGCCCTGGGTGAGGCACGGGCCTTGCCCGCCGACCAGGCGCCACTGCTGTTCGTCAAGGTCGGGACGGGGATCGGCGGTGGCTTGATCACGCGCGAGGGGACGCTGCACCACGGCGCGGACGGCGCCGCGGGCGACATCGGGCACATCAGGGTCCGCGGCGCCCCCGACATCGCGTGCGTGTGCGGCAACGTCGGCTGCATCGAGGCGGTGGCCTCGGCGAACGCGATCGCGCAGAGGCTCGACACGGCCGCGGTCGCGCGGCCGGGTGACACCGTCGCGGTCGGGCGGCAGGGTGACACCGTCGCGGTCGGGCGGCCGGGTGACACCGTCGCGCCTGAGGCGATGACCGTCGCCGACGTCCGTGCCCTGATCGCGCGCGGCGATCCCACCGCGCTCGGCCTGGTCCGCGAGGCGGCGGCGCTGATCGGGGAGGTCGTGGCCACGCTGGTGCACTTCTACAACCCGGCACGGGTGACGCTCGGCGGGTCGGTGACCGCGGCCAGCGACGAGCTGCTGGCCGGCGTGCGCAGTGTCGTCTACCAGCGCGCCCTGCCCCTGGCCACCCGCAACCTGGTGCTGACCAACAGCGTGCTGGGCGAGTACGCGGGCCTGGCCGGCGCGATGGTGCTGGGCATCGAGCGGGTGCTCTCGGCCGAGGAGATCGGGGCGCTCGGGCAGTCGCGGAAGTGAGGCGCGTGCCCGCGAGATGAGCACCAACACTTTTCGATCATGGGCTGAGGTCGATGACGTTCATCTCACGGGGCCGGACCCGACCAGCGCAGGCCGAGCTGCTCCCGACCGGCCGGGGTCGGTGCCCCCCACAGCCGCAGCCGCGCCATCCCGCCGTCGGGATGGATGTCGAGCCGTACCGCGGTGACGGGAGGTGGGTCGGGGAGCCGGAAGCGGTGGCGCGTGTCGGGCCGCAGCGCGGTGCGGGGCAGCAGGTCGTGCCATCCGCCGTCCGCCGCCCGGCCGCGCAGGGTCGCCCAGCCCGGCGCGTTGTGCAGGAACCAGCTGGTGTCGAGCTCGGCGACGGCGATCGTGCTCTGCGCCGCCGGCGTCACCTCGACCCAGTCGTTGCCGCCGTCGCGGCGCCGCGCGGTCTCCCAGCCCTCCCCCATCGAGCGGGCCGGGCCGGGGAGCAGCAGGTTGTTCGGTGAGCTGTAGAACAGGTTGGAGCAACCCGTGACCAGCCCGCCGTTCTCCACGGCCGCGAGGTCGACGGTGCCGAGCGCGTCCAGCATCAGTGGGTCGGGCAGCGCCTCGCCGTGGACCCGCAGGCGGGCCACACCGCCGTCCGGGAAGATCCGGAGCCGGACGTGGGTGACGCGCCGCTGCGAGGTGACGGCGAACGCGTTCTCGCAGTCGCCCTCGAGCGCCGCCCGCGGAACGAGAGGCTCCCAGCCAGGGGACCCCGGGCCGGGGGGCTCCCCGCCCTCGCCGTCGTGGCCCTCCACCGACGCCTCGGGCGGGTAGTTGCCGGTGAACCAGGCGGTGTCGACCACGACCCCCCGCACGATCCCCGGCGCACCGAGCCGCACGACGGCCTCGTCCCAGGGATCGGTGTCGGACCCGCGGCGGCGGCGGGTCTCCCAGCCGTCGTACACCTTGCCCTCGGGGCCGAACGACGACGGGTCGAACACCGCCCGCCCGGGGGTGATCAGGTTCTCCCGCGGGGCGAACGCCTCGTCGTTGGCGGACACGACACTCCCCCCGAGGTTGCGCCCCGCCAGGTCCGGCAGCGCGCGGAAGTCCGTCACCGGTGCGTTCACGTTCATGCGTGGGTCCCTCTCGTGAGCAGGCGACCCCGGGGGGCGGTGGCGTCCACGATCTCACCGCGCAGCCAGGTCTGTCGCACCACGCCGCGCAGCTCGCGGCCCGCGTAAGGGGTGATCGGGTTCCTGTGGTGCAGCGCCCCGACCGTGAACGTCTCCTCCGGCGCGAACACCGCCAGGTCCGCGTCGCAGCCCGCGGCGATGCGGCCCTTCCGGGTCAACCCCGCGAGCGCGGCGGGGCGCTGCGCCATCCAGCGCACCACGTCGTCGAGTGGGCGGCCCCGGCGGCGGGCCTCGGTCCAGACGACCGGCAGCCCGAGCTGCAGGGACGCGATCCCGCCCCAGGCCTCGCCGAAGTCGCCGCAGAAGGGATCGGCGGGGTCGAGGTGCTTGAGGTCGGGGGTGCAGGGCGAGTGGTCGGTGACGACCATGTCGATGATGCCGTCGACCAGCCCCTGCCACAGCGCGTCCCGGTTGTCGGCCTCGCGGACGGGCGGGCAGCACTTGAACCGGGTGTCGCCGTCGGCCACCTCCTCGGCGGTGAGTACGAGGTAGTGCGGGCAGGTCTCGACGGTGACGGCGACGCCGTCGGCGCGGGCGGCCGCGAGCAGGCCCAGCGCGTCGGACGAGGACAGGTGCACCACGTGCACCCGCGCACCGGTCTCGCGGGCGAGGCGCAGCAGCCCGGCGATCGCGCCGTCCTCGGCGGCGCGCGGCCGGGACGCGACGAAGTCGGCGTAGCGGCGACCCGCGGCCTTCCCGACGAGCCTCCCGTCCTCGGCGTGCACCATCATGAGGCCGCCGAAGGACGCGACCTCCCGCATGGCCGGGCCCGGGTCCAGCAGCGGTGGGAACTCCGGGACCCCGCTGTCGAGCAGGAAGCACTTGACGCCGAACGCGCCGGCCAGGTGCAGCGCCCGCAGGTCGCCCTCGTTGCCCGGGATCGCCCCGCCCCAGAACCCGACGTCCACGGCGCACTGCCCTGCGGCGGCCGCGCGCTTGACCTCCAACGCGGCCACGTCGACCGTCGGCGGCAGCGAGTTGAGGGGCATGTCGAGGATCGTGGTGACCCCGCCCGCCGCCGCGGTGGCGGTCGCGAACCCCTCCCACTCGGTGCGGCCGGGCTCGTTGACGTGCACATGGGTGTCCACCAGGCCCGGGATCAGCACCTCGTCGGGTGCGAGGACGACCTCCCGATAGGCGTCCGCCCACCTTGCATCCACCTCTGCGTCCCGGGCCGGGACGGCCACGATCCGCCCGTCCTCGACGAGCACGGCGGCCGGGCGCTCGGTCCCGTCGACGATCACCCGGTCGGCCCGGAACACGGTCCGCCGACGCGGGTCACCCGGTGGCGGTCCCGCCCCGCCGCCGCCCCGCGGAGGGCTCACGTCCGCTCGCGGTGGGCGCGCCAGCTCGCCGCGTCCGAGATGTCGGTCAGCGGTGGGAGTGCGGGGTACTCGCGGCGCAGGATCATGGCCAGCGAGCCGGACCCGTCCGCCAGTTCGATCACGCCGAGCTCCAGCCCGTCGGGCTCGCCGGGGAGCAGCACCTCCCGCAGCCGGTGGTAGGACAGGTCGTAGACCTCACCCGCCACGGCCGCCCCGCCGGCGCCGACGTCCTCGAGCGCGGGATACCGCTCGCCGACCGAGTGGAAGCGGTACCGGGGCGCGGTCGTGGTGCGGGTGACCAGCGGCGCACCGCCGACGAGGTGGTGGTCGGCACCGCCGCTCATCGCGGTGCCGTTGAGGAACATCAGGGGCATCGTGGCTCCTTCGTTGCGGTCCGGGTGCGGTCCGGCTGCGGTCGGGGTCCGGCCCGGCCGACGGTCGCCGCGCTCGGGGCGGGCGTCAGCCGCCGACGATGTGCTCGGGCCGGATCGGCACGCGGCGCAACGGCCGGCCGGTGGCGGCGCGGACCGCCGCGGCCACCGCGGGGCCCGACGAGATCGTCGGGGGTTCACCCACGCCGCGCACGCCGTAGGGGGCGTGCGGGTCGGCGTACTCCAGCACCTGGATGGTCATCGGCGGCATGTCGAGGATCGTCGGGATGAGGTAGTCGGTGAACGAAGGGTTCCGGACGTGGCCGTCGGTGACGACGATCTCCTCCATCAGCGCCAACCCCATGCCCTGTGCGCTGCCGCCCTGGATCTGGCCGAGCACGGCGTCGGGGTTGATCGCGAGCCCGACGTCCTGCGCGGTGTCCAGCGCGACGACCTTGACCAGCCCCAGCTCGACGTCGACGTCGACGACGGCGCGGTGGGCGGAGAAGGCGTACTGTACGTGCGCGTCGCCCTGCCCGGTCAGCGGGTCGATCGGGTGGGTCGGGCGGTGGCGCCACTGCACGGTCTCCTCGACGGCGTCCGTGCCCAGGATCTCCGCGAGCCCGGCGAGCACCTCCCCCGACCCGTGGCGGTCCTGCGCGACGATCTTGTCACCCTCCAGCCGCAGGTCATCGCGCCCCAGCACGGCCGCCGCCCTGGCCAGCACCGAGGACCGCACCGCCTCGCACGCGGCCTTCACGGCCCCGCCGGTGACGTAGGTCTGGCGCGACGCCGACGTCGAGCCGCCGGACCCGACGGTCGTGTCCTTCGGGTGCACGACCACCCGTTCGACCCCGAGCTCGGTGCGGCAGATCTGCTGCTCGACGGTGATCAGGCCCTGCCCGACCTCGGCGGCCGCGGTCTGCACGGTGACCACGGGCTCGCCGCCGGTGATCTCCAGGCGCACCCGCGCGGTCGAGTGGTCGTCGAAGCCCTCGGAGAAGCCCACGTTCTTGTACGTCACCGCGTAGCCGACCCCGCGCACGACCCCCTCGCCGTGGGTGGTGTTGGAGACACCGCCGGGCAGGTCCCGCAGATCGGGGTTCTCGGCGCGATCCGGCGGCAGCGGCATGTCCCGCACGATGGCGATCAGCTCGGCGACCGGCGCCGCGGAGTCGATCACCTGGCCGGTGATGTTGCTGTCGCCCTCCCGCATGCCGTTGAGCACGCGGATCTCGACGCGGTCGATGCCGACGGCGTCGGCGAGGGAGTCCATCAGAGCCTCGTACGCGAACGCGGCTTGGACGCAGCCGAAACCGCGCATCGCCCCGCAGGGCGGGTTGTTGGTGTAGACCCCGCGCGCGTCGACGTGCACGTTCGGGATCCGGTAGGGGCCCAGGCCCAGCGTGCCGGCGTTGCCGACGACCGCGCCCGTCGACGACGCGTACGCCCCGCCGTCGAGCAGCACGTCGGCCTTCGCGTAGACCAGCGTTCCGTCGCGTTCGGCGCCGAACTCGTAGCTCAGCCACGCCGGGTGGCGGTGCACGTGGCCGAAGAACGACTCCTCGCGCGAATAGCTCATCTTCACCGGCTTCCCGGTGCGCAGGGCGAGCAGGCATGCGTGGACGTGCATCGACAGGTCCTCGCGCCCCCCGAACGCGCCACCGACGCCGGCCAGGCTCAGCCGGACCTGCTCCGGCGGCAGCCCCAGCACCCGGCAGATCTGGTCCTGGTCGACGTGCAGCCACTGCGTGGCGACGTAGAGGTCCACGCCGCCGTCCTCGGCGGGGACCGCGAGGCCCGACTCGGGGCCGAGGAAGGCCTGGTCCTGCATGCCGACCTCGAACTCGAGCGCCACCACGACCGGAGCCGACGGGCTCGGGTCACCGCGGCGGACCGCCATCCTGCGGACGAGGTTGCCGCCGTCGTGGACGCGCGGGGTGTCGGCGTCCAGCGCCCGGCGGGGATCGGTGACGGCCGGTAGCACCTCGTAGGTGACGACGATCCGCTTCGCCGCCCGCCGGGCGGTCTCGGGGTGGTCGGCCGCCACCAGCGCGACGGGTTCGCCCTCGTAGCGGACGACCCCCGTGGCCAGTGCGGGCTGGTCGAGGTGTTCGAGGCCGACCGCGTTCACCCCCGGCACGTCGTCGGCCGTGAGCACCGCGGACACGCCGGGCACCGCCAGCGCCGCCGACAGGTCGATCGACACGATCCGGGCGTGCGGGTGCGGGCTGCGCAGCGTCACGCCCCAGACCATCTGGTCGTGCCACAGGTCGCTGGCGTAGGCGAACTCGCCGGTGACCTTCAGCGTGCCGTCCGGGCGCAGCGGGCTCTCCCCGATCCGTCCGGCGACACCCGCCCGCGTGGAGGTCGCGGCGGTCGCAGGGGTCGCAGAGGTCGTCATGGTCATCCGGCCTTCGAGAGGAGGGTGCGATGGACGGCCGTGCACGCACGGGCGAGGGCGTCCTCGTCGACGGTGAGGACGCGGTCCCGCTCGACGATCGGGCGCCCGTTCACGAGCAGCAGCTCCAGTGGTGGCGGGGAACCCAGTACGAGTGCGGCCACGGGGTCGGCGATGTCGGCGTGCGCCAGCCCGTCGAGGCGCCACAGCGCCAGGTCGGCGAGCTTGCCGGGGGTGATCGACCCGATCTCGTCGCCGCGGCCGAGAACGGCGGCCCCGCCGGCGGTGGCCAGCTCCAACGCGTCCCGGACGGTGAGCGCGCCCGGCCCGCCCACCGCGCGGGCGAACAGCAGCGCGTGCCGGGCCTCCTCCAGCATGCTGCCCGCCTCGTTGCTGGCGGCGCCGTCGACACCGAGGCCGACGCGGGCCCCCGCGTCGCGCAGGTCGCGGGTGCGGGCGATGCCGGCCCCGAGCCGCCCGTTGGACGAGGGGCAGTGCGCGACGCCGGTCGCGGTGTCGCCGATCCTGCGCACCGCGGCGTCGTCGAGGTGGACGGCGTGGGCGAACCAGACGTCGTCCCCGGTCCAGCCGAGGCCCTCCACGTACTCCAGCGGCGAGCAGCCGAAACGTTCCCGGCAGAACTCCTCCTCGTTGATCGTCTCGGCGAGGTGGGTGTGCAGCCCGACGCCGCGCCGCCGGGCCAGCTCGGCGCTGTCCCGCATGAGCCCGCCGGTGACCGAGAACGGCGAGCACGGCGCGAGCGCGACCCGCAGCATCGACTCCGGCGCCGGGTCGTGCCAGCGGTCGATCGCCTCCTCCGAGGCCAGCAGCACCGCCTCCCGGTCCTCGACGACGTGGTCCGGCGGCAGGCCGCCGTCGCGGCGCCCGAGGTCCATCGAGCCGCGGCACGGGTGGAACCGCAGGCCCACGTCCCGAGCGGCCCGGATCTCCGCGGCGAACACGTCGCCGCCCTCGCGTGGGAAGACGTAGTGGTGGTCGGAGCTGGTGGTGCAGCCGGTGCGCGCCAGCCTGGCCAGGGCGCCGCTCGCCGCGGTGTGCACCGCGTCGGAGTCGATGCCGGCCCACACCGGGTAGAGCGTCGTGAGCCACTCGAACAGCGTGGAGTCGACGGCCAGGCCGCGGGTGACCCACTGGTAGAGGTGGTTGTGGGTGTTGACGAAGCCGGGGGTGAGCAGGCAACCGCGCCCGTCGACGACGGTCTCGACACCCCGCTCGCCGCCCTGCTCGACATCCCTGGGGTGCGCCGGGCCGGGCCCGACGGCGGTGATCCTGTTGCCCTGGACCACCACGTGCCCGTCCGGGAACTCCGCACCGGACACGGTGACGACGTGGGCGCCCTCGATGACGACGGTCACGGCTGCTCCGCCGAGAGGGTACGGGCGGCCGTGCGCACCGCATCGAGGATCTTCTCGTACCCCGTGCAGCGACACAGGTTGCCGGCGAGCGCCTCCCGGATCTCCGGGTCCGACGGGCGGGCGTTGTGCTCCAGCAGGTCGTGGGTGGAGACGATCAGGCCCGGCGTGCAGAAGCCGCACTGCACCGCGCCGCACTCGACGAACGCCTGCTGCACCGGATGCAGCCGTTCCCCGTCGGCGAGCCCCTCGACGGTCGTGACCTCACGCCCCTGCGCCTGGCCGGCCGCGACCAGGCAGGAACAGACCGGCAGCCCGTCGAGGTAGACGGTGCACGAGCCGCACTCCCCCTGCTCGCACGCGTTCTTCGATCCGGGCAGGCCCATCCGCTCGCGCAGCGCGTAGAGCAGGCTTTCGCCCTCCCACACGTCGTCGACGTCGTGACGGGCCCCGTTGACGGTCAGTGTGATCCTCATGGGTTGATCCTCATGGGTGCATCCTCACGGGTGGGTCCTCATCGGATGGTCCGCACGCTGCGCTCCGGTGTGCGTCCCAGGCCCAGGTGGCGGCGCGGCGCGCCATCACCGAGAGCGAGGCCAGGCGGTACGCGGCGGTGCCGCGCACGTCGTCGATGGGGGACGCCGCGTCGCGGACCCGGTGGCCGAACTCGCGCGCGAGCCCGTCGGGCAGCGCGCCGCGCGAGTCCCACAGCCCGGCCGCCTCCAGCTCGCCCGCGAGGAACTCCTCGGCCGCGGGCGCCCGGCGCGGCGTCGGCGCGGCGGACCCGATCCCGGTGCCGACGCCCCGGCGGTCGGGGTGCAGCGCGAACCCGAAGGCCGACACCGCGATCACCATCGCGTTGCGTGTGCCGATCTTGCAGTACTGCTGCGGCCCGCTCGGCGGGGTGATCAGCACCGCGGCGATCAGCTCGTCGGGGGCCAGGGCGCTGCGCTTGACGCCGGTGAAGAACTCCCCGATCGGGAGCAGCCGGACCCCGCGCACCGACGCCACCTCCACGGTCGTGTCGGCGGCGAGCAGTGCGGGGTGGCTGTCCCCGGCGGGTGAGGCGGACCCGAGGTTCCCCCCGACGGTGCCGCGGTTGCGGATCTGCGGGGATCCCACGGTGCGCGAGGCCATCGCGAGTCCCGGGAGCGTCGCCCCCAGCTCGTCGATCACCCTCGCGTAGGTGACGCCCGCACCGAGCCGGATGCGCCCGCCGTCACGGGCCCATTCCCGAAGGACCGGCAGGCGGGTGAGATCGAGCAGGGCGGGCGGGCGGGCGTGGTCGAAGTTGATCTCCACCATGACGTCGGTGCCGCCCGCGACGGGGAGAGCGTCGGGATGCTCCGCCTTGGCCGCGAGCGCGTCCGCCCATGTCGTCGGGGCCAGGAAGTCCATGAGCGAAAGTACAACGCATGGCGGCGGCGGGGGAGAAGTCGCGGCCGTGACGCGCGCCATGACGCCGGCCTGACGGAGAACCTGGACGCCTTCCTCGACTGCGGGGGCCACCTCGCCCTCCACTCCCCGGCGGTGAGGTCCGGGCGCGCCGGCGACAGCTGTCGAGGCGTGACATGACCCCGGACGGCCGGACCCAGGTAAACTCATGCACTGCGACAGCACGAGGGAGCCGTCAAGAGGACCGACCCGATCACACCGCGTGACCAGCCCACACATCTGATCGGAGCCACGTTGGGATTCGGCGAGTACGTGGGGAGCGAACTCTCGACGCTGGGCTTCTACGCTCAGCAACACTTCCTGCTGGTGCTCTACGCCGTCGCGGCGGCGAGTGTGATCGCGCTGGCCCTCGGCGTGCTGCTGCACACCAACGAGCTGACCCCGGAGTCGTGGACGCGCAAGATGCGCGTCGGCAGCCGGGAGACCGCACTCCTGCTCGCTTCGGCCGCACTGACCGTTCCCTCGCTGGCCCTGTTCGGGCTCCTGCAGCCGGTGCTCGGGATCGGCGTGGCGCCCGCACTGGTGGGGCTCACGATCTACGGGACGTACCCGGTGCTGCGCAACACGGTCGCCGGGCTGTCGTCGGTCGATCCGGCGGTACTCGACGCCGCCCGTGGAATGGGGCTCGGCCCGGTACGCCGGATGCTGCGGGTGCAGCTCCCGCTGGCCTGGCCGGTGATCCTCTCGGGGATCAGGGTGGCCACCCTGATCCTCATCGGGGTCGCCGTCGTGGCCGCGATCGTCCGGGGCCCCGGCTTCGGCCAGCCCCTGTTCACCGGCCTCGGTCGCCTCGGGGCGGTCAACTCGTTCAACCAGGTACTGGCCGGGACGCTCGGGTGCCTCGCCGTCGCCGCCGTCTACGAGATCGCGTTCTTCGCCATCGCGCGGCTCACCACTCCCAGGGGGATCCGTGTCCGATGACGTCCGTCCGACGATCGCCCGTCCGATGATCGCCCGTCCGACGATCGCCCATCCGATGATCGCGCTGCAGGGCATCACCAAGACCTACCCGGGCCAGACCCGCCACGCCGTCGCGCAGCTCGACTTCGACGTTCCCGACGGCAACATCGTCATGCTCATCGGGCCGTCGGGATGCGGCAAGACCACGACCCTCAAGATGATGAACCGGCTGATCGAGCCGACCAGCGGCCGGATCCTGCTCGACGGCGAGGACGTCACGGGAGTCGACGGCGACCAGCTGCGGCGCCGCATCGGCTACGTCATCCAGCAGGTCGGGCTGTTCCCGCACTTCACGATCGCCGACAACATCGCCGTGGTGCCGCGCATCCTCGGCTGGGACCGCAAGCGGATCGATACCCGCGTGGACGAGCTGCTGCACCTGGTCGGGCTGGAGCCGCGCGACTTCCGCGACCGGCACCCCCGCCAGCTCTCCGGCGGCCAGCAGCAGCGGGTCGGTGTCGCCCGCGGCCTGGCCGCCGACCCGGCCGTGATGCTGATGGACGAACCGTTCGGGGCCATCGACCCGATCACCCGCGACCGCCTGCAGGACGAGTTCCTGGAGATCCAGCGACAGATCGCGAAGACCATCTGCTTCGTCACCCACGACCTCACCGAGGCGGTGAAGCTCGGCGACCGGATCGCCGTGTTCGGCCCGGGCGGCGTACTGCAGCAGTACGACACCCCGGAGCAGATCCTCACCCACCCCGCCAACGACTTCGTCGCCGAGTTCGTCGGCAGCGGCGCCGCGGTGCGCAGGCTCTCGCTGCTCGAGCTCAGCAGGCTCGAGCTCGAGCAGATCTCCGTGGACGGGGTCGACTCGCCCAACGGGCACCCGACCTACCGGGCCGACGCCGCGGGCCGAGCCGTCGCGTGGAGCCACCTGCCCGGCGTCTCCGAGATGCCGCCGCTGGTCACCGTCCCGCTGTCGGGCACCGTCTACGACGCCGTGGACGTCATGCTCGACATGCGGACGCCACTGGTCGCCGTGGTCGACCACGAGGACCGCCCGCAGGGTGCGCTGCGCTGGGACGCGCTCGTGCGGGAGCTGCCCACGAAGGGCAGGCGCCCGTGACCGCCACGGTCGGCGAGTCGAAGGTCGCCCGCCCCACGGGGCCCGGGAGCACGGGGTCGACACGGAAGGCCGACCGGTCGCTGGTCGCGGTGCCGATCATCGTGGTCGTCGGGCTCGGGCTGGTCGCCCTCTACCTGTCCACCCGCACCCTCGACACCATCGAGCGGCGCACGATCAACGTCGAGAACATCACCGCCCGCCTCGGCGAGCACCTCTACCTCACGGCGGTGTCCACCGCCATCGTCATCGCGCTGGCGATCCCGCTCGGGATCGTGCTCAGCCGGCCCGCGCTGCGGCGGGTGCAGCCCGGCGTGCTCGCCCTCACCGGTTTCCTGCAGGCCCTGCCGCCGTTCGGCGTGATCATTCTGCTCGCGTTCAGCCCGCTCGGGCTCGGCGCGACCACGGCGATCGTGGCACTCGTGGTCGCGTCGTTCCTGCCGGTGGTGACGAACACGGCCGTCGGCCTGGCGCAGGTGGACCCGGCCATGGTCGAGGCGGCGCGCGGGATGGGCATGTCGTCGCGGCAGACCCTGTGGCGGGTGGAGCTCCCGCTGGCCGTGCCGGTGATGGTCGCGGGGATCCGGGTGGCGCTGGTGCTCAACGTGGCGACCGCGACGCTGGCCACCTACATCGGGGCGGGCGGTCTGGGCAACATCATCGACGGGGCGCTCCGCCTCGGACGGCCGACCGCGACGCTGGTCGCCGCGGCGCTCGTGGCCGCGCTGGCCCTGCTCATCGACTGGCTCGCCGGTGTGGCCGAGTACCTGGTCCGCCGCCGCAGCGGGTGACCGTCCGATCGATCTCCCGCCGGCAGCGATGCCGGCTGACACCTGAGGAGCACAACGTGGGCTCGACACGATCACGACTCGGGGTGGCCCTCGTCGGCGCCGCCACCATGGTCCTCGCCGGCTGCGGCGGGCTCAGCAGCACCGGCCCGGCGGCCGAGGGCGGCGGGCTCGCCGAGGGGGTGTCGCTGCAGGGCCAGACCTATGCCGTCGGCGGCAAGGACTTCGACGAGCAGCTGGTGCTCTGCCAGGTGGCGATCGCGGCACTGGAGTCGGTGAAGGCCACCGTCACCGACCGGTGCAACGTCGGCGGCACGGAGGCGACACGCAACGCGCTGGTCGCCGGCGACATCGACCTGTACTGGGAGTACAACGGGACCGCGTGGATCACCTTCCTGAAGGAGACCACGCCCATCGCCGACGAGGAGGAGCAGTACACGGCGGTGAAGGAGCGCGACCTCGCCGAGAACCAGATCGAGTGGGTCGGGCGCACACCCTTCAACAACACCTACGCCTTCGCGGTGAAGGAGGAGAAGGCTGCCGAGCTCAACCTCACGACGCTGTCCGACATGGCCGCGTACGTGAAGAGCGGCCAGCCCGGCACCGTGTGCATCGAGACCGAGTACTCGAGCCGCGACGACGGCCTGCCCGGCCTGCAAACCGCCTACGACTTCCAGGTGCCCGCCCCCCAGGTGCTGGCCACCGGTGTGATCTACCAGGCGACCGCGGACCCCGCCCAGTGCCTGTTCGGCGAGGTGTTCACCACCGACGGCCGCATCGCGGAGCTCGGGCTGCGGGTGCTCACCGACGACAAGAAGTTCCACCCGAACTACAACGCCTCGCTGACGGTGCGCAAGGAGGCGTTCGACCGCAACCCCGCGATCGCGCAGGTGTTCGAGCCGATCACCGCCGCGCTGGACGACGAGACGATGTCCGAGCTGAACCGGCAGGTCTCGCAGGACGGCCTCCCGCCGCGTGAGGTGGCGCGCACGTGGCTCTCCGAGAAGGGGCTCATCGGGCCGGCCTGACCGATCCGGCCCGACCTGCACCGTGCAGATCACCGCGATCCGCCTGGACCGGCTGTCGATGCCGCTGGACCCGCCGTTCGCCGCGGCCTGGGATCCGCGGCCGCGCCGCCATGCGGATGCGGTGATCGTGCGGGTGGAGACCGACGAGGGCGTCGTCGGCGTCGGGTCCGGCGACACGATGGCCGGGCTCGACGGGCGCGAGCACCTGTTCGTCGGCCGGGACCCGCTGCAGGTGCAGCGGCACGTCCGCACGATCGAGTCGATCAACTTCCACGGCGGGCGGTGCTGGCCGCTCGAGGTCGCGTTGTGGGACATCGTCGGCCAGGTCACCGGCGTTCCGGTCGCCACCCTGTTCGGCGGAGCGCTGGACCGCGTCCCCGCCTACGCCTCCTGCGGTTCGCTGCTGGCGCCCCGGGAGCGCGCCGAGTCCGCCGTCGCGCTCCGCGAGGAGGGCTTCCGCGCGCTCAAGGTGCGCATCGACCGGCGCCGGCCGGACTTCAAACACCGCGCGTTCACCCCCCACACCTGGACGAACGGCGTCGGGCTGCTGGCCAACCTGCACGTGGTCGCCGGCATCGGCGGCGGACCGTTCCTCGAGTTCCCCTACGACCCTCCCGGCTGGACGCCGCAGCGCCGCGACTTCATGCTCACCGAGCCGGTCCGCATCGACGCCGACGGCTGCGTACCCGTGCCACCCGGTATCGGCGCCGAGCTCGACCTCGACGCCCTGAACCGCTGGAGGGTCACGTGATCCGAAACCGAGCTGGGGACAGGGCCCCGGTCGTCAGTCGCGGGTCACCGTGGCCTCGATCAACCCGTACGGGCGGTCGGCGGCGTAGAACACCTCGTTCTCGTTCGCCAGGCCGAAGGGCTCGAGGTCCACCGGGAAGTGGTGGCGGTTCGGGGCCGACAGGCTGATCTCGGCGATCTCCGGGTGTGCCTGCAACGCGGCGCGGCCCATCTCCCACAGCGTCTGCTGCAGCGCCAGGGAGTGCACCGTCGCGAAGCGCTCCAGCAGGATGCGCCGGACGTCGGCCCACGTCGTGTCCCACGCGATGCCGGCACCCCTGACCGAAGCGTCGCCGTAGCGCCAGCCGGCGACCAGTGAGGTCGACATGATCCGGTCGTGCGTCGGCGCCAGCGTCGTGTACTCGTCGACGAGGAACCCGGCGAACTCCGAGCCGGTGGACTTGAGCAGCACCAGGTCGCGCAGGCCGGACTGCACCCGGGCGCCGTCGCCGTCGACGGTCACGACCGTGGTGCGCACCTCCGAACCCCGACGCACCCAGGTGTGGTCGTGCCCGGACCCCCCCACCTCGACCCGGTCCCAGCCGAACTCCGCCACCTCGATCCGTGCGCCCGTCACCGGCTCCACCGTGTCGAGGAAGTGCCGCGCGAGGGTGAGTGCGTAGTCCTCGATCTCACCCAGGCCCTTCGACTTCGCGAACGCGTAGCAGGTGTTCTTCTGCGTGTCGGTCGGGAGCACCCGCGACTGGTCCCCCACGAGGTGGGCGGCCGAGAAGTCCCCGCGCAGCGCGGTCGAGACGGTGACGTCGCGGATCTCGTGACGGGCGGTGTCGCGGTGGATCCGGACGAGCCGGTTCTCCGCCTTCCCGTACTCGTTGGCCCCGAGGACGATCCCCATGTCTCAGCTCCCGCGGTAGGTCGAGTAGGCGAACGGGGACAGCAGCAGCGGCACGTGGTGGTGCTGCCCCGGGTCGGCGACGGCGAACGTGATGGTCACCTCTGGGTAGAAGCCCCGCTGGCCGGTGGCGGCGAAGTACGCGCCCGTGTCGAAGGTGATCCGGTAGGTGCCGGCGACGAGATCGCCCAGCTCGCGGACGCGGCCGTCCGCGTCGGTGCTGGCGGAGGTGAGCAGCTCGGCTCCCCGCTCCAGGCGCACGGCCACACCGGCGGCGGGCCGGCCCAGCGCTGCGTCGAGCACGTGGGTGGACAGGGTCACGTGATCTCCTCGGTGGCCGGCGGCGGGGCATCCGTGGCGGGGGAACCGGAGGCGGGGGAATCGGTGGCGGGGAATTCGGTGGCCAGCAGGCGGTCGAGCCGGAGCCGGTTGATCGCGGCCAGCTCGCGAAGTGCCACGCCACGCTCGGTCGCCGGATCGTTGCGCAGGCGCGCGTGCAGCGTGGCCAGCAGGTCCGCGGCGTC
>JAJAZD010000353.1 GCA_026785945.1 Pseudonocardia sp. | reverse complement strand
GCGTTCACCACTGTCAACGTGCAGCGCTTCGCCGCCGCCGGAGCGCCCCCGTTCACGACACTCTGGTGGGCGGCGTGGCTGCTCGACCCGATGGTCTCCCTCGTGCTGCTGGCCGTAATCCGGGCCGAGCAGATCACCTCGAGACAAGGGTTGCGGCCTTCGACGTGGGCTCGCGTCACGAAGTGGACGACGTTCACGACCTACCCGACGCAGAAGCGAGCCGACGCCGCTGTTCGTCATCAGCGGGGCCGCCATCGGACGCCGACGGGCGGCCCACGCTTGACAACGTGATCGCGTCGGTGGCCGCCACAGTACCGAGCGGACTTTCCCTACAGGGTCGTGCTCTCGGCGGGCACGATGCTGATCGGTACCGCGCTCACCCCGTTCTACGTGGTGCTGGCGCTGCGCCAACCCTCGGCCCCGGAGGTCGCGAGCGGCCCGATGAGCCAACGGTCGGCGAGGGCGGCCTCCCTGGCGCCGTCCTGAGCAGCACGTTCATCGGTCCGGTGACGCGGCTCTTCATTACCACCGAGGTGGGCGAGCTTATCGTCGACGTGGTGAGCCGCGCGGGTCGCTGCCCGGGATCGGCGAGACGACGGCGGTGGCACCCGTCCATTTGTGATCATCGTCTCGAGCCGCCGCTCATTGATGCTCAAGCCCGCCTCGACCCGCTGGGGGAGGATGGGACGGTGCCCGAACGCGCCCTCTCATGGGAGCAGCTTCATCGCGCCCTGCTCGCCCGCCAGCTCCTGCTGGAGCGGGCTCCGCTCACCCCGGAGCAGGCCGTCGAGCGCGTGGGCGGGCTGCAGACCCAGTACGCGCCGTCGGCCTACATCGGGCTGTGGTCACGGCTGTCCGGCTTCCGGCGTGCCGACCTCACCGACGCGCTGCTGCGCCGCCGCATCGTCCAGGCGTGGGTGATGCGCTCGACGATCCACATGGTGTCCGCTGCCGACTTCGGCCCGCTGTCCGACGCGGTCCGCGAGCAGCGCCGCCGCCTGCACCTGCGCTCGGACCCCGCAGCCGCCGACCTGGACATCGACGGCGCCACCGACCTGGTCCGCGACCTGCTCGCCCGCGGGCCGCTGCGCCAGGCCGAGATCGTCGAGGCACTGGTGGCCGCGGGTCACCCGAAGGCGGCGTTCGCCGCTGTGCAGCTGTGGCTCGACCTCGTCCGGGTCCCTCCGGCCGGGACCTGGGAGCGGCCGCGCGCGCACGTCTACGGCCTCGCGGCGACCTGGCTGCGCCGCCGCGCGCCGGTCGACCTTGCCGGCGCCGAGGAGCGCCTCGTCGTGCGTTACCTGCGCGGGTTCGGGCCGGCCGTCCCCGGCGACATCGCCCGCTACGCCGGCTGGACGATCACCGAGACCAGGGCGGTGCTCGACCGGCTCACCGTGCGCCGGTTCCGCGACCCTGACGGGCACCCGCTGCTCGACGTCCCGCGCGCGCCGATCCCCGACGCCGACGTGCCCGTCCCCGTGCGGTTCCTCGGGCAGTTCGACGCGTTGCTGCTGCTCGGCCACACCACCCGGGCACGGATCCTGGCCGCGGAGCACCGGGAGAAGGTGTTCGGCACCCCCCAGTCGGTACCGACGTTCCTGGTGGACGGCCGCGTCGCCGGGACGTGGCGGTGGACCGGCGAAGAGGTCGAGCTCGCCCCGTTCGCGCCGCTGCGGCCCGCGGACCGCAATGCCGTCGACGCCGAGGCGCACCGGCTCGCCGCGTTCCACCGCGACGGCTGAGTCAGGCCGCGACCCAGTCCGGGGTGGACTCGATCTCCACCACCGCGCAGCCCCAGCTGTACCCGGCCCCCACGCCGATCAGGACGCAACGGTCCCCCGGCCGGGCCCGGCCGCTGTCGACGAGATGGGCGAGGCTCGCGAACTGGTCGCCCGCCCCGAGGTGCCCGACCGTGCGGCTCCACTCCCACGTGGTGCGCCGCTCGTCGATGCCGTACTGGCGCAGGTAGTTCACCGCGAGGCGGCGCTGCCCGAAGTGCGGCAGCACCACCCACTCCGCGTCGGCGAGCTCGAGGTCGGCGTCGGCGAGCGCCCGGTCGATGACGATCCGCTGCCCCTCGACGGACCGGGCGATGCCGAACGAGATGCCGTGCTCGCGCAGGAACGCCTGCTTGGCCGCCCCGAAGTCCACCGGCATCCGGTGCTGGAACGGCGCCAGCCCGAACGGCTCGTCGCCGCGGTGCAGCCCCTCCAGGTCGGAGTCGGCGTGGGTCGCGACCGACCGCAGCCGCGCGTAGCCGCCGCGCCGGGACAGCACGAGCGCCGTGCCGCCGTCGCCGTAAGGGGTGCCGGGATCGGTCCGCCACCGGTCGATGCCGGGCAGGCAGAAGCGGTCGGCCGTGGTGAGCAGCGCGTCCCGGCCGTCGCGGGCCTGGAGGTGGGCGACCGCCAGCTCCAGCGCCGCCATCCCGCCGTTGGACATCTGCCGGATCTCCACGGCGAGGCAGCTGTTGCGCAGCGTCTCCCGCTGCACGAACGACGTCACCGGCCACAGGTCCTGGCCCTGGTGGTAGGTGTCGGCGTGCAGGATCAGGTCCACCTCGTCCGGCCCGGACCCGGCGCGGTTCAGCGCGACGCGCGCGGCCGCCGCCGCCATCTCGGCCGCCGACTCGTCCGGCGAGAACGCCACCGACCGCACCCCGGTGCGGGCCACCAGTTCCGGGGTGCACTCGCCGCGGTCGATCGCGTCGGACACCTCCACCGTCGACGGCAACCGCACTCCGTGACCCCGCACCCAGACGTCCTCGACCCGCATCCTCGCTCCCTCCGGCCGGTCCGCACCCGGCGGAACGGGCCGACCGTACGCGGCGCCCGTCGAGACGTGCTCGGGCCGCTCTCGAGGCCGGCCCCCGACGATCGACGGGACCCATCGACGAGGAGGCACCATGACGGTCACCGACATCCGCCACGCCACACCCCGGCTGCTGCTCTGGGCGGGCGCTGACGCCGACGGCGAGCGCGCGGCGCGGGCCCGGCTCGCCGACGCCCTGCGCACCGGGACGCCGCTGCCCGCCCCCGGGCCGGGCCGGGTGCGCGGTGCCGTCGTGACGACCG